>NZ_JBGCBY010000004.1:0-383408 GCF_041262165.1 Streptacidiphilus sp. MAP12-16
GAGCGTAGCGAGGTGGGCACATGAGCGAGCGAAGCGAGTTCATCAATCAGAAGGCGGCGCTGGACGAAGGCCCCGCCGAGCGTAGCGAGGTGGGCACATGAGCGAGCGAAGCGAGTTCATCAATCAGAAGGCGGCGCTGGACGAAGGCCCCGCCGAGCGTAGCGAGGTGGGCGCATGAGTCCGGTATTCGCACACGGTCGCCTTCGTCTTTACCTGCTCAAGCTGTTGGACGAGGCGCCGCGACACGGCTACGAGGTGATCCGCCTGCTGGAGGAGCGCTTCAACGGGCTCTACGCCCCCTCGGCCGGCACGGTCTACCCGCGCCTCGCCAAACTGGAGCAGGAGGGCCTGGTCGCCCACACCGTCGAGGGCGGCCGCAAGGTCTACCGCATCACCGACGCCGGCCGGACCGAGCTCGCGTCCCGCGCTCCGGAGATCGACGCCCTGGAGGCCGAGATCCGCGACTCCGTCGCCCAGCTCGCGGACCAGATCCGCGAGGACGTCCGCGACTCCGCGCACGACCTGCGTGAGGAGATGCGGCTGGCTGCGAAGGAGTCCCGGCGCCAGAGCAAGGGCACCGCGAAGGGCTGGGGTCCCGACCCGGTGTGGGGCGGCGACGGCCCGTGGCCCGGCATGGACAAGGAGACCTGGCAGCGCACCAAGGAGGAGTGGCGGCAGGCCAAGGAGCAGGCGCGAGAGCAGGCCCGGCTGGCCAAGGAGCAGGCCCGCACCGCACGCGAGGAGGCCCGCGCCACCCGCGAGCAGACCAAGGCCGTGCGCGACCAGGTCCGTGCCGAGGCGCACCGCGTGGGCGAGCAGATTCGCGCCCACGCCAAGAACGGCGACTGGCCGACCGGCCTGGCCGAGGGACTCTCCGAGCTGACCCGCACCCTCACCGGCCTCGCCGACCCCTCGCGCTGGGGCGCCCCGCCCGCGGGCACCGCGACCCGGCCGGCCGGCGAGCGGGTGGACCTCGACAAGGACGCCGGCGAACCGGTCGAGGACTCCGCCCCGACCGACTCCGCCCCGACCGACCTGCCCCCGTGGACGGTCACCGACCCGGACGGCGAGCCCGTGCCGGAGTTCACCCACCTGCTCGACCGGTTCCGCGACGAGGTCCGCGACGCGGCCAGGGACGGCGGCTTCGACGCCGGCGACCTCGCCCGCGCCCGCGCCGTCCTCGCCGAGGCGGCCCGCCGCCTGCGGGGCTGACGCCCACTCACGCCCAGCGCCCTCCCAGTCCCCGTACCCCTGCCGGGGTGGCGGGGACCGCGGCGTGTGCGGGGGATACGACGGCGTGCGGCGCAGGCTACGGCGTCAGCACGACCTTGCCGAAGAGGTCGCCCTTGGCCATCCTGGCGAAGCCCTCTCGGGCGTCGGCCAGCGGCAGGACGGTGTCGATGACCGGTCGGACTCCGCTGGTCGCACACAGCGAGAGCAGCCCGGCCAGTTCCTCCTTGGTCCCCATCGTCGAACCGACGACCTTGAGCTCCAGGAAGAAGATGCGGGTGAGCTCGGCCGGTGGGTTGGGGCCGCTGGTAGCGCCGGAGATGACGATCGTCCCACCCGGACGCAGCGACTTGACCGAGTGTGACCAGGTGGCCGCGCCGACCGTCTCCATCACCGCGTCCACCCGCTGCGGCAGCCGCGCGCCGCTCGCGAACACCGCGTCCGCGCCCAGCTCGAGCGCCCGCGCGCCCTTGGACTCATCCCGGCTGGTGGCCCACATCCGCAGGCCCGCCGCCTTGCCGAGGACGATCAGCGCCGTGGCCACGCCGCCGCCCGCGCCCTGGACCAGGACGGTGTCGCCGGGCTTGACGCCCGCGTTGGTGAACAGCATTCGATAGGCCGTCAGCCACGCCGTGGGCAGGCAGGCCGCCTCCTCGAAGGACAGCTCGGCCGGCTTGGGCAACAGGTTCCAGGTCGGAACGGCGACCTGCTGGGCGAAGGCGCCCTGGTAGCGCTCCGTCAGGATCGAGCGCGGCTCGTCGGCTCCGACGCCGTGACCGCTCTGGCCGATGACGGAGTGCAGGACGACCTCGTTGCCGTGCTCGTCGACGCCGGCCGCGTCACAGCCGAGGATCATCGGCAGCTTCTCGGCCGGCAGGCCGACGCCGCGCAGCGACCAGAGGTCGTGGTGGTTGAGGCTGGCGGCTTTCACCGTGACGACGCTCCAGCCGGGGCGTGCCTCCGGCTCGGGGCGCTCGCCCAGTTCCAGCCCGCTCAGCGGGTCGTCGGCGTCGATTCGGGCAGCGTAGGCAGCGAACATGACACGACCCTAGGACGGTCGCGCGGTCCCGGGGAACCACGGCGCGGTGTGACATACGTCCGCTGGCGTCATGTCATCTGCGGGTGCTGCGGCTTGCGTCGGTGCTTCGGATGCCGGTGCCGGGGTCCAGGGCGTACCGCCTGGACCCCGGCATCCGCTCGCCATCGCGGCTAGAGCCGGGCGACGCCCTCCGCGCGGGCGGCGGCGGCGACGGCCTTGGTGACCGCCGGGGCCACCCGCGGGTCGAACGGGCTCGGGATGACCTGAGCCGCGGTCAGGTCGTCGCCGACCAGACCGGCCAGCGCGTCCGCCGCCGCGATCTTCATGCCCTCGGTGATCCTGGAGGCCCGGACCTGCAGCGCGCCGGCGAAGATCCCGGGGAAGGCCAGCACGTTGTTGATCTGGTTGGGGAAGTCGCTGCGCCCGGTGGCGACCACGGCCGCGTACTTGTGCGCGACGTCCGGGTGCACCTCGGGCGTGGGGTTGGCCATGGCGAAGATGAAGCAGTCCTTCGCCATGCGCGAGACCGCCTCCTCGGGAACGGTGCCGCCGGAGACTCCGATGAACACGTCCGCGCCAGCGAGCACGTCCGCCAGCGAACCCGACAGGCCGCCCCGGTTGGTCAGCTCGGCGATCTCGCGCTTCACGTCGGTCAGGTCGGTGCGTCCCACGTGGACCGCGCCCTGGCGGTCGCACAGCACGACGTCGCCGATGCCCGCACCGACCAGGATCTTGGCGATGGCGATGCCCGCCGCGCCCGCTCCGGAGATGACCGCGCGCAGGTCGGCCAGCGTACGGTTGGTCAGCCGGGCGGCGTTGCGCAGCGCGGCGAGGGTCACCACGGCGGTGCCGTGCTGGTCGTCGTGGAAGATCGGGATGTCCAACGCGTCCTGCAGCCGCCGCTCGATCTCGAAGCAGCGCGGCGCGGAGATGTCCTCCAGGTTGACGCCGCCGAAGGACGGCGCGAGGCGGATGACCGTCTCGATGATCTCCTCGGTGTCCTTGGTGGCCAGCGCGATCGGCACCGCGTCCACGCCGCCGAACTGCTTGAACAGGATCGCCTTGCCCTCCATCACCGGCAGCGACGCCTCGGGGCCGATGTCGCCCAGGCCCAGCACGGCCGTGCCGTCGGTGACCACCGCGACGACGTTGGACTTCCAGGTGTAGTCGTACACCAGCTCGGGCTGCTGGGCGATGGCGGTGCAGACCCGGGCCACGCCGGGGGTGTAGGCGAGGGACAGGTCGTCCGCGTCACGCACCGGCACAGTCGCAGTGATCTCCATCTTGCCGCCGCGATGCAGCGCGAAAGCGGGGTCGATGGGATCCTGCTCGTCCAGCGAGCGGGGGCTGATGATCTCGGCTGCCACGATGACCTCTTCGTCGTCGTTTCGGAGGGCGGTCGCCGCCAAGGAGCGACCCCGGCCTCCTGTTGAGGGGTGGTTGAGCTGCGGTGCGTCCGGTCGGTGCCGATCTCGACACTAGCCGGGGCGCCGCTGCGGCACCTTCGTCTTTTCGTCCGCGTAACGGCGACTTCATACGCCTCGACGTCGTTCGATCCGCCCGCACAGACGGTGTATAGGTGTACTCGAACGAGGGATGGCAAGGGTGTGGACAAGGGTGCTGCTGGCCCAGCAGAACTGGAGCGGGCCGTGCCGACGAGGCGCTTCGGCTCCGGAGCCTGCGTCGTCGGCTTCCGGTCCTGCACACCTCCCGAATCGGTCCCGATCCGGTGGCCTACTCATGCGACGGGGGTCACCCGTTATGGGATTTTGACACAGATAGACGCGGCATTGGGAGCCGGGGGTGGCAAGATTCGATCTCATTCACCGGTCGTGCCGCCGCATAAAGGTGTGCAGCACGCTGTGACAACTGCTCAGCCTGCCCCCACAGGAGGAACCCCCCATGGCACGTTCCATCGCCCAGCGCATCATCGCGACCGGCGCAGCCGTCGCAGCAGGGTCTTTGCTGCTCACTGCGTGTGGCAGTTCCAGCACCTCTGGTAGCTCGAGTGCTCCCAACGCTTCGCAGTCGGTCAACGCGGTGGGTGCGGACGCGGCGCTGGTGGCGCTGGTGCCGGCCGCACTGAAGAGCGCGGGTACGGCCAACATCGCCACGGACGCCTCCTACGCCCCGATGGAGTTCAAGGACGCCAGCGGGAACATCGTCGGCATGGACGTCGAGCTCGGCACCGCCATCATGAAGAAGCTCGGCCTGAAGGCGAACTTCGCGAACGCGAGCTTCGACAGCATCCTGGGCGGCATCGCGGCCAAGAAGTACGACCTGAGCCTGTCCTCCTTCACCGCCACCCAGAAGCGCGAGCAGGCCGTGGACATGGTCACCTACTTCAACGCGGGCGAGGCCGTCGCGGTCCTGGCCGGCAACCCGGACAAGATCGACCAGAAGAACCTGTGCGGCGTCAAGATCGCCGTGCAGAGCGGGACCACCGAGGCCGACGAGATCAAGAACACCATCAACCCGGCCTGCACCAAGGCCGGCAAGCCGGTCGCCACCGCCAGCGAGTTCACCCTGCAGACCGACGCCACCAGCGCCCTGGTCGCCAAGCGCGACCAGGCCATGATGGCCGACTCCCCGGTCGTGGACTACGCCGTCCAGCAGAGCGGCGGCACACTGCAGAAGATCGGCCAGGACTACAACACCGCCCCCTACGGCATCGTCCTGCCCAAGGGCGACGGCCAGCTGGCCCAGGCCGTCCAGGGCGCCATCAAGGACCTGATCAAGGACGGCACCTACAACCAGATCCTCACCAAGTGGGGCGTGCAGTCCGGCGCGCTCCCCGACACGCAGGTCGTCGTCAACGGCGCCACCAGCTGATCCGGGAAGTAACCAGTCGTGAACGCTCCCCAAGACCAGGCACCACCGACCCGGGCACGGCCCGAAGAGATCCGGGCCATCCCGGTGCGCCACCCCGGACGCTGGGTCGGCATCGCCGTCATCGCGGTACTCGCGGCCATGTTCGCCCACGCCATGCTGACGAACAAGCAACTGCACTGGAACACCGTCGGCCAGATCCTGCACGACCCCACCATCCTGCGCGGGCTCGGCACCACCCTGGAACTCACCGCCCTGTCGATGGTCATCGGCATCGCCGGCGGCATCGTCCTGGCGGTGCTGCGCCTGTCCCACAACCCCGTGCTCTCCTCGGTGGCCTGGCTCTACATCTGGGTCTTCCGTGGCACCCCGGTGCTGGTCCAGCTGCTGGTGTGGAACTTCCTGGGCGCGATCTTCCCCAAGGTCTCCATCGGAATCCCGTTCGGACCCACCTTCCACTCCTGGAACTACAACGACCTGGTCCCGCTGTTCACCGCCGCACTGCTCGGCCTGGGACTCAACGAGGCCGCCTATATGGCCGAGATCGTGCGCGCCGGCATCCAGTCGGTCGACGAGGGTCAGGCCGAAGCAGCCTCTTCGCTGGGACTGACCCACACTCAGACCCTGCGCAGAATCGTGCTCCCGCAGGCGATGCGCGTGATCATCCCACCGGCCGGCAACGAGACCATCTCGATGCTCAAGACCACGTCACTGGTCGTGGTGATCGCGCTCACCGATCTGACCAAAGCAGGCCAGGACATCGGCTCGCGCACGTTCCAGAACATCCCTGAACTCATCGCCGTCAGCATCTGGTACCTGTTCGTCACTTCCGTGCTGACCGTCGGCCAGTACTACGTGGAACGCCACTACTCCCGCGGCAGCAACCGGCAACTGCCCCCCACACCCTGGCAGCGGCTGCGGACCACACTGTTCTCCCTGCGGCGCCAGCCCGCACCGGCCACCGGAGGTGCCCAGTGACCGTGGTACCCATGGTTCGTGCCGAGCAGGTGCACAAGTCGTTCGGCCCGGTCGAGGTTCTGCGCGGCATCGACCTGGAGGTCAAGGCCCGCGAGGTGTTCTGCATCGTGGGCCCCTCCGGCTCCGGCAAGTCCACCTTCCTGCGCTGCATCAACCACCTGGAGAAGATCAACGCCGGACGCCTCTCGGTCGACGGCGAACTGGTCGGCTATCGCGAGAAGAGCGGAAAGCTCTACGAGCTCAAGGACCGCGAGGTCGCCCTCAAGCGCCGCGACATCGGCATGGTCTTCCAGCGCTTCAATCTCTTCCCCCACCTGACCGCGCTGGAGAACGTCATGGAGGCGCCGGTCCAGGTCAAGGGCCAGTCCAAAGCCGAAGCCCGCGAACGCGCCCAGGCCCTGCTGGCCCGCGTCGGCCTGGGCGACAAGGCCCGCAACTACCCCTCCCAACTCTCCGGCGGCCAGCAGCAACGCGTGGCCATCGCCCGCGCCCTGGCGATGGACCCCAAGCTCATGCTCTTCGACGAGCCCACCTCCGCGCTTGACCCCGAACTGGTCGGCGACGTCCTGGACGTCATGCGCGGCCTCGCCGACGACGGCATGACCATGATCGTGGTCACCCACGAAATGGGCTTCGCCCGCGAAGTCGGCGATGCCCTGGTCTTCATGGACGAAGGGGTCGTCGTCGAGTCCGGCCACCCCCGCGAGGTCCTCACCAACCCCCAGCACGAACGTACCCGCGCCTTCCTCTCCAAAGTCCTCTAGCCTCTCCACAATCCTCTGCCCCCAGCGGAACCCGTCGTGGCCCGGGCCTCTCCACAGTGGAGGCCGGGGCCACGACGTTCTGTCCTGATGACGTAACAGCGTCAACCGGACGGACTGTCAGTGCCGTCCGGTCGGATGAGGGTGCACCGTCGTGCCCTCTTCGACCAGGGGGGCCACCTTCCATGCAGAACCACCGTCACACCGTCCTCGCCACGTTGGCGGGCGTCGCCCTCGCCGGGCTCGCCGTCGGCTGCGATCCCACCCACACCGGTGCTTCCGCCGCCGCGACGCCGAGCGCCTCGGCCCCGCAGTCGGACAGCGCCTCGCCGTCCGCGGCACCGTCCGCGACGCAGCTCAGCTCGGCCCCGATCGCGGTCACCCACACCACCGCGCCCGCGGGCGGGCACTCGTCCGGGCCCTCGGCCACGTCCTCCCCCAAGACGACGTTCGCCCCCTGCTACATCCAGCCCGGCTTCCAGAAGTTCGCCCACCTGGACTCGGCCAGGGCCCACCTGGACTCGGCCGGCAGCGGCGCCACCACGGTCACCCTCACCTTCGAAACCTGCCGCTACAACACCGCCTTCGAGGAGGAGGTCCGCTACACCCCCACCGGTCCGGCCGCCACCCTCACCCTCGCACCCGGCGCGGTCGTCGAGGTCGTCAACGACAGCGCCAGTCCCGTACCGATACCGGTGCACCAGCTCCCCGGCTACAAGGACGTCAACAGCGGCTACTTCTACGTCCACCTCGACGCACAGGGGCAGGTAGCCGCCCTCACCGAGATCTTCCACCCCTGAGAGCTACGACGTAATACCCTTGTCTCCAGGTCGTCTGTTACCGCTGACGGGCATCGCCCAGCAACGAGGAGCAATCGTGGAGCTCACCACCTACGCGGACCTGGCCGTGCGGCTGGTGAACACGGAGGAGCCCGGTCGCGGCAAGGACGGGCTCACCACCGTGGAGGCCGTGCGCAAGCTGTTCAGCAGCGGCAGCCGGGGCATACGGCTCGCCGACGAGTCCGACCTGCCGCGGCTGCGGTCGGTCCGGGTACGGCTGCGCGCGGTCTTCGAGTCGGCCGACGAGGGGGACGAGAGCCGCGCCGTGAATCTGCTGAACGAGTTGCTGACCGAGTACCCGGTGAGTCCGGTCGTGTCCGGGCACGGCTTCCTCGGCGACAACGGCCGCCCGCAGTGGCACATGCACCTGGCCGAGAACGCGAGTACGGCCACCGCCCTCTACGCGGCGGGCGCGAGCATGGGCCTCGCCGTGCACCTCACCCAGCACGGCGTGGACCGGCTCGGCATCTGCCAGGCCGCCCCCTGCCGCAACGCCTACCTGGACACCTCGACCAACCGCTCCCGCCGCTACTGCTCCGACCGGTGCGCCACCCGGGCGAACGTCGCCGCGTACCGTGCCCGCAAGCGCGAGGAGAACCGCGTCACAGCTCCGGGCTGAACCTGCGGAACGCCCCGAGCCGGCGTGCGAAACCGTACGGCGCCCGGCTCAACAACCGCTCCAGCCAACCGGTCGGGGCCAGCCAGGCCGGCCGGGGCCGGATCCGGCAGAGCACCCGGCCGAGCACCAGCTCGTCCGGGACCGCACCGTAGTCGCGGCTGTCGCTCTCGACCTGGCTGTTGTCGGACAGCAGCCACCAGCCCCCGGCGCGGCGCTCGACCGCGCGCTTGACCACGAACAGTTCCTGCCGCAGCGGATGGCGGGCGACCACGATCGCACCGGGTCGCACCCTCGCCCCGTACTGGCAGAGCACGACGTCACCGTGGGTGAGCATGGGGACCATCGACGGCCCCTCAACGTTGAGCAACCCGAAGCGCCCGGGGGTGAGTCCACCCTCCGGCGGCTCCTGCGGCAGGTCGCCAGCGCCTGGATCGTGTGTCTGCTCCGCCATGCCGTTCATCCTCGCCTGCCGTGCCTGCTGTACCTGCCGCCGTGCGTATCACACCCTCGCCTCCATCTTGACCCACGCCGCCGGGAAGTCCACGGTCCGTACAGCTTTTGCCCTAGGACCGCGGGCTGGACGCGATTCGGCAGCGGATCCGGAGTAATCTCGTGCCGGGAAGACGATCACAGGAAAGGGACTTTCATGTTCTCTCGGCTGTTTGCACCGCGGATCACTGTCCACGCCCACTGCGACCTGCCCTGCGGTGTCTACGACCCCGCGCAGGCCCGGATCGAGGCGGAGTCGGTCAAGGCCACCCAGGAGAAGTACCAGGCCAACGACGACCCGCACTTCCGCGCGCGGGCCATCGTCATCAAGGAGGAGCGCGCCGAGCTGGCGAAGCACCACGTGTCGGTGCTCTGGTCCGACTACTTCAAGGCCCCGCACTTCGAGAAGTACCCGCAGCTGCACCAGCTGGTCAACGACACCCTGAAGGCGCTCAGTGCCGCCAAGGCGTCGACCGACCCGGCGACCGGCCAGAAGGCCCTCGACCTGATCGCCGAGATCGACAAGATCTTCTGGGAGACCAAGCAGGCCTGATCCAGCTCGCGCCCGTCAGCACAGACGGGCCGAACGCGAAGAACCACCAGCGGTGTCGACCGACAGCCTCGATCAGTCTCGGTCCGAGGAGTCGTCGCTGGTGGTTCTTCGCGTTCGGCTGAGATGCCAGTCCGGTGTGGACGCCAGTCCGGTGTGGACGCCAGTCCGGTGTGGACGCCAGTCCGGTGTGGACGCCAGTCCGGCGTGACAGTGGCGCGACGTAGGCTGCAGGCATGATTCGTCCAGCCGTCGCCACTGACATTCCCAGCATCCACGCCATGGTCCGCGAGCTCGGCGACTTCGAGAAGTCCCTGCACGAGGTGAAGTCCACCGAGGAGCAGCTGCACGCCGCCCTCTTCGGCCCGCACCCGGCGGCCTTCGCCCACGTCGCCCTGGACGAGGTCACCGGTGAGACCGTGGGCTTCGCGCTGTGGTTCCTGAATTTCTCGACCTGGACCGGCCTCCACGGCCTCTATCTGGAGGACCTCTACGTGCGCCCCTCGGCGCGTGGCGGCGGCCACGGCAGGGCGCTGCTGGCGGCACTGGCCCGAATCTGCGTGGAGAGCGGCTACGGCCGGTTCGAATGGTCGGTGCTGGACTGGAACGAGCCCGCGATCGGTTTCTACAAGGCCCTGGGCGCGGTGCCCATGGACGAGTGGACGGTGTTCCGGATGAGCGGCGAGCCGCTGACCGCTCTCGGAGCGGCTCCCGAAGCCGGTTGAGCGCCGTCTCGGCGGCCCCGCGGGAGATATCCTCACCTCCATTGCCACGCTCAGCTCCTGACGACTTACCATGGGTCACCCGCAAGGCATGCGGGCGGCACCCTGACGCCAGTCGGGCGACATCGCGTCGTGGATCGCGATAGCGTCACCTCCCAGGCAGACCCGACCCCCAGCAGAGGCGGGCCTCGTCCGGCAGGGCCTGACAGCACTGCGCCCCAGAGCACTGTGAGAGAACCGCTGCACGGGCATCGTCCCTCCGCAGCGGCGCAACACCAACGGAGGTGAGGGTGTCCCAGATCGACGGCGAGCCCGACGCGAAGGACTTCGTCGAAGTCCGGCTGCCCGCGGCGGGTGCCTACCTCTCGGTCCTGCGAACCGCGACAGCGGGCCTCGCAGCCCGACTCGACTTCACCCTGGACGAGATCGAGGACCTGCGGATCGCGGTCGACGAAGCCTGCGCCATCCTGCTCCAGCAGGCGGTTCCGGGCAGCGTCCTCACCTGCGTGTTCCGCCTGGTCGGCGACTCGCTGCGGGTGACCGTGTCAGCTCCGACCACGGACGGTCGCGCCCCCGAGCGCGACACCTTCGCCTGGACGGTGCTCTCGGCGCTGGCCGGCGAGGTCGAGTCCACGGTGGCCGAGGACCGAACGGTCACCATCAGCCTGCACAAGAAGCGCGGCGCCGGACCAGGGCAGCCGTGAGCAGGCAGCGTCAACGGTGACGGTGCAAACAAGTTGATCCCGGAACGGAACGGAACGGGGGATCGCCGTGAGTGATCACGACCGCACAAACGGTGCCGGGCTGCAGGCCGCCGCACCCAGGTCCGGCGCGGAGAAACCCGTCCTGCCCGCGCAGTCGGGTGTGGCAGGCGTTGCCGGCAAGGCGTCATCCCCGGAGTCCGTGCACACCGGGGCCGAACAGGCGGAGGACAGGGTGTTCGCAGACGATCCCGACCGTCCCGACCAGGCGGTGCCGATGGCGGTCGGGGAGACGGACGGACTCGACAAGGTCGAGGACGCCCCACCGGACGGCGCGGCGCAGAGCGTCGCCGAGGACGTCACGGACGCCGAGCCCGACGTCGACCCCGACCTCGTGCCTGGCGCCGCGGCCGGGCAGGACCCCGAGCACGCCCCCGCGCCCGAGCCGCACGTCTGGGGCGGCGGCCGGCCCGCTCCGCAGCGCCACGGCGCCCCCGACCGGGAGGCCGCCCGCGCCCTGTTCGTCCAGCTCGCCGCGCTGCCCAGGGAGGCCCCGGAGCGGGTCGAGCTGCGCAACCAGCTGGTCCGGATGCACATCCCGCTGGTCGAACACCTGGCCCGGCGCTTCCGCAACCGCGGCGAGCCGTTGGACGACCTGACCCAGGTCGCCACGATCGGCCTGATCAAGTCCGTGGACCGGTTCGACGTCGACCGCGGGGTGGAGTTCTCCACCTACGCCACCCCCACCATCGTCGGGGAGATCAAGCGGCACTTCCGCGACAAGGGCTGGGCCGTCCGCGTCCCGCGCCGTCTCCAGGAGCTGCGGCTGTCGCTCACCACCGCCACCGGTGAGCTCTCCCAGCAGCACGGCCGCTCCCCCACGGTTCACGAGCTGGCCGAGCGCCTCGGCATCTCCGAAGAGGAGGTGCTGGAGGGACTGGAGTCCGCGAACGCCTACAGCACGCTCTCGCTGGACGTCCCCGACACCGACGACGAGTCGCCGGCGGTCGCGGACACCCTGGGGGCGGAGGACGACGCCTTGGAGGGCGTGGAGTACCGCGAGTCGCTGAAGCCGCTGCTGGCCCAACTGCCGCAGCGCGAACAGCGGATCCTGGTGCTTCGCTTCTTCCGGAACATGACCCAGTCCCAGATCGCCGCCGAGGTCGGCATCTCCCAGATGCACGTCTCCCGGCTGCTCGCCCGAACCCTCGCCCAACTCCGCGACAAGCTGCTGCTGGAGGAGTAGCGCGCTCCGTCGTGCTACCCCGTGTCGTGCTAGTTCGTCGTGTCCGCGCCCGTGGGCCACAGCGCGGCTGTCGTCCTCGGGTGCAGCAGCAGCACGGCCCCGGCGATGCCGGCGATGCCGACCACGACGCCGACCGCGATCTGCGCGCCGCCGTTCTGGAAGGTGAAGTAGGTGACAGCCAGGCACAGCGTGTCGACCATCACCGCCGGGCTGCGCCCCCAACGCTTCAGCCGCAGCAGGCCCCGCCCGGCGAGCAGCGGCAGCAGGCCGAGCAGCAGCACGATGAACCCGCCGAACTCGGTGAGCCCGAGGCCGGTCCTGGTGTGCGAGACCAGACCGGCGACGAGCATGTAGACGCCGTAGGCGGCGATGAGGCCGCCCTGGAGCACGGCGATGGCCGCCCCGGCGGTCAGCGTCCAGGGACGGCCCGTCCCGGCGGCAGGGGCAGCGGCGGCGGAGGAAGGCAGCGAGGCGTCAGCAGTCACGCACCCAGGCTAGCCGCCGTCTCCGGCTCCGTTCCCATGCCCTGCCCCTCCCGGGCCGCATACCTGCCGGTAGGTAAGCTGACCGTATGCGTGCCCTCCTGGTCGTCAATCCGAAGGCGACCACCACCAGCGGCAGGACCAAGGACGTTCTCGCCCATGCGCTGGCCAGCGACCTGAAGTTGGAGGTCGTCGGGACCGAGTACCGGGGCCACGCGCGCGATCTGGCCCGCGAGGCCGCGGCCTCGGGCAGTGTCGACCTCGTGGTCGCCCTCGGCGGCGACGGCACCGTGAACGAGGTCGTCAACGGGCTGCTCGCGGAGGGCCCTTCCGAACACCTGCCCCGGCTGGCCGTGGTCCCCGGCGGTAGCACCAATGTCTTCGCGCGCGCCCTCGGCCTCCCCAACGACCCGGTCGAGGCGACCGGCGCGCTGCTCGACGCGCTGGCGGCGGGCCGGGAGCGGACCGTCGGTCTGGGCCGGGCCGCCACCGAGGGACTGCCGGAACGCTGGTTCACGTTCACCGCCGGATTCGGATTCGACGCCGGAGTCGTCGGCCGGGTCGAGCAGCACCGCCGCAGCGGCCGTCGCTCCACCCACGCTCTGTACCTGAACCAGGCGGTGCGCCACTACTTCGGCGAGCGGGAACACCGCAGGGCGGGTCCGATCACGCTGCGTCTCCCCGGCGCCGATCCGGTCGAGGGCCTCGTCGTCTCGATAGTCGCCAACACCTCGCCGTGGACCTTCCTGGGCAACCGCCCGGTCTACGCCTCGCCCGAGGCGACCTTCGACACGGACCTGGACCTGTTCGGGCTCACCCGGATGTCACTCATTCAGACGCTGCGTACCATTCCGCAGCTCCTGGACGCCTCAGGAGCAGGTCCGAGGGGCAAACACGTGGTCGCTTACCACGATCTCCAGGAATTCACCTTGCATTCCCAGGAAACGTTGCCATTTCAGGTCGATGGAGACCACCTTGGAGAGCGGAACCAAGTCAGCTTCTCAGGCGTTCGCCGCGCACTGCGTGTGATTGTGTGATCAGAAGGGTCGAAAGTCCTTCTTCTCGAACGCGCGAACCCCTTCACTCCATAGAAGTACAGGGTGTGACCTAGGCGACACCAAGGAATCAAAATTTCCTCCTCGAAGGGGGTTGTATCCGGAGTCGAGGTTTGCGAACCTTTACGTGGCGATCGGGACAGTCCGTTACCGGGCACCCGCCTGAGTCGCCCGAATCCACACTGCAATGCCGCAGGCATCCTCGCGTCGACCCACCCGTCGGCCCCGCGCCTGCCCCAGGGTTCGTGAAAGCGTTCACATTCACAAGCTACCGATGCGCCTGCGGGACAACCCCGTTGGCGGGAGGAGTTGGATCACCATGGACTGGCGCCACCGCGCTGTCTGCCGGGAAGAAGACCCCGAGCTGTTCTTCCCCATCGGCAACACGGGGCCCGCCCTGCTGCAGATCGAGGAAGCGAAGGCCGTCTGCCGTCGCTGCCCGGTCATGGAGAGCTGCCTGCAGTGGGCCCTGGAGACCGGTCAGGACGCCGGCGTCTGGGGCGGGATGAGCGAGGACGAGCGTCGTGCGATGAAGCGCCGCGCCGCCCGCAACCGCGCGCGCACCGCCTGACACGTCGCCACCCGGGGGACCGGGGGTCGAACCCCGGTACCAGCACGACCGCACCACTTCTGATCAGCCCTTGATCGAGTGCCCCGATCCGTTCCGCGCCCTTTCCGGGCCTCCGGGCGGAGCACCCGAGGCACTTCCCGAGGCAACGCACACCACTCGCGATGCCCACGGAGCCGACAGTTTGGTACCGTCGGAACCGAGGGCAACCGCCCGTGCGATGCACGTGGGCGCAGCCCGCACCCAGAGCCCCTGCTCCGGCCGACTCCCCCCGACGGCCGGAGCAGGTTTGAGAGGCCCTGTCGACCCTCCCCCCCGGTCGACAGGGCCTCGTTCTGTTCCCGGTCAGTCCCCGCCCGCACTCGCCGTCCCGCTCACGGCGCGGGGCCTCAACTCCAGTCCGCCACCGGGTTTCCCAGCCAGCGGGTACCGGCCGGCAACGCCTCGCCGCGCATCACCAGCGACGCCGGGCCGACCACGGCCCCGTCCCCCACCACCGCCCCGAGCAGCACGATGGAGTGCGGCCCCACGGTCGCCCCGGCCCCCACCTCGATGCCGTCCATCCGCATCAGCCGGTCGTGGAACAGGTGCGTCTGCACCACCACGCCCCGGTTGACGGAGCTTCCCTCCCCCAGCCGGACCAGGTCCGTCTCCGGCAGCCAGTGGGTCTCGCACCACACCCCGCGCCCGATCGTCGCCCCCAGGCTGCGCAGCCAGACATTGAGGAAGGGCGTGCCCAGCAGGCTGTTCCCCAGCCAGGGCATGGCCAGCTCCTCGACAAAGGTGTCGAAGAGTTCGTTACGCCAGACGAAGGAACTCCACAGCGGCTGCTGCCCCGGCCGGAACCGCCCGAGGAGGAGCCATTTGGCCGCAGTCGTGAGCAGGCAGGCCGCGATGCCGCAGAGCAGCAGCAACACCCCGGCCGCGAGCACACACACCGTCAGCCCGCAGCGGTCCAGCAGTTCCTGGAGCCCGGCGACGGCGAGGTCCCCGAGCAGCACCGTCAGGACCACCGGGCCGAACCGGCACAGCTCGACCGCCGCCCTGGCCCACACCAGCCGCCGGGGCGGGTGGTAGGTGCGGGCGGTGTCGCCGCTCTCGGCGACACGCTGCAGGGCGAAGCCGGGGCGGCCCAGCCAGGAGCTTCCCCGCCGGGCCTGCGGCGGGGCGTCGGACAGTACGCCCACCAGGGAGTCGGCGGGCAGGGTCCGGCCGGGACCGACGATCCCGGAGTTGCCGACGAACGAGCGGCGTCCGATCCGGGCCCGCCCGAGCCTGAGCCAGCCGTCGCACACCTCGAAGGGGGCGATGAGCGTGTCGTCGGCGAGGAAGGCGTAGTCGTCCACGCTCATCAGCCCGGGGAGCGCCAGCACGGTGGACGCCTCCACCCGCCGACCGACCCTGGCACCGAGCAGCCGCAGCCAGACCGGCGTGAACAGCGAGGCGTAGAACGGGAAGAGCACGGACCTGGCGCCCGCCATCAGCTGGTGGACCACCCAGACGCTCCAGCCGACCCGTCCGTGTGCGGGGTGCAGACCGGGCCTGACGGATCGTGAGAGCAATCGGACCAGCACGGTCAGCAGGACGGCGTAGACGACGATGGTGAGCAGTGCCAGCGGCAGCGAGGACGCGAGCAGCCGGTCGAACACACCGCCGTAGGAGGGATCGTGTCCGGCCAGGCCGTAGAGCACCAGCATGGCCGGGACCAGCGCGAGCGGCGGCAGGGCCTGCAGCAGGGGCAGCGCCAGCGCGTACGCGACGTCCCAGGCGCGCTCGTTGGCGCGGGAGGAGGCGGGGCGGAACGTCGGCCAGCGGGTGTCGGCCGCCCGGTCCTGGCGCGCGGGTGAACCGTGCCAGTGCTGGCGGGCGGGGACGGAGCCGGTGACGCAGCTGCCGGGCGCGATCTCGGCGCCGGCGCCGATCCTGGCGCCCGGCATGAGCACGGCCCTGGTGCCGATCCGGGCGCCGGGGCCGATGTGCACGCCGCCGAGGTGCAGCAGGTCGCCGTCGAGCCACCAGCCTGCCGCGTCGACGTCGGGTTCGAGCGAGCAGCCCTCACCGAACACGGCCAGTCCGGTGATCGGCGGCATGGTGTGCAGGTGCACGTCGCGACCCACCCGGCAGCCCAGCAGGCGGGCGTAGCGGCGGGCCAGCGGGGTGCCGATGACCGAGCTCACGTTGAACGCCGCGACCACCCGCTCCGCCGTCCACAGTCTCAGATGGGCCGGACCGCCTCTGGGGTAGGTGCCGGGGCGCAGCCCTCTGGTGAGCAGCCGGGCGGCCGTCGCCCCGACCAGTGCGCGGCCCAGCGCGCTGGAGAGCAGCAGCCAGCCGCCGCCGATGAGCCACCAGGAAGTGGGGGGAGTCCAGGGCAGCGGCCGGAGCAGGTTGTCCAGGGCGGCGACGGCGAGGAGCCAGCGCAGCCCGGTCACGGTGTGCAGCAGCAGGAGCACGGCAGCCTGGTAGACGCCGGCCCGGCGCGGCGTGGGGCGCACGGTGCGACCGGCCGGCCGGGTGGCTGCTGCCGGTTCGGCGGGGCGCGCCGAGGCGGGCTTGTCGAGGTGGGCCTTCGGGCGGGGGCCGAGGTCCAGGTGGGCGGCGAGGTCCCCGAGCCGGGGCTGCTGGTAGAGGTCGACGACGGAGAGTCCGGGGTGACGCTCGCGCAGCAGGGAGACCAGCCGGGCGGCGGCCAGGCTGGTGCCGCCCAGGGCGAAGAAGTCGCTGTCGGCGTCGGCGGTGACGCCCAGCAGGTCGCGCCACTGCTCGGCGAGCCAGGCGGCCGTCCCGTGCAGCTCGGCACCCGGCCCGCGCCGGGTACTCCGGCCCGCCTCGGCCGCCGGAAGCGGCCAGGGCAGCGCCTTGCGGTCCACCTTTCCCGAGGTACGGGTCGGCAATTCGGCCACTACGGCCAGCGACGGCACCAGCGCGGCCGGCAGCCGCTCCAGCAGCTGCACCCGCAGCGCGGGCAGGTCCAGGCCGGCCGCAGTCGGCGCTCCGGCCGCCGTCCGCTCGGGGACGAGGTAGCCGACCAGCACCTGGCCGCCCGCCGCCGTCTCCCGCACCGCCGCCGCGGCGGCCCGGACGCCCGGCAGGGCGGCGAGGGCGGCGTCGACCTCTCCGAGTTCGACCCGCCGCCCGCCGAGCTTGACCTGCTCGTCGGCGCGGCCGACGAAGACCAGCCCCTCGGGGTCGGCCCGGACCAGGTCTCCGCTGCGGTAGACCCGGTCGACCGGCAGAGCGGGATGGGCCCGGAACTTCGCCCGGTCCGTGGCCGGGTCAAGGTAGCGCGCGGTGCCCACTCCCCCGATCAGAAGTTCGCCCGTCTCGCCCCAGCCGACGGGCTTCCCCTCCTCGTCCACAACGGCGAGTCGCCAGCCGTCGAGCGGTTCGCCGACGCGCACGGGCCGCCCGGCGCGCATCAGCGCGGCGCAGGCGACCACGGTGGTCTCGGTCGGCCCGTAGGTGTTCCAGAACTCCCGCCCGGGTACGTCGAGCCGCTGGACCAGCTCGGCCGGGCACGCCTCGCCGCCGACGATCAGCAGACGGACCGCGTCCAGCGCCTCGGCCGGCCACAGCGCCGCCAGGGTGGGCACCGTGGAGACCACGGTGATGCCGCGCCGCACCAGCCAGGGCCCCAGGTCGGCGCCGGCCCGGACGAGCGAGCGGGGTGCGGGAACCAGGCACGCGCCGTGCCGCCAGGCGAGCCACATCTCCTCGCAGGAGGCGTCGAAGCCCACCGAGAGGCCGGCGAGAACCCGGTCGCCGCGGCCGAGGGGCGCGTCGCGCAGGAAGAGCCGGGCCTCGGCGTCGACGAAGGCCGCCGCCGAGCGGTGGGTGACGGCGACGCCCTTCGGGCGTCCCGTGGTGCCCGAGGTGAAGATGACCCAGGCGTCGTCCCGCAGGTCCGGCCGACCGCCGCAGCGGCCACCGGAGCGACCGCCGGGCCGCGCGGACAGCGAACAGCCCTCACCGAGGACCCCGCACACCCCCGCGTCCTGCCAGATCAGCTCCGCGCGCTCGTCGGGGTCGTCCACGTCGACCGGGACGTAGGCGGCCCCGGCGCAGAGCACCCCTAGGATCGCCACATACAGGTCGGCCGTGCCGGAGGGAACCCGCACACCCACCCGGTCGCCCGGCCCGATCCCCAGCCCGGCCAGCCTCGCGGCGAGGGCCGTGGCCGCAGCACGCAGGCCCCGGTAGTCGAGGACCACGCCGTCCGCGTCCAGCGCGGGAGCCCCCGGGGAGAGCCGCACCGCGGCGTCGAGGATGTCCACCAGTGTGCGGGCGGGTGCGGCCGGCCGGCCGGGCCACACCGCCCCGGCGGACGACCAGCCCGGGAGGTCCTGCGGGGGCGGCAGCGTCGCCGCGAGGTAGGTCTCAGGTTTCACGTGCCGCGCTCTCGTCAGGTGCCGGGCTCATAGGGACTGACGAGTGAACAGGGCTCAGGGTAAGGAAGAATCACGCAAAAAGACGGTAAATCCTGAGTAACCATCATCTGTGCGAATTTCCGGACAAACTGAGTAGATCAGCGGTTGCTCTCCACCGGAATCTCCAGCACCACCCTGGTCCCTCCGGCCGGACCGGCCGCGACCATGTCGAAGCTGCCGCCGAGCTCGCCGACCACCAGCGTCCTGACGATCTGCAGCCCGAGGTTGCCCGCCTTCTGCGGGTCGAAGCCCTCCGGCAGCCCGCGCCCGTCGTCGGTGATGGTGATCAGGAGCTGCTCGTCGCCGCGACTGGCGCCGTTCCCCCAGCCTGACGGCCAGCCGGCGGCACTGTCGGGAACCCGCGCCCGCACGGCGGAGACCACGACCGCGCCCCCGGCCTTCGGGCCGTACGCGTGCTCGAGCGCGTTCTGCAGGACCTCCGTGAGCACCATCGCCAGCGGAGTGGCCACATCCGCGGAGAGGATGCCGAAGCTGCCGCTGCGCCGCGCGGTGACCAGGCCGTCCTGCGACAGCTCCATCACCATCGCCAGGACGCGGTCGGCGATCTCGTCGAAGGCGACGTGCTCGTCCAGGTTCTGCGACAGCGTCTCGTGCACGATCGCGATGGAGCCGACCCGGCGCACGGCCTCGTCCAGCGCGCAGCGCGCAGCGTCGTTCTCCATCCGGCGGGACTGGAGCCGCAGCAGCGCGGCGACGGTCTGCAGGTTGTTCTTCACCCGGTGGTGGATCTCCCGGATGGTGGCGTCCTTGGTCATCAGCTCGCGCTCGCGCCGCCGCAGCTCGGTGACGTCGCGCAGCAGCACCAGTGAGCCGATGTGGACGCCCTTGGGTTTCAGCGGGATCGCGCGCAGCTGCACCACCCCGTCGCCGGACTCGACCTCGGTCTGGCGCGGGGCCCAGCCGCTGGCGAGCTTCACCAGCGCCTCGTCCACCGGGCCGCGCGACGGCGGTGCCAGCTCGGCGGTGGTCTTGCCGAGGTGCAGCCCGACCATGTCGGTGGCCAGACCGAGGCGGTGGTAGGCGGAGAGGGCGTTGGGACTGGCGTAGGTGACCACGCCGTCCGCGTCCAGGCGGATCAGACCGTCCCCCGCACGCGGCGAGGCGTCCATGTCGACCTGCTCGCCGGGGAAGGGGAAGGTTCCCGCGGCGATCATCTGCGCCAGGTCGGAGGCGCTCTGCAGATAGGTCAGCTCCAGCCGGCTCGGCGTGCGCACCGTCAGCAGGTTGGTGTTCCGGGCGATCACCCCCAGCACCCGACCCTCGCGCCGCACCGGGATCGACTCGACCCGCACCGGCACGTCCTCGCGCCACTCCGGGTCGCCCTCGCGGACGATCCGCCCCTCGTCCAGCGCCACGTCCAGCATGGGGCGGCGGCCCCTGGGCACCAGGTGGCCGACCATGTCGTCCTGGTAGGAGGTCGGCCCGGTGTTCGGCCGCATCTGCGCCAGCGAGACGTAGCGGCTGCCGTCCCGGGTGGGCACCCACAGCACCAGGTCGGCGAAGGAGAGGTCGGAGAGCAGCTGCCACTCGGACACCAGCAGGTGGATCCACTCCACGTCGGCGCTGTCCAGGTTGGTGTGGTGGCGCACCAGCTCATTGAGGGAAGGCATCTGTCGAGCGTATCCGGCGGCGGGCCCGGGCTCACTCCCGACAGCGGTCGTCGGACGGAAGGGCTCGTCGGACGGAAGGGCTCGTCGGACGGCGTCCAAAGACATCCCGTAGTGGTCTGGACAATGGCAATTGGTCTAGTCCACAATGGGAACTGCACCAAGGGAAGCCCCACCGCGCTATCTGCCCTGACCGCGCGGCGGACCTTCCCGCTTGATGGAGTCGGCCTGACCGTCTCGCGCCTTCCGGGCCCGCACACCCGCCGCGCGTACGCCGGACGCCGACCATGCCTCGGGCCGCGGTGCCGGACAGGTTGAGGGTCCTGTCCCGGCGCCACGGCCCGTTGTGCATTCCACGCTGCGCGTGGGGGGTGCCGCGCAGGTGGGAGCCGGGGCTGCGCCCCGAGCCCCACTCCTCAGGCTCGGCCTCGTCGACGACGCCGCGGGTCCGGGGCACAGCCTCCGAGCGCGCAGCGGGCCGGTGGTACCCCGCGGAAATCGGTGCCGCGCGGGTGGGAGCCGGGGCTGCGCCCCGGGGCCCACGCCTCAGGCTCGGCCTCGCCGACGACACCGGGGGTCCGGGGCGCAGCCCCCGAGCGCGCCGGGGGCTAGTGCGTCTCGGTGACCTTGGCCAGCGCCCTCGGGGCGTCCGGGTCCTGACCGCGGGCGACGGTGACCTCGTAGGCCAGCCGCTGCAGCGGCAGGATCTCCAGGATCGGCTGCACCTCCTCGGCGACCCCGCCCGGCAGCGCGAATCCTGTGGACGCCGCATCCACCTGCTCCTGCCGCCCGATCACGACCAGGTCCGCGCCGCGCCCGCGCAGGCGGTCCAGCACCGGCTGCAGCGCCTCGCCACCGCGCCCGTCCGGGACGATGGCGATGACCGGCGAGACGTTGTCCACCATCGCCAGCGGGCCGTGCAGCAGGTCCGCGCCGGAGAACGGCGAGGCCGGGATGTAGGTGGTCTCCATCAGCTTCAGCGCCGCCTCCCGGGCGGTCGGGTAGCCGTAGCCGCGCGAGGTGATGACCAGCCGCTGCGCGAAGCGGTAGCGCTCGGCGAGCTGCTTCACCTCCGCCTGCCGCTCCAGGATCGACTGCGCCAGTCCCGGCAGCGCCTTCGCCGCCGCTCCGTCGCCCCCGCGCAGACCTTCGACGAAGAGGTACAGGGCGAGCAGCTCGGCCGTGTAGGTCTTGGTCGCCGGCAGCGCCTTCTCCGGCCCGGCCAGCACGTCGACGTGGAACTCGGAGACCTCGGCGAGCGGCGATGCCGCGTTGTTGCTGACCGCCAGGGTCACCGCCCCGGCCTCGCGCGCGGCTCTGGTGGAGGCGACCAGGTCCGGCGAGCCGCCGGACTGGCTCACCGTGACCACCAGACAGTCCGTCAGGTCCGGCTTCGCGTTGTAGGCCGTCGTGGTGGACATCGAGGTGAGCCCGGCCGGCTTGCCGAGCAGCACCTCGATCAGGTACTTGGCGTAGAGCGCCGCGTTGTCGCTGGTGCCACGGGCGGTCAGCAGGACGAAGCGTGGATTGCGGGCCGCGATCTCCGCGGCGATCTCGCGGATCACCGGGGCGCCTTCGTCGAGGATGCGCTGCAGAACGGCCGGCTGCTGGGCCATCTCCCCGGCCATGATGTGGCCCGGCGCGCGGAGCCCGGTAGCGGGAAATCCCGAGGAGGCCGAGGGAGAGGGGGACGGCGTTGCGGACATCGGTGAAGCCTCCAGAGAGAGTCGGCACACCCCGGACACGGCCTGCTGCCCGCCGGGGCCCGCTATTCCTCCCCGCTCGACGTGATCAGCGTCCGGGCAGGCAGCGCGGCGACAGCCGGTCCGCACCCGGGCCGCCGAGACCGATCGTACGGTCCGCGGCGGCCCCGGGCACCTCCGTCCCGAGCGCTGATGCTCCCCAGGTCGTCAGGCTCACTGCTCGTTCAGGCGACTGGTCAGCTTGTCGTCCGCCGCCTGGGCCGCCGCCGCCGGGTCCGCGCCCTGGAGGATCGGGGTGAGGAACAGGCTGACGATCGGGTTGGGCGGGTTCTCCACGTTCCCCCACCGGGCGACGGAGGGGGTGAACCCGGCATTGGCGGCCGCCAGCTGCGCCGCCGCGGCATAGGCGTTACCGGCGAGGGCCGGATAGAGGGCGGCCTTGTTCGGCAGGAAGCCGGACTCCTTGGCGAAGGCGGTCTCGTTGGCGTCGTTCAGCGCGATCTGCAGGAAGCCGAGGGCAAGCTCGCGGTTCGCGGAGTTCTGCGACACGGCCAGGTTGGAGCCGCCCAGGAAGGTCCGCGCCGGAGACTTGGGCTTCGCCCCGGGGATGGGGAACCAGCCGATGTCCTTCGCCATCGCCGGGTTGGCCTGCAGGACCGCCGCCTGCTCATATCCCATGGCGATCATCGACGCGACGTCGCCCTTGGCGAACACGGTGGCCTGGGCGGGATGCGACTCGTCCTTGTCCTTCGGCGCGTCTCCGTAGGACTGCAGCTTCTTGAACAGCGCGGCCGCCTGGAGCGCCGCGGGGGCGTCGAGATTGCCCACCCACTGGTTGTTCCGCTGGGTGAGGATGTTCGCACCCGCGTCCAGCAGGAAGCCGTCGAAGGCGTACCAGTTCTGGCCCGGCAGGTAGAGCGCGGAGGAGACGCCAGGGGTGTTCTTGAGTACGTCCAGGTCGGACTGCCACTCGGCCATGGTGCTGGGCGGGCTGAGCTTGGCCCTGTCCCAGAGCCGCTTGTTGTACATGACCACCCGGCTTCCTGCGAACCAGGGCGCCGCGTACTGCTTGCCGCCGACGATCGCCGAACTGTTCATGGAGGGCGTCCAGTTCGCGCCGCCGAGCCGCCCGCGGTAGGGGTCGAGGTCCAGCAGGCCGCCGGTCGCGACGTAGTACGAGGTCTGGGTGTTGCCGATGTCGATGACGTCGGGCGGCGTCAGGTCCGCGAGCGCCGCGGTCACCTTCTGCTGGATGCCGGTCCAGTCCTGCTGCTTGAAGACCACCTTGGCACCGGGGTAGGTCAACTCGAACTGAGCCTTCACCGCCGCCGACCAGTCGACCGGGTCGTCGCCCGCCATCAGCCAGACGGTGAGGGTCTTCCCCTCGAACGAGGTGGGCGAGCTGGTCGTGCTCGGCCCCCCTGAACTGCACGCGGCGACTCCGGCCAAAAGCGCAGCCGTGCCCACCGCGGCGACATGTCGCCAACGGTCCACAACATCCTCCCCGGATGACCCCTCTGGCACTGGCTCAAACCCTTTGGTTCAGACCAGTTGCCGGAGTGTGGTCGCCTGCCGCGGGTCCAGTCAAGGAATGGAAACCCCGCCCCGAAAGCTGTTACCGGACCGACACCTGGGCGGCGACTCGCCCCAACTGTCCATAATTGCGCGGTATCTGGCAGCCTGGTTGGTCCAGTCCTGGACTTCCGGCGCATCCGGGAGGTCTCCGCTTGTCAAGCGTTGGTAACGGCTTGGCACAGCCCGCCGAGAACCCTTGACGCTCCACATTGGTCCATGCCAATCTCCGTTCACTGGTCTACACCAATCAGGTAGCTGCGTCGGAGCGACTGCCGCGGAATCACAGATTCCGTGCGGGCTCGGTACCGGTGCGGAAGCCACAGCCCCATCTGCCCCACCGGTACCACCAGTACCAAGAAGACTGCAAGGCCCTCATTGAGCACCCCCTTCCAGGCACGGTCAAGCTCAGGAACTCCTCCGAGACCCAACCGGTGCCGTACCACGCTCATCCTCAGGAGGATGTTTTGAAGCGCAAGATCGCAGCTGCCGCGGCACTCGCCACCGTACTCACGGCCGCCGCCTGTTCCTCCTCGGCCACGACGACGAACACCGGTAGCCAGGGCGCCCTCAGCATTGACGGCAAGGGCAAGACCGTCACCGTGTGGATCATGCAGGACGCGCAGAAGGGCTGGCCGGACGTCGTCGCCGCGGCCAAGGCCCAGTTCGAGAAGGAGACCGGCGCCACCCTCAAGATCGAGTGGCAGAACTGGACCAACTACAGCACCAAGCTCGACACCGCGCTGCTCTCCGGCAACGCCCCCGACGCGCTGGAGCTGGGCAACACCCAGACCGCCAAGTACATCGCGGCGAACTCCTTCGTCGACCTGACCAGCGTCAAGACCAAGTTCGACAACTCGTCGACCTGGCTGGACTCGCTGGCCGCCTCCGGCCAGAGCGCCGACCACTCCAAGACCTACGCCGTTCCGTACTACGCCGGCGCCCGCGTCCTGATCTACCGCAAGGACCTGTTCGCCGCGGCCGGCGTCACCGCCGCGCCGACCACCCTGGACGAGCTGACCGCCGACCTGGACAAGGTCAAGGCCAAGAACGCCAGCGTCCCGAACTTCTCGGCCCTCTACCTCCCGGGCAAGAACTGGTACACCGCCGTCTCCTTCGGCGCGGGCAGCTTCGGCGTCGACGGCGTCATCGCCAAGAGCGACGGCACCAAGTTCACCGGCACGCTGACCGACCCGAACTTCATCAAGGGCATCCAGACCTGGGCCGACCTGCAGAAGAAGTACTCCGTGGGCGGCACCACCGTCGACGAGTCCAACCAGGACGCGCTGATGGCCAAGGGCAACATCGCCGGCATCGTCGGCAACGGCTGGGAGGTCGGCTCGGTCACCGACCCGAAGACCGGCGACCCGTCGCTCGCGCCCAAGCTCGCCACCATCGCCCTCCCGGGCGCCACGGCCGGCGCGCCGACCCCTGCCTTCCTCGGCGGCTCCGACCTGGCCGTCCCGACCCACGCCGCCAACCCCGGCCTGGGCGCGGAGTTCCTGCGCATCTTCACCAACACCGCGCAGCAGACCACACTGACCAAGTACGCCATCCCGAACAACAAGACCCTGGTCCCGGCCTTCCAGGCCGCCTCGCCGGCCAACAAGGCCGCCGGTGACGCCGCCAACGGCAAGACCTGGTTCATCCCGAACTCGCCGTTCTGGAGCCAGACGTCGGACGAGGTCGCCCTGCAGACCGCGTTCAGCAACATCGCCACCGGCAAGGACGCCACCACCGAGCTCACCACTGCGCAGACCGCCATCCTGGCGGACCTGAACGGCGGCTGACCCACCTGATCGAGTGTCCGGCCCGCCGGTGGACGGCGGGCCGGACCTTCGGCCACTGAGCGCATCTCGGGCAGCCGGTGGGAGCGTCTACCGGCTGCCCGCCCCATGTGTCCTCATGTGGTGTCCTCAGGTGGCCAGACTCTCCACCAGTTCCGCAGGCTTCGGGGAAGGACCCTGATGAGTGTGATCGATTCCGACCGCCCCAAGGCGAGCGCAGGTCGGCAGGGGACGCCCCCGAACCCGTCCAGGCGCCGTTTCGGCGGGATATCCGGCAACTACATCCCATTTGTGCTGATCATCCCCGCGGCCGCGGTGATGCTGGGCGTGCTCGGCTATCCACTGGTGCGGCTGTTCCAGCTGGCCTTCCAGAACGTCAACGACTACCTGCACCTGTCCGCGCCCGCGCTGGACAAGTACATCGGTCTGGACGGCTTCACCAAGGTCCTCTCGGACCCGGTGTTCTGGCAGGTCGTCCGGCGCAGCATCCTGCTGACGGTCGAGGTCGTGGTCCTCTCCGTGGTCCTGGGCCTCGGCTTCGCGGTACTGCTCAACCGGGTCTCCAACTGGGCCAAGGTCACCGTCGTGACGGTGCTGATGTTCGTCTGGGCCATCCCCGCGATCGTCACCGGCACGGTCTTCCGCTGGCTGTTCGCCGGCACCGGCGGCGTCGTGGACTACATCTGCTACCTCCTCGGCGGCAAGGGGATGCTGAACCACGACTGGTTCGCCAACCCCACCCAGGGCCTCTACCTGGTGGTCGCCGCGGCGATCGTCTGGGGCGCGCTGCCCTTCCTGGTCATCGGCTTCAACGCGGCGATGACCCAGGTGCCGAAGGAACTGGTCGAAGCCTCCAAGATCGACGGCGCCGGCCCCTGGCAGAGCTTCCGGCATGTGGTGCTGCCGGTGATCCGCCCGTTCCTGATCCTGGCGACCTCGCTCAGCTTCATCTGGGACTTCCAGGTCTTCGCCCAGATCTGGTCGCTGCGGCAGAACTCCCCTGAACCGGGCTACCAGACCATCGGCATCTACCTCTACGTGCGGGGCATCGGCAGCTCCCACTACAGCCAGAGCGCGGTGATCTCCATCGCGATGATCGTCCTGATGCTCGCGGTGCTGGTCTTCTACATCCGCCAGGTCGTCAAGATCGGAGAGCAGGACTGATGGCTGTCGACGTCCCCAAGGCGAACCCGGTCCGGCTCCCCCGGAGGAAGTCCTCCGCGGACCGCCCCGCGCACCAGAACCCCTGGATGACCCGGGTCTGGAACACCGTGGCGATCGGCTTCGCCGTCGTCATGGGCTTCCCGATCTACTGGATGATCCTGACCACGATCAAGTCCAACAAGGACCTGCTCTCGCAGGACCCGACCTTCTGGCCATCGCACTTCGACTTCGCCAGCTACACCACGATCTTCGCCGACCCCAACTTCCTGCCGGACCTGGGGAACACCGCCCTGATCACGCTGGGCGCGGTGGCCGCCGGCCTGGTGGTCGGCCTCCTGGCCGCCATCGGCGTCGCCCGCTTCCGCTTCCGCGGGCGCAACTTCTTCATCGTCTCCATGCTGGTCGTGCAGATGGTGCCGCTGCTGGCGCTGGTCATCCCGATGTACCTGATCCTCAACGCCGCCGGACTGTACAACCAGCTCTTCGGCGTGATCCTGGCCTACCTGGTGTTCACCATCCCCTACGTGGTGTGGACGCTGCGCTCCTTCATCGTCAACATCCCGATGGAGCTGGACGAGGCGGCGATGGTGGACGGCTGCACCCGCTGGGGCGCGTTCTTCCGGGTCGTGCTGCCGCTGACCGTGCCGGGTCTGATCACCACCGGCGTGTACTGCTGGATCCAGGCGTGGAACGAATTCATCATCGCCAACACCATGCTGTCCAGCAACAACAAGCAGACCTCGATGGTGTGGCTGACCTCGTACGCCGCCTCTCCCACCCACGGCGCCGACTACGGCTCGCAGATGGCCGGCGCGCTGCTGGTCTCGCTGCCCGTGATCATCCTCTTCGTCATCTTCCAGAAGCGCGTGGCCTCCGGCCTGACCGCCGGCGCGGTCAAGGGCTGACCCGCCGTCAGCCCACGCTCCTGTACGCACCTGAGACACGCAAGGAAGGAACCATGACGAATCCCGGCCAGGACACCGTCCAACTCCTCGCAGACGCCGGAGCGGTGCTCCAGCCGGGCTTCACCGGCCTCACTCCCCCGGACTGGGTGCGTCGTCGCCTGGACTCGGGCGAGCTCGGCGGCGTCGCCCTGTACGGACGCAACATCGCGAGCCGCGACCAGGTCGCCGCGCTCACCTCGGCGATGTACGCGCTCAACCCGGACCTGCTGATCGCCACCGACGAGGAGGGCGGCGACGTCACCCGGCTCGAAGTGATGACCGGCTCCTCGTACCCCGGCAACCTCGCCCTGGGCGCGGTCGACGACACGGCGCTCACCGAGGACGTCGCCCGGTCCATCGGCATCGACCTGGCCGCAGCGGGGATCAACCTCAACTACGCGCCGGACGCGGACGTCAACTCCAACCCGGACAACCCGGTCATCGGCGTCCGCTCCTTCGGCGGCGACGGCGAGCTGGCGGCCCGGCACACCGCCGCGTACGTCCGGGGGCTCCAGTCGGCGGGCGTCGCGGCCTGCGCCAAGCACTTCCCCGGCCACGGCGACACCGCCGCGGACTCCCATCTGGGCCTGCCCCGGATCGATCTGCCGCTGGACGTGTTCGGGGCGCATCTCGCGCCGTTCCGGGCCGCCGTCGCCGCGGGCGCCAAGTCGATCATGACCGCGCACATCCTCTTTCCCGCCTACGACCCCGACATGCCCGCCACCATGTCCCGGGCCATTCTCAGCGACCTGCTGCGCAAGGACCTCGGTTACGACGGCCTGATCGTCACCGACGGCATCGAGATGGGCGCCATCTCGGGCACCCACGGCATCGCCGAGGGCACGGTCAAGGCCATCGCGGTGGGCGCGGACACGATCTGCGTCGGCGGTGGCCTCGAGGACGAAGCCACCTTCCTCTACCTGCGCGACGCCCTGCTCTGGGCCGTGCGCGAGGGGCGGATCACCGAGCACAGGCTGCACGAGGCCGCCGAGCGCAACCGGTCCGTGGCCCGCTGGTCCGCGGAGATCCGGGCCCAGGCCGCGGCGACGGTCGAGCCGGGCATCGGCCTCACCGCCGCCCGCCGGGCGCTGCGGGTCCAGGGCGAGCTGCGCCCGCTGCGCGGCATCCCCCATGTGGTGGAATTCTCCCCGGCCGCCAACTTCGCGGTCGGCGACGAGACCGCCTGGGGCCTGTCCGGGCCGCTGGCCGAGCTCGTCCCCGGCACCACCCTCACTCGCGTCGGCGCGCCCAGTCGCCAGACCCAGAGCATGGGTCTGCTCAGCACCGCCGTGGACGACGGCGGCGGCCATGTCGACACCACACCGCTGCTGGGCGCCGCGGTGGGCCGCCCGCTCGTGATCGTCGTCCGTGACCTGCACCGTTTCGCCTGGATGAAGCGTGCGGCACTGGAACTCACGGCCGCCCGTCCCGACGCGGTGGTGGTCGAGATCGGCACCGCCTACGGCGTGGAGGAGACCTTCGCCGGACGCGGAGTGACGGTACTGACGACCTACGGCGGTGCCCGCGTCTGCGGCATCGCCGCCGCCGAGGCCCTCGCGGGAGCGGCCGCGGGTGCGGTCCGGGTCGCCTGAGAATCGTCGGAAGCAGCCCTCTGCAGGGATCATGAAGAGAGACACCAGGTGGGTCCGGTAGTGGTGGCCGGTGGCGCTCGGCGGCTGTCGCAGCCGCCGTCGCCGGATCGACACCTCGCCGAGGGCTCACCCGGGACAGACCCGGCGTGCCACCATGAGTGCCGCAGGAGTACGGAGATGCCGGTGAGGGCCACGGAACAGGGAGTAGGAGCGGCGATGACGACCGAAGGGGGTCCAGGCGTGGAGCCGTCCGTTGAGGGCGCCGTCACCGCACGCGTGCCCAAGTACTACCGGCTCAAGCGGCACCTGCTGCAGATCACGCAAACCCAGGCGCCCGGCACGCCGGTGCCGCCCGAGCGCACCCTCGCGCTGGAGTTCGAGACCTCGCGCACCACCGTGCGCCAGGCGCTGCAGGAACTCGTCGTCGAGGGCCGGCTGGAGCGGATCCAGGGCAAGGGCACCTTCGTCGCCAAACCCAAGGTCTCCCAGGCGCTCCAACTCACCTCGTACACCGAGGATATGCGGGCCCAGGGCCTGGAGCCCACCTCGCGGCTGCTGGAGGTCGGCTACGTCACCGCCGACGACCGGCTCGCCGGGCTGCTCGACATCCGTCCCGGCGGCCGGGTGCTCCGGGTGGAGCGGCTCCGGCTGGCCAACGGCGATCCGATGGCGATCGAGGCGGCGCACCTCTCCGCGAAGCGCTTCCCGGCACTGCGGCGCAACCTGGTGAAGTACAACTCCCTCTACTCGGCCCTCAACGAGGTGTACGGCGTCCACGTCGCCGAGGCCGAGGAGACCATCGAGACCTCGCTGGCCACCCCGGCCGAGGCCGGACAGCTGGGCACGGACGTCGGCCTGCCCATGCTGCTGCTCTCCCGCCACTCCTTCGACGCGGACGGCGAACCGGTCGAGTGGGTGCGCTCGGTCTACCGGGGCGACCGGTACAAGTTCACCGCGCGACTGCGGCGACCGGACTGACTCCGCGTCGGCCGCGGCTGTGCGCCGAGAGGGCACTGCCCCGCTCGCCGGCCCGTTCGTGCCCCGCCCGCTGCCCGCGGTCGGGGCACGTCCGTTTGGATGCGATGCGTCCCTGCGCACGCCCCGCGCCCGCTCCCGGATGCCGAGATTTCCTGTATCCACCCGTGACGTGAGCCCGTCATTGGCCTAGATTCCGGGAGTCACCTGTCCTTCGCCGGTGGCGTCCCCGGGGAGGGCCGTCCCGCGCGCGCCGTCGGCCAGCCTTCGGAGCCGCATCCATGGCCGAGTCAGCGCCGCCCCCAGGACCCTCGTCGACCCCTCTGCCCGTGATCACCCCCACCAGGATCGTCTGCGCGATCCTGCTGGCGGCCCCGTTCGTTGCCCTGCTCTGGGTCAACTCCTACGCCGCCCTGACCCCGGCATTCATCGGCATCCCCTTCTTCTACTGGTACCAGCTGATGTGGGTGGTCCTCTCCGCCGTCCTCACCGGAATCAGCTACCTGCTGATCCGGCGCGAGGAAGCCGCGCGCAAGGCACAGTCCGCCGAGCTGACGGGAGACGCGCGATGATCCAGGCAGCAGGCACGCACACCGACGCCGTCTCGCTGACGGTCTTCGTCGTCTTCTTCCTCGCCGTCACCGTGATCGGCTTCTTCGCCGCCCGGTGGCGCCGCGCCGACGACGCCCTGCACCTGGACGAGTGGGGCCTGGGCGGACGCGGCTTCGGCACGGTCGTCAGCTGGTTCCTGCTCGGCGGCGACCTCTACACCGCGTACACCTTCATCGCCGTCCCCGCGCTGGTGTACGGCGTCGGCGCGGCCGGCTTCTACGCCGTGCCGTACACGATCATCGCCTGGCCACTGGTGTTCCTGTTCCTGCCCCGGCTGTGGTCGGTGGCACGCAGCAAGGGCTATGTGACGCTGGCCGACTTCGCCCGGGGCCGCTACGGGTCGCGCTACCTGGCCCTGGCCGTGGCGCTGACCGGCATCCTCGCCACCATGCCGTACATCGCGCTGCAACTCGTCGGCATCCAGGCGGTGCTGGACACCATGGGCGTCGGCGGCTCCAGCGGCTTCGCCAAGGACCTGCCGCTGCTGATCGCCTTCGCCGTGCTGGCCGCGTACACCTACTCGTCGGGGCTGCGCGCCCCCGCGTTGATCGCCTTCGTCAAGGACACGCTGGTCTACATCGTCGTCATCGTCGCGGTCATCTACATCCCGATCCGGCTGGGCGGCTACGGCCACATCTTCCACGACGCGGCGACCGCGCTGGCGCAGAAGAACCCGGCGACCGGCAAGGCGCGCGGCTCACTGGTCTCCGGGCCGAAGGCGCAGTGGGCCTACGCGACCCTGGCGCTGGGGTCGGCGATGGCGCTGTTCATGTACCCGCACTCGGCGACGGGTGTGCTGGCGTCCAAGGACCGGAACACGGTGCGCCGCAACCTGGCGATCATGCCCGCCTACTCGCTGATGCTGGGACTGCTGTCGCTGCTCGGCTTCATGGCGCTGTCCGCGGGCATCGGCAAGGGCGTGAAGGGCTACAACGCGCAGCTCGCCGTGCCCCAGCTGTTCCAGCAGATGTTCCCCTCCTGGTTCGCGGGGGTGGCCTTCGCGGCCATCGGCATCGGGGCGCTGGTCCCCGCCGCCATCATGTCCATCGCGGCGGCGAACCTGTTCACCCGCAACGTGTACCGGGAGTTCGTCAGGCCCGCCGCGACCCCGGCGCAGGAGACCAGGGTCGCCAAGATCGTGTCGCTGGTGGTGAAGCTCGGCGCGCTCGGCTTCGTCCTCGGCATCGACAAGCAGTTCTCGATCAACCTCCAACTGCTGGGCGGGATCTGGATCCTGCAGACCTTCCCCGCCATCGTGGGGGGTCTGTTCGGTTGGGGCAAGCACAGTAGCAGGTGGTTCCACCGCTGGGCGCTGCTCGCGGGCTGGGCGGCCGGCATGGCGTACGGCACGTACATGGCCTACGGGGTGACCGCCGCAGGCAAGCCGCACTCGCACTTCGGCGGCAGCGCGGCGAACATCCCGGTCATCGGCCAGATCGGCTACATCGGGGTGACCGCCTTCGTGTTGAACCTGGCCGTCGCGGTCGTCCTCACCCTGGTGCTCCGCCTGGCGAAGACCCCGGACACGCCGGACGAGACCACCCCGGCCGACTACCTGCTCGAGGACACGCCACTCGCGGCCCCGCGCACCCCCGAGGTCGCCGCACTGCCCTGACGACCCCACTCCCCCCGAAACTCCGCCCCCCGAGCCACGCAAGCCCCCTACGCACCCCTTTTGCGCCCCCCGCCCGGGCCGCCGCTCCCGCACACTGGGACCGGCGGCCCGTTCGCATCCCCGCGCCCGGGCTCGGTCGACCCGCAGGGGGAATCCGTGGAGCTCACCGACCACCACCACCGCAGCCAACCCGAAGCCGCGCTCGAACCGCCCGCCGTCCCGGCCCTCCCACGCCCGCTCTCGCTGACCGTGACCCGCCACGGCCAGAGCACCGCCAACGCGGCCTTCGCCGCCGCCGAGGCCGTCGGCGCGCTGGACACCGGCATCACTTGCCGCGACGCGGACCTGTCGCTGACGACCCTGGGCCGGACCCAGGCGACCGCCCTGGGACGCTGGCTGGCCTCCCGCGCCGACGGCCCGCTGCCGCACAGCCTGTACGTGTCCCCGTACCTGCGGACCCAGGAGACGGCGGAGCTGGTCCTCGCCGAGATCGACCGCGCCGGGCTGCCGCTGCCCGACGTCCGAATCGACGAGCGGCTCCGCGACCGCGAGCTGGGCATCCTGGAGATGGTCACCAAGGCCGCGATCGAGCTGCACCACCCGGCCGAGGCCGCCCGCCGCCGCCTGCTCGGCGAGCTGCGCTGGCGACCCCCGGGGGGAGAGTCGCTGGCGGACGTGGCGCTGCGGCTGCGCAGCCTGCTCCGCGACCTGTACGAGACCGAGGCGTCGCGCCGGGTGCTGCTGGTCGGGCACGACGCGGTGGTGCTGATGCTCCGCCACATCATCGACGAGCTGGACGAGGCGTCACTGATCGCCGTCGACCGCGAGGGCGCGGTCGCCAACGCCTCGATCACCCGCTGGTCCCGTACCTCGTCCGGCCAGCTCAAACTCGACTGCTACAACACCACGGCGCATCTGCGGTGAGCGCTGGACCGACCGGTCCTACAGCCTGGGGGCGATAGGGCTCGGGTCAGCGCACGCCGTCGCAGTGACAATGTGCGGCTCCGTCGGGTAGCGACAATGTGCGGCTCCGCCGCGTGGCTTCGATGGCAGGGCGCCCGGGGCGCCCTTGTAGCGGAGCTACTGGGGCCCCGCCGCGCCGGCCGCTGATGTCAGAGCGGCAACGCGGCAAGCGCAGGTGCCGGGCGGCGGGCGCCCGAGCCCTGTCGCTCCCCCGGCCGTTACTTCTCGTGCATCGGGGGGCGGCGGCGCGCGCAGGCGACCAGCGCCACGCCGCCGCCCAGGGCCAGCGCCGACCCGCCCGCGGCCAGCGGGACCAGCCCGGAACCGCCGGTCTCCGCGAGCTGGGGGGCGTCGTGCCGTCGCTCCGTGGCCCGCACCACGCGGAAGTAGTGCGGGTCGGAGATCCCGACCGGCAGCGGCACGGTCTGGCCGGCCAGCGTGACCGGCTCGAAGCCCACCGCCATGGTCAGCCACTGCCCCGGCGGCGCGCCCGGCGCCAGGCGCATCCGCAACGGCAGGGCGGTCCTGCTCCGCGCCGGCAGGGTCAGCCCCTGCCCCGGCCCGACCTGGCCCACCAGCGAGCCCTGAGCCGCGACCATCGACACCCTGTGCCAGCCGGATCCCTGCCGCCACTGGAGCCGGACGTCACCGCGGCGCAGGGTCCGGTTCCTCGCGCCGAAGACGACGACCGGACGGACTCCCGCACAGCTCTGCCCGGCACGGGTCCGCACCGTGAGCCGGAACCGGGACCACTGGCCCCCGGCCCGGTAGACGCCGTGCAGCCCCTTGAACCTCAGCGTCAGCGGCGTCTGGCTCAGTGCGTCGAAGTCCACACCGCAGACCGCCGTCCCCGCCGTCCCCGCTGTCCCCGCTGACACGGGCGTCGCCGCGGAGGCCGCCGACGCGGTCCCGGCCGTCCCCAGCAGCAGCGCCGGCCCGGCGACCAACCCGGCCGCGCCGAGACCTATCCCGAGACCTATCCCGCGGCCGAACCCGTGCCGCACCGTCCGACGCAGCCTCATGGTGACCCTCGCTCCCGCTGACGCGCGAAGGCCCGACGCCACCGCGAACACCCTCCGAATCTGACACAGCACCAGGGGTCATGCCCGGTGGCAGCGGCCGCCCTGCCGCCATCCCGGTGACGCCCCTCCCCCGCACATCTCCTGCCTGCTCAGGCAGACTTTCCCCATGGACCTCATCATCCGCCCCGCCCTCGACTCCGAGCTCGACGACGCAGGCCACCTCACCGCCGAGTCCTTCATCGCCGACGGCCACACGCCTCGCGGCGGCGACTACGAGCCCCGGCTGCGCGACGGGCGCGACCGGGCGCGGCACGCGGAACTGCTGGTCGCGGCCGATCCGGAGACGGGCGCGCTGCTGGGCTCAGTGACCTTCGCCCCACCCGGCTCGCCCTACGCGGACCTGGCCCGGGGCCAGGAGGGCGAGTTCCGGATGCTCGCCGTCAGGCCCGAGGCCCGGGGCCGCGGCGCGGGCGAGGCGCTGGTGCGGGCCTGCCTGGACCGGGCCCGGGAACTTGGGCTCACCCGCGTGGTGATGTCCACTCAGGAGTCCATGGTGCACGCGCACCGGATCTACGAGCGGCTGGGCTTCGTCCGCACGCCCGAACGCGACTGGTCACCCGTGCCGGGCATCGATCTGCTGACCTACGCGATCGAACTGCAGGTCGAGGCGGGGAGTGACTCCGCTCACTGAAGACACTACATGTAGGGGTGCATTTCTGATGCACCCCTACATGTATGCTCACTCTCGCTGTCGACGCAGGGGAACCCGGTGCGATTCCGGGACTGCCCCGCAGCGGTGAGCGGCTGTGCCCCTGTGCCTGCCCGCGAGTCCGAGTACCTGCCGACGGTGCGTCCCGCTGACCCGGGACGTCGTACGTCCGGGCCTCGCGGGTGGGCCGGGGACGCGCCCCGTGCTGCCCTCGCGCGCACCGACGCGCTCCTCGACCTGCCGCTGCGGCCCACCGCCGACCGGCCGCCGACGAGGAGCGCACCGCAGTGAACAGAGCATCAGCCACCCTGCCGCAGCAGCAAGCCGCAAGCCCCGACGCCCCCGGCACCGCCCTGCTGCGCTCCCTCACCGAGCGCTCCGCCGACCTTCCCGAGGTGGATCCCGGCCGGGTCGCCGCCGCAGCCCTGCGCGGACGCAGCACCGGCGCCGGCTACGCCGAGCTCCGCAGCCTCGCCATCGAGGGCGCGGCCTCCCTCATCGCCGAGGACCCGCAGTACTCCCGGCTCGCCGCCCGGCTGCTCGCCGAGGAGATCCGCGAGGAGGCCGGCGGCCAGGGCGCGACCTGCTTCGCCGCCTCCATCGCCGTGGGCCATCGCGAGGGCCTGATCGGCCACCCGACGGCGGACTTCGTCGCCGCCCACGCCGAAGCGCTGGACGCGGTGGTCGACCCGACCGCCGACGACCGCTTCGAGTACTTCGGGCTGCGCACGGTCTACTCCCGCTACCTGCTGCGCCACCCGATCACCCGTCAGGTCATCGAGACCCCGCAGCACTTCCTGCTGCGCGTCGCCTGCGGGCTGCAATCGGGAGGTGTGGCGCGAAGCACCTCGGACAAGGGTGGCGGCGGGCGACGGGAGGGCGGAGACACTGGGCCGGTCGCCGAGGTCGCGGAGCTGTACCGGCTGATGAGCCGCCTGGAGTACCTGCCCTCCTCGCCGACGCTGTTCAACTCGGGTACCCGCCACCCGCAGATGTCCTCCTGCTACCTGCTCGACTCCCCCCTCGACGAGCTGGACTCGATCTACTCCCGCTACGCCCAGATCGCCCGGCTCAGCAAGCACGCCGGCGGCATCGGCCTCTCCTACAGCCGGATCCGCTCGCGCGGCAGCCTGATCCGGGGCACCAACGGCCAGTCCAACGGAATCGTCCCGTTCCTGCGCACGCTGGACTCCTCCGTGGCGGCGGTCAACCAGGGCGGCCGCCGCAAGGGCGCGGCCTGCGTCTACCTGGAGACCTGGCACGCGGACATCGAGGAGTTCCTCGAACTGCGCGACAGCACCGGCGAGGAGGCTCGCCGCACCCACAACCTCAACCTGGCGCACTGGATCCCCGACGAGTTCATGCGCCGCGTCGACGCCGACACCGAGTGGTCGCTGTTCTCCCCCGGCGACGTGCCGGAGCTGGTGGACCTCTGGGGCGCCGAGTTCGACGCCGCCTACGCAAAGGCCGAAGCGGCCGGTCTCGCGGTCCGCAGCCTGCCGGCGCGGGCGCTGTACGCGCGGATGATGCGCACCCTCGCGCAGACCGGCAACGGCTGGATGACGTTCAAGGACGCCTCCAACCGCGCCGCCAACCAGACCGCGCTGCCCGGTCGCACGGTGCACTCCTCGAATCTCTGCACCGAGATCCTCGAGGTCACCGACGACGGCGAGACCGCCGTCTGCAACCTCGGCTCGATCAACCTCGGGGCGCATCTGCTGCCGTCCGGCGAGATGGACTGGACCCGGCTCGACAGCACCGTCCGCACCGCCGTGACCTTCCTCGACCGGGTGGTGGACATCAACTTCTACCCGACGCCCGAGGCCGCCGCCTCCAACTCCCGCTGGCGGCCGGTCGGTCTGGGCGTGATGGGCCTGCAGGACGTCTTCTTCAAGCTCCGCCTGGAGTTCGACTCCGCCGAGGCCGAGCGCCTGTCCACGCGGATCGCCGAGCGGATCATGCTCGTCGCCTACGAGACCAGCTGCGACCTGGCCGAGCGCCTCGGCCGGCATGTCGCGTACGAGGAGACCCGCGCCGCCCGCGGCCAACTGCACATCGACCACTTCGAGGTGCGGACGGAGTGGGCCGACCGCTGGACGGCGCTGCGCGAGCGCGTCGCGGTGACGGGTCTGCGCAACTCGCTGCTGCTCGCCATCGCGCCCACGGCCACCATCGCGTCCATCGCCGGCGTCTACGAGTGCATCGAGCCGCAGGTGTCCAACCTCTTCAAGCGGGAGACGCTCAGCGGTGAGTTCCTGCAGGTCAACCCGTACCTGGTGGCGGACCTCAAGGCCCGCGGCCTGTGGAACGCGGCGACCCGGGAGTCGCTGCGCGAGTCCAACGGCTCGGCACTCGACATCCCCGGCCTGCCCGCCGACCTGGCCTCCCTCTACCGCACCGCCTGGGAACTGCCCCAGCGCGCGCTGATCGACCTGGCGGCGGCCCGGATGCCGTACCTCGACCAGAGCCAGTCGCTGAACCTGTTCCTGGCCTCGCCCACCATCGGCAAGCTCAGCTCGATGTACGCGTACGCCTGGAAGGTCGGTCTGAAGACCACCTACTACCTGCGCTCCCGCCCGGCCACCCGGATCGCCCGCGCGGCGGCCGCCGCCCCGGCCGCCCCTGTCGTCCCCGTCGTCCCCGTCGTCGAGGAAGAGGCGATCATCGCCTGCTCCCTCGAGAACCCCGAGTCCTGCGAGGCCTGCCAGTAATGTCCGACACTCCGGCCGCTGAGAAGAACCTGCTCGACCCGGGCTTCGAACTGACCCTCCGTCCGATGCGCTACCCGGACTTCTACGAGCACTACCGCAACGCCATCAAGAACACCTGGACCGTGGAGGAGGTGGACCTGCACTCGGACGTGGCCGATCTCGCCAAGCTCAGCGCGGAGGAGCGCCACCTGCTGGGCCGCCTGGTCGCCTTCTTCGCGACCGGCGACTCCATCGTGTCCAACAACCTGGTGCTCACCCTCTACAAGCACATCAACTCACCGGAGGCGCGGCTCTACCTCTCCCGCCAGCTGTTCGAGGAGGCGGTGCACGTCCAGTTCTATCTGACCCTGCTGGATACGTACCTCCCCGACCCGGAGGACCGCAACGCGGCCTTCGCCGCCGTGGAGAGCATCCCCTCCATCCGCGAGAAGGCCCAGTTCTGCTTCCGCTGGATGGACCAGGTAGAAAAGCTGGACTCGCTGCAGACCAAGGCCGACCGGCGCCGCTTCCTGCTCAACCTGATCTGCTTCGCGGCCTGCATCGAGGGCCTGTTCTTCTACGGCGCCTTCGCCTACGTCTACTGGTTCCGCTCGCGCGGCCTGCTGCACGGACTCGCCACCGGCACCAACTGGGTGTTCCGCGACGAGTCCATGCACATGGACTTCGCGTTCCAGGTCGTCGACACCGTCCGGGCCGAGGAGCCCGACCTCTGGGACGACGAACTCGGCGCGCAGGTCACCGCGATGCTGGAGGAGGCCGTCGAGGCCGAGCTCCAGTTCGCCCGCGACCTCTGCGGCGAGGGGCTGCCGGGCATGAACACCGAGTCCATGCGCGAGTACCTGCAGTGCGTCGCCGACCAGCGCCTCGCCCGGCTGGGACTCCCGGTCCGCTACGGCTCGGAGAACCCGTTCGGCTTCATGGAGCTCCAGGGCGTCCAGGAGCTCACCAACTTCTTCGAACGCCGGGTCTCCGCCTACCAGGTCGCGGTCGAGGGCTCCGTGTCCTTCGACGACGACTTCTAGAGCGACGACTGGAGCGACCACCACTGGAGCGACGACCCTAGAGCAGGGTCCGCCAGTAGTCCCAGAAGCGGATCAGGACCATGCCGCCGACCACCAGGTACCAGAGGAGGGGACCGAACCAGTGCAGGGCGACGACGGTGTCCAGACCGTCGCGCCCGCGCTCGGGGAAGGGGATCACCCGGCGCCGGAGGTTGTGCAGGGTGACGTACCAGAACATCGGGAAGATGATCACCCAGACGACCATGCAGTAGGGGCAGAGCGCCCCGATGCCGTAGAGCGACTGGGTGATCAGCCAGCAGATCAGGACCAGCCCGAGCGTCACCCCCGTCTGGAGGCCGAGCCAGAACCAGCGGCGGTAGCGCGCGCCGGCGAGCAGCCCCGCCGCCAGGGTCAGCACCACGGCGAAACCGGCGATGCCGATCAGCGGGTTGGGGAAGCCGAAGACGGCCGCCTGCCACCGGGTCATCACATTGCCGCAGCTGATGATCGGGTTGATGCTGCAGCTCGGGGTGTAGCCCGGAGTGGTGAACAGCTTGAAGCGCTCATAGGTGAGCGTGAACGAGGCCGCGAAGCCCAGTGCCGACGTGATCACCAGGAACCAGGTCATCGCCCGGCCTGCGCCGGTACCCCCGTGGTCGAGATCCTGGTCGGCAGCGTCCATGCCTTCCAGGATCACCCACCTCCGTGCCGCCTGCAGGTGAGGCGGGCAGCGGCTCAGACCGACCGGTCTCAGTCGTTGGGGACGACCTCGTAGCGCGGGGTCAGCTCGGCCATCTGCCGCAGCGCGTCCTTGCGGTCCCGCTTGGACAGCCGGTCGATGTAGAGGTAGCCGTTGAGGTGGTCGGTCTCGTGCTGCAGGCAGCGGGCGAAGAACCCGCTGCCCTCGACCACGACGTCCTTGCCGTGCCGGTCCTGCCCGCGGACGACCGCGAAGTCGGGGCGGGCGAGGTCCGCGTACGCGCCGGGGACGGAGAGACAGCCCTCGGCGGACTCGTCCAGGACGCGCTGGGCCGGGTCGAGCTCGTCCAGTACCGGGTTCACCACGACGCCGATGTGGCGCACGCCGTCGTCGTCCGGGCAGTCGTAGACGAAGACCCGCTGGTCCACACCGATCTGGTTCGCGGCCAGGCCCACGCCCTCGGCCGCGTACATGGTCACGAACATGTCGTCGACCAGCGCCGACAGTTCCTCGCCGAACTCGGTGACCGCCACGCACGGGTGCTGCAGCACCGGGTTGCCGACGACCGTGATCGGACGGAAGGAGCCCCTGGACGTGTCCGGCTCCTCGCCGACCACGCGCATCGGAGCCCGCTCCGCGACCTGCTCCTCGACCTGCTGTTCCGACATGCCGCTGCCACTCGCCTTCAGTCCGTACCGGGGTAAGCCACCAGGGTACGGGGCCCAAGGGGTGTGGCGCGCAGCGCTTGGATCGAGGTGGTGGTCGGCTGCGGGGCCGGGGCGCAGAGGGCCGGGCCGCAGAGACTCAGCAGACCTCTTCCAGGTCCCGGTAGGCCCGCTCGGCGGGATTCCCGACGACCCAGCGGTCCAGCAGCAGCCGCACCAGGTCGGCCGGTGCGGCCAGGCCGCACTCCCGTTCGGGGATCCACAGCGCGCCCGCGCTGCGGTGGCTCAGGTGGCCGAGCTGACCGTCGTCGTGGGGGTCGTGGTGCTCACTGTGGCCGTCGTCGGCGGGCATCCGGCTCTCCGAGCAGTCACGGCACAGCAGCCGTACCGACGAGGTCCAGTCCTCGGCCGCGTATCCGGCCTCGGAGACCAGCCGCTCCAGCGCGTCCCGGTCGCCCTCCGTGTCCGCCTGCAGCAGCACCACGAAGGTCGGCACCGGCGACGGGGCCCACAGCTCGATCTCGTCGAACACCGGGTACGGCACACCGTCCGCGACCCGCTCGCCGTGCGGGCTGCCGTCGTGCAGCACCACCTCGCCCCAGCGGCGGCCCGAGGACGGCAGCGGGATCGACAGCACCTCCACCCGCGCCGGGTCCAGTCTGCGACCCCAGACGACCTCGGACTCGCCCTCCGGGGAGAGCCGGACCGGCGTCGTGCCGAAGTCCAGGCTGACCGGGCCCGCGCCGGGTGCCAGCCGCAGCCCGTACGCCTGCCAGGAGCGCCGGGCCAGGGCCCAGTCCTGCAGCGCGGTCGCGGCGATGCCCAGGTTCCACCAGTCGGGCGCGCCCGGGTTGCGGTCGAGCAGCGCGACGGCACGCAGTCCGGCCGCGCGCGCCTGCTCCCAGTCCCGACGGAACTTGTGCAGCAGCGCGAGGTTGAACCACGAGTCGGACAGCCAGGGCTCCAGATCGGCGGCCCGAACCAGCAACGCGCCGGCGTCGTCGAACCGCCCGTTCCCGATGAGCGTGAAGGCCCGGTCGGTCGTCTGCCGCCAGCTGGCGGACGGCCTCTGCCGTGCCCGATTGAAGATCTTCACCTCGGCCTGCCACTCGTCCGATTCCACCCGGCGGTCCGGGCTGGTTCCTCCGGTGCTGTGTGCGGTGCTGTCTGCGGTGCTGCTGTGCGCGGTGCGCGCGTGGTTCACGGTGTGCTGCCCCCGGGTGCACGCTACGTCCCCGCGCGCCCCGACGCCATGCGCAGCCGCGTCCCCGCCCCAGTTCCCGTCACTGTCCGTCCCGGTCGCTTTCCGGGGCCGGACCCGCTTCCGACTCATGCCCGCTGAGCCGCCCACCACACGCCCCGCGCCTGCCCCTTCTCCTGCATCCAACCATGACCGGGCGTCCGACCATGCCCTACCTGTCGGTTCACCTCTGCTGCAACCGCTCGCACACCCGGGTGAGGGCCGCGACCGCGGCGGGCTCGTACTGCTCGGCGGAGTCCCTCCGCAGCTGGTCCAGCGCTTCCATCCGCCGGGCCAGACCATTGTCGTCGCAGGCCAGGTCGTCGAAGGCGTTGGCGACCCGGATGATCGAGGAGGCCCGGGGCAGGCTCGGATCACGGCTGCCGTCCTCGCGCCGGTAGGGCTCGGCGATCCGCGCCACGATGTCGGCGACCTGCGGCGGGACCCCGGTCTGCCGGATGACCTCGCTGCCGAGCCGCCCGATCCGGCGCTGCTCGGCGACCGGCAGCAGCGCGGTCGCCCCGCCCGGCACCGGGTCGACCAGCGAGAGCTGGCCGATGTCGTGCATCAGCGCCGCATACTCCAGCAGCTCCAGTTCCTGGCCAGGGAGCGCGAGTTCGGCTCCGATCCGGAGCGAGAGGTCGGCGACCCGGCGGGCGTGGCCGGGGAGGGTGTAGCCGGCGACTTCGGTGGCCCGGGACAGCGAGGCCACGGTCTGCCGCTGGGTGGCGCGGATCGCCCGGTAGCGGCGGAAGGCCACCTGGCTGAGCAGCAGCGGCACCGAGAACAGCGGCAGCGCCCACGGTCCCACCTCGGCCACGGCAAGGCCGACGCAGAGCACCGCGGCTGCGGCGTGGACCAGCCGGACGGCCCTCAGCCCCACCGGGCGGCGGCGCGCCCACCGGCTGGTGCTCACCGGGACTCCGGTCGGCCCGGAGGCCCGGACCCGGCGGTCGAGCGCGCTGCGCTGGGCGCCGGCACCCGCCGGAGCGGTTCGCGTACGCCGAGCGGGATGTCCGGGGCGTGCTCGTCGTCCCGCCCGACCGGGACCGGCTGCCACCCGTACCGGTCCAGCGCGCGGGCCAGCGCCGCGACCATGGCCGGGTCGAACTGGCTGCCCGCGCAGCGCTCCAGCTCGGCGACGGCCTCGGGCAGCGGGCGTCCGCGCCGGTAGGACCGGGTCGAGGTCATCGAGTCGAAGGCGTCCGCAACAGCGATCACCCGGGCGAACTCGGGGATGGCCTCCCCGGCGAGGCCGTGCGGGTAGCCGCGCCCGTCCATCCGCTCGTGGTGGTGCAGGATCCCGGCGCGGGCCTCCCCGAGGAAGCCGATGCCGCGGACCAGTTCGTGGCCGTACTCGGGGTGCAACACGACCAGCCGGTACTCCTCGTCGGTGAGCGGGCCGTTCTTCCGCAGCAGCCTCGTGGGGACGCCCAGTTTGCCGACGTCGTGCAGGGTTCCGGCGACCCGCAGCGAGGCCACCCGGTGCTCTGCCATCCGGAGCTCACGAGCCATCAGCACGGCGGCCCGGCCCACCCTTTCGCTGTGGCCCCTGGTGTACTCGTCCTTGATCTCGACGGCTTGGACCAGGGCCCGCACGGTCGCCTGGTGCGCCGCCTGCTCGCGCTGGTACTGGGCGGACACCCAGCTGGACACTCCCAGCGGCAGCAGCGCGGGTACGGCGGCGAACACGCCGTAGGGCCCGTCCCAGAGGATCGCCATCATCAGCCCGATCAGCCCGTGGCCGAACGCGGGCGCCGGGCAGCGCCACAGGACGCCGCGCCAGATCCTGCCGCCGGTGGCGGGCTCGGCGGTGGCCAGCATCCCGCCCACCAGCAGGGCGTTGACCACGCAGAAGGTCAGCGCGGCGAGGCCGGAGGGGAGCAGCACGGCGGGCAGGCGGCCCTCGGCGAGCAGCCGGGTGCCCGCGAGCAGCCGGAAGACGCAGCCCGCGGCGAAGGCGGCGAGGCCGAGCTGCGCGGCGTTCCAGGCCCTGCGGATCGCCCGGGGCGCGGCCGCCGGGGCCAGCAGCGCGCCGGGCAAGGGGATGAGGGCGGCTGCGGCCGGGGGGAGCAGCACGACGCCCGCGAGCAGCACCGGGAAGTGGACGGCCCACGGCGCCCGGGACTGGTCGCCGGCTCCCGCGCCCACGCCCGCGCCCGTCCCAGAGCCTGGGCCTGAGCCAGCGCCCGTTCCAGAGCCCGAGCCCGCCGACCAGCCCCGCGCCAGCAGGTCGCAGCCGACGTACAGCACGGCGAGAACGCCGACCCGGGACCACTCGCCGAAGCCGTGCCGAGGCCCCGCGCCCAGCAGCGCGCCGCCGGGCACCGCCGCGCGTACGGCGGGGAACAGGGGCAGCAGGCAGGCGAGCGCGACGGCGAGGACGGTCGCGGCGTAGACGCGGGCGGCGAGGGGGAGCGCGCGGCGGGGCGCATCCGCTGCTGCTGTAGAGATCTCGGCCTCCGCGCTCGTCCTGTACCCGTCACGGAGGATATGTCGCCGAATCCGCCCAAACCCGCTGATCACGACGTTGCCGCGGCCGGCGGTAGCGGAGTCCCACGATCAGGTGACAGATCTGTGATTCGTCCCCCAACACCCCTCAATACCCGTGGCCCCGGGGCTTGATGCCCCGGGGCCACGACTTCCTTCAGGATTACTCGGAGTGACGGAACGTCAGTCCTTGGCGGTTGCCTCCGCCGCGACCGGCAGCTCGCCCTCGACCGGCAGTCCGGCGCGGATCCGGTCGATCCGGGCCAGCACCTTGCCGCGCAGGTCGGACGGCGCGGTGTCGCAGCCGCAGGACCGCTTCACCAGAGCCTTGATGGCCTGCTCCAGGCCGTACTTCTCCAGGCAGGGCGAGCACTCGTCGAAGTGCTCACGCAGCTTGGCGCAGTCGCCCTCGCCCATCTCGTTGTCGAGGTACTCGTAGAGATGGTCGAGCACCTCGCTGCACTCGGTGTCGTGGTGGTTGCCGCAGCTCATGAGCCCGAGCCTTTCGCCTGGTCCTGCGAGACACCGGTCCCGGCACCGCTGCCGGCCGGAACCAGCCCACGGTCGCGGGCGTAGTCCTCCAGCAGCTCGCGCAGCTGGCGCCGACCGCGGTGGAGGCGGGACATCACCGTACCGATGGGTGTCCCCATGATGTCGGCAATCTCCTTGTAGGCGAAGCCCTCGACGTCGGCGAGATACACCGCGATCCGGAACTCCTCCGGGATCGACTGCAGTGCGTCCTTGACGTCGCTGTCCGGGAGATGGTCGAGCGCCACCGCCTCGGCGGAGCGCAGCCCGGTCGACATGTGCGACTCGGCCCGCGCGAGCTGCCAGTCCTCGATCTCCTCCGCGCCGGTGCGCTGCGGCTCGCGCTGCTTCTTCCGGTACGAGTTGATGAACGTGTTGGTGAGGATGCGGTACAGCCAGGCCTTGAGGTTGGTGCCCTCGCGGAACTGGTGGAAGGAAGCGAACGCCTTGGCGAAGGTCTCCTGCAGCAGATCCTCGGCGTCGGCCGGGTTGCGGGTCATCCGCAGCGCGGCGGAGTACATCTGGTCCAGGTAGCCCAAGGCGTCACGCTCGAAGCGCGCCGAACGCTCGGACTCGGACTCCTCGGCGGCTGCCCTGAAGGTGTCGCCATCGAAGTCCTCGTCGCGCAGCTTCTCGCTCGCGGCGCCCGTTTCGTCCTCGGTCCCGGCGACCGGACCCACCTCCTCAGCGATTCCCTGCTCAATGAAGAGCTCGCGGCCCGCGGTGGCGGACCGGCTCGCAAGGGAGACTATCGGGCCTGCGCCCGAATCGCCCGCGACAGGCCACTCGGGCCAGGACAGGACTGAGCTCGCGACGCCCTCGGGACGTGCGGGGCATGCGGCTGCAACCATGAGCGCTGCCTTCCACTGACGCAGTGATTCCGACAGTGGGGGAACCACGGGAGGGCACTGGTCATTCCCGATTCTGTGCACATGCATCAAAAAAGTGTGCAGCGCTCGCCGATCTCGACCGCACCTGCCCACCACCTTGCCAGCCACCGCTGACAGCTGCGGGTCGAACCGGAACTACCGCTGCGGCGTCCTCCCGTGCGAGGCTTCCCCCTTCTCCGCACCACCCCGATCGAGGTGAGACGCACCCCATGCAGCCGCAGAGCATCAGCCAGGTCTGGAACCAGGTCACCGGCGTCCAGGCCGCGCCGTCCACAGCCATCGTGTGGGCCACCGCGGCGGCAGCCCTGCTCGCCGTGGCCCCGCACTTCGTCTGGCACTACACCCGCAACGTGGTCACCATCGCCCACGAGGGCGGCCACGGCCTCGCCGCCGTGCTCACCCGGCGGCGGCTGCACGGGATCCGGCTGCACTCGGACACCTCGGGGCTCACCGTCTCCTCCGGCAAGCCGCACGGTCCCGGCATGGTGCTCACGGCCGCGGCCGGCTACTCGGCGCCGCCGCTGCTCGGTCTCGGCGGGGCGTGGCTGATCTCGGCCGGACACATCACCGCACTGCTGTGGGCGGTGGTCGCGCTGCTGGTCGCCGTCCTGATCATGATCCGCAACGCCTACGGGGCGCTCACCGTGATCGTCACCGGCGGCGTCTGCTTCGCCGTGTCCTGGTTCGGCAGCGCGCAGCTCCAGGGCGCGTTCGCCTACCTGAGCGTGTGGTTCCTGCTGCTCGCGGGAGTGCGCCCGGTGGTGGAGCTCCAGAGCAAGCGCCGTCACGGCGGAGCCCCCGACTCCGACGCGGACCAGCTCGGCCGGCTCACCGGCGTACCGGCGCTGCTCTGGGTCACCCTGTTCCTGGTCCTCGCGCTCGCCTCGCTCGCCACGGGCGGTCGCTGGCTGCTCACCCGCTGACACAGCCGATAGGCTCGGTGTCTATGACCGGCTCTCTGGACTCCCTGTGGCCCGCTCCGACCGCGACAGACCCCGTCGACGCGGTGGTCACCATTCCCGGATCCAAGTCGGCGACCAACCGGGCCCTGGTCCTGGCCGCGCTCGCCGCCGAGCCCGGTTTCGTCCGCCGCCCGCTGCGCAGCCGTGACAGCCTGCTGATGGCCGACGGGCTGCGCGCCCTGGGCATCGGCATCGAGGACACCCTCAACAGCAGCAGCGGCGTCAGCGGCGGCGGTGACGCCTGGCGGGTCCTGCCCGACCAGCTCAACGGCCCCGCCCTGGTGGACGTGGGCAACGCCGGCACGGTCATGCGTTTCCTGCCGCCGGTCGCCGCTCTCGCCGACGGCACCGTGCAGTTCGACGGCGACCCCCGCTCCTACGAGCGCCCGATCGGCGCCGTGATCGACGCGCTGCGCTCCCTCGGCGCACGGATCGAGGACGAGGGACGCGGCACCCTCCCGCTCACCGTCCACGGAACCGGCGGCCTGGTCGGCGGCACGGTCACCGTCGACGCCTCCTCCTCGTCCCAGTTCGTCAGCGCGCTGCTGCTGTCCGGACCGCGGTTCCAGCAGGGGGTCGAGGTCCGCCACGTCGGCGGGCCGGTGCCGTCGCTGCCGCACATCCGGATGACCGTGGAGATGCTGCGTGCCGCCGGCGCGCAGGTGGACGCGCCCGAGGACGGCGGCGAACCCGACGTGTGGCGAGTCGCGCCCGGCGCCCTGCTCGGCCGCGACATCGTGGTCGAGCCGGACCTGTCCAACGCCGCCCCCTTCCTCGCCGCCGCCCTGGTCACCGGCGGAACCGTCGTAGTCAGGGACTGGCCGGAGCGCACCAGCCAGCCCGGCGACCAGCTGCGGGACCTCTTCACCCGGATGGGCGGTTCCTGCGAGCTCACCCACGAGGGCCTCCGCTTCACCGGCTCCGGCCGGATCCACGGCCTGGAGGCCGACCTGCACGAGGTCGGTGAGCTCACCCCGGTGATCGCCGCCGTGGCCGCGCTGGCGGACTCCCCCTCCCACCTCAGCGGTATCGCCCACCTGCGGGTGCACGAGACCGACCGGCTCGCGGCCCTCGCCGCCGAGATCAACGCGCTCGGCGGCGACGTCACCGAGACCGCCGACGGGCTGCGGATCAACCCGCGCCCGCTGCACGGCGGCGTCTTCCACACCTACGAGGACCACCGTCTGGCCACCGCCGCCGCGGTGATCGGTCTCGCGGTCAAGGGCGTGCAGGTCGAGAACGTGGCCACCACCGCGAAGACCCTCCCCGACTTCCCCGGACTGTGGTCGGCCCTGCTCGACTCCACCACCACCGTGAAGGGCTGACGCACCGCCATGCGCCGCTACGGCGAGGACGCCGACGAGGACGACATCCGGACCCGTCCCTCCCGCAAGGGCTCCCGCCCCCGCACCCGGACCCGGCCCACTCACGAGGACGCCGCCGAGGGCATGGTGCTGACGGTCGACCGCGGCCGCTTCACCTGCCTGGTCGAGGTCGGCACCAAGCGGGAACGTGAGATCGCCGCCATGAAGGCCCGCGAGCTGGGCCGGAAGGGCGTCGTCGTCGGCGACCGGGTCGGCCTGGTCGGCGACCTCTCGGGCGAGCCCGGAGTGCTCGCCCGCATCGTCCGGGTCGAGGAACGCGCCTCGGTGCTGCGCCGCACCGCCGACGACGACGACCCCTACGAGCGCATCGTCGTCGCCAACGCGGACCAGCTCGCCATCGTCATCGCCCTGGCCGACCCCGAGCCGCACGCCCGGCTGATCGACCGCTGCCTGGTCGCGGCCTACGACGCCGGTCTCAAGCCGCTGCTGGTGCTCACCAAGGCCGACCTGGCCCCGCCGGAGCCGCTGCTCGACATCTACGCACCGCTGGGCGTCCACCATGTCGTCACCCGCCGCGACGACCTCGCCGCCGAGGGAGCAGAACGGGTACGCGAGCATCTGCGCGCCCTCTCCACCGTGTTCATCGGCCACTCCGGGGTGGGCAAGACCACACTGGTCAACGCTCTCGTCCCGGAGCACCAGCGCTCCACCGGGATCGTCAACGCCGTGACCGGGCGCGGACGGCACACCACCACCTCCGCGCTGGCCCTGCGACTGCCCCCGGCTCCCTCCGCGACCAAGGGGGCAGCGCCCGGCTGGGTCATCGACACCCCCGGTTTCCGATCGTTCGGGCTCTCCCACATCGAGCCCGCCCGGGTCGTCCTGGCCTTCCCCGACCTGGTGCCCGGCACTGAGGGCTGCCCGCGCGCGTGCAGCCACGACGAACCCGACTGCGCCCTCGACGCCTGGGTCGCCGACGGCCACGCCGAGCCGGCCCGGCTCTACTCGCTGCGCCGCCTGCTGTCGACCCGCGAGACCCGCGAGGGCGACTAGGCCCGGCGGGCCGGGGCCGGGGCTGGGGGCCGAGGGCCGGGGCCGGTTGGGGATGCCGATCACCCTGCGCTGGCCCACGATGGTGATCACCTGACCGACCGCCCGTGGGAGGATCTGTGGCCTGGCTGCTGGTGATCATCGCCGGATTCCTGGAGACCGGCTTCGCCGTCTGCCTCAAGCTCAGCGAGGGCTTCACCAGGCTCTGGCCCACCATCGGCTTCGCGCTCTTCGCCATCGGCAGCTTCGGCCTGCTCACCACGGGCCTCAAGAGCCTGGACGTCGGCCCCGCCTACGCCGTGTGGACCGGCATCGGCGCGGCCGGAACCGCGATCTACGGCATGGTCTGGCTCGGCGACCTGGTCTCCGTCCTGAAGATCCTCTCCATCGTGTTCGTGCTGATCGGCGTCGTCGGCCTCCAGCTCAGCGGCTCGTCCCACTAGGAGGGTGCTGGAGATCCGGGCCGGGCTGCACGTGATGGCAGGCCACCATACGGTCACCCGCCGGCGTGGGCTGCGGCTCCTGGCTCGCGCAGCGCTGTGCGGGTGCCGAATCCGGGTCGAGTGCCGCGTACAGCGGGCAGCGCGGGCGGAAGCGGCAGCCGGTGTGCCGCTCGGTCGGACTCGGCGGGTCGCCCGCGAGCATGATCCGCTCGCGGGCCCGCTCGCGCACCGGGTCCGGTAGCGGGACGGCCGAGAGCAGCGCCTGGGTGTAGGGGTGCAGGGGCCGCTCGAAGAGCTCGTCCGCCGGACCCGACTCCAGGGTCCGGCCGAGGTACAGCACGCTGACCCGGTCCGCGATCTGGCGCACCACCGACAGGTCGTGCGAGACGAACAGGTAGGCGAGGCCCAGCTCGGCCTTGAGCCGTTGCAGCAGGTTGAGCACCCCCGCCTGCACCGAGACGTCCAGCGCGGAGACCGGCTCGTCCAGCACCAGCAGCCGGGGCTCGGTCGCCAACGCGCGGGCGATGCCGATGCGCTGGCGCTGTCCGCCGGAGAACTGGTGCGGAAAGCGGGTGGCGTCGGCCGGGTCCAGGCCGACCTGGCGCAGCACCTCCGGGACCCGCGCGGCGATCCGGGACCGCGCCGCGCCCTGGGCCCGCAGCGGCTCGGCGACGATCTCGCCGATCGGCATGCGCGGGTCCAGCGCGGACATGGGGTCCTGGAAGACGATCTGGACCTCGCCGCGCACCCGCTGCGCCCGCGCGCGGCCGAACGTCCCGCTGTCCTGGCCGAACAACTCGATCCGGCCGCCCTCGGGACGGCCCATCCGGAGGATCTCGAACAGTGCCGTGGACTTGCCGGAGCCGGACTCGCCGACCAGGGCGAGCGTCTCGCCGGTGCGGATGTCCAGGTCCAGTCCGTCGACGGCATAGACGCTCCCCACCCTGCGGGCGAAAACCCCGCCCTTGAGCAGTGGGAAGGTCTTCACCAGCCGCTCCACCGCCAGCACCGGATCGCGTTCGGACCGGGGCGCGGGAGCCTGCGCGGGCAGCGGGAGTCCGGACACCGGGAAGACCTCCGCGGGGGCCCGCCCCACCACCAGAGCGGTGCGGTGACAGGCGGCCAGATGCCCTTCCCGGCCCAGCAGTTCGGGCTCGGTCGTACGGCACTCGTCGGCGGCGAGCGGGCAGCGCGGCGCGAAGGGGCAGCCCGGCCCGAGGGCGGCCATCGCCGGGGGCGTCCCGGGTACGGGGACCAGCGGGGCGCGGACGCAGTCCGCCTCCAGCCGGGGGACGGCGCCCAGCAGGCCGAGGGTGTAGGGCATCCGGGGGCGGGCGTAGAGCTCGTCGACGGGCGCGGTCTCGACCACCCGTCCGGCATACATGACCGCGACCCGGTCGGCCATCCCGGCGATCACCCCCAGGTCGTGGCTGACCAGCACGAGCGCGGCGCCGGTCTCCCGCTGCGCGGTCCGCAGTACCTCCAGGACCTGGGCCTGCACCGTGACGTCCAGCGCCGTGGTGGGTTCGTCGGCGAGGATCACCTCCGGGTTGTTGGCGATGGCCATGGCGATGACCGCGCGCTGCCGCATGCCCCCGGAGTACTCGTGCGGGAAGGCGTCCGCGCGGGTGCGCGGATCCGGAATGCCGACCAGGTCGAGCAGTTCGACGGCGCGGTCGCGGGCGGCGGCACGCCCGATGTCCTGGTGGACCAGCAGGGCCTCGGCGATCTGGTCGCCGATACGGTAGACCGGCGTGAGCGCGGACAGCGGGTCCTGGAACACCATCGCGATCCGCCTGCCACGGATCTTGGCGAGCTCCGCCCGTGGCCTGCCCAGCAGTTCGGTGCCGCCGAGCCGGACCGAGCCCCGCGCGCGGGCGGTGGCGGGCAGCAGTCCCAGCACGGCCATCGCGGTGACGGACTTCCCCGATCCCGACTCGCCGACCACTCCCAGCACTTCGCCCCGGCGCACGTCCAGGTCGACGCCCCGGACGGCCGGCACGCCGGTGAAGTCCACGTGCAGGCCCCGGACCTGCAGCAGGGTCTGCTCGGCCGGGTCCTGAGTGGACGACGGTTCGACGGCGGTGCCGGTGCGGCTCATGCTGCGCTCCTGCGGCGGCTGTTGCGGTTGGACCGGCTCTGGCTCCGGCTCCGGCTCTGGCTCCGGCCCGTGCTCCGGCTCGTGCGGAAGGGGAGGCGGAGGCGGCGGGGCTGCTTGGCCCGGTCGGACGTCGGGTCGAGGGCGTCCCGCAGCCCGTCGCCGACCAGGTTCACAGCCAGGACGAAGAGCACCAGCAGGCCGGCCGCGAAGTAGAACATCCAGGGGAAGGTCGGCGCCTCCTCGGTGCCGGCCGCGATCAGCGTGCCCAGCGAGACGTCCGGCGGCTGCACGCCGAAGCCGAAGTAGGAGAGGCTGGTCTCGCTCATCACCGCGCCGCCCACCGCGATGGTGGCGTCGATGATCAGGAACGAGGCGACGTTGGGCAGGATGTGCCGAAGGATGATCCGGTACGGCTTCACTCCCATGAACCGGGCGGCGCGCACGAACTCGTGCTCCTTCAGCGACAGCGTCATCGACCGCACCACCCGCGCGGTGATCATCCAGCCGAACACCGCGAGCAGCAGCACGAAACCGATCCACCCCGAGGAGTGCAGCCGGGGCGAGACGATGGCGATGATCAGGAAGCTGGGGAAGACCAGCATCAGGTCCACCAGGAACATCAGCAGCCGGTCGGTCCAACCGCCGAAGTAGCCCGCGCTCGCGCCGACGAAGGCCGCCATGACGGTGGAGAACAGCGCCACCAGCAGGCCGATCAGCAGCGACTTCTGCAGCCCGCGCAGGGTCTGCGCGTACACGTCCTGGCCGATGTCGTTGGTGCCCCACCAGTGGCTCGCCCCCGGTGGTTCGCGCAGCGCGGTGTAGTCGATGTCGGAGTACTGCCAGTGCGTCAGATACGGGCCGGCGAAGGCCAGGACGAAGAGCAGCAGGATCACCACTCCCCCGGCCAGGGCGAAGCGGTTGGCGGCGAAGCGGCGGAGCACCACCCGGGCTCTGCCGGGCACGGCCAGGTCGACCTGCTCGGCGGCGGCGAGTTCCACGGCGAGGGTCATCGTGCGCTCCGAACGCGGGGGTCGAGGGCGGCGTGCAGCAGGTCGGCGAGGAAGCCGGAGAACAGCACCACCACGGCGGCGAACAGGTTGACCAGGACCACCGAGTTGATGTCCTCGCGGGCGACGGCGCTGATGAACCACTCCCCCATGCCGTGCCATCCGAAGATGGCCTCGGTGAAGGTCGCCCCGGTGAACAGGCCGAGGAAGCCGTAGGCGAAGAAGGTCGACATGGGGATCAGGGCGGTGCGCAGCCCGTGTTTGAGCAGCGCCCTGCGCCGCGACAGCCCCTTGGCCTCGGCGGTGCGCAGGTAGTCGGCGCCCAGCACGTCCAGCATGGTGTTGCGCTGGTAGCGGCTGTAGGAGGCGATGGCGCCGAGCGCGATGGACAGCGTGGGCAGTAGCAGGTGGACGGCCCGGTCCCAGAGTTGGGGCCCCAGCCCGCCGGCCAGTCCCGGGGTGTTCTCCCCGGTGAAACGGATCAGCTGGGTTCCCGCCGCCTGGTTGACCGCGATGGCCCCGTTCTTCAGCAGCAGTGCCACCAGGAACACCGGCGCCGACAGCAGCAGGAAGGAGAACAGAGTCATCACCCGGTCCGAGAACCGGTACTGCCGCACCGCCCCCCAGGCCCCGGCGAGAACGCCGAGCAGGGTTCCCAGCAGGGTGCCGATCAGCAGCAGTCGCAGCGAGACCCCGATCCGGCGTCCGAACTCGGCGTTGACCGAGGTGTCGTCGATGGTGCGACCGAAGTCGCCGTGCAGGAAGGCCCGGTCGGCCCAGTGCCCGAAGCGGTCCAGCAGCGGCTGGTGGTCGTTGATGCCCAGCATGTCGAGCTGGCGCTCGACGGAGGCCGCCGGAGGGCGCGGCTGCTTCCCGTCGAAGTAGGCCCGGGGGTCCAGCGCGGCGGAGGTGAGCCCGTAGGAGAGGAACACCGCGGCGAGCAGCAGGGCCACGTAGTAGCCCAGGCGCTTCGCCAGGTAGCCGAGCATGGTTCCTCCGGTCGTGGCCTGGGTGGGATCCAGTCGAACGTACGGCGTGATCGTCACAGCGGTATGGCGGGAAGACACGCCATCGTGAAGATCGTGTTGCGTACACGTCAGGAGCCTAGCCGTCACTCCTGACGATCCGTAAGGTGCATACCCGAATCACCCTTGACTGCCACCCCGCCGCAGGGTGGCCAGCCCGGCAAACCCTCAACTACCAGCCCGAACCGAGGTTATGACATGAATAGGACAATACGCGTGCTCGCCCTGGGCCTATCCGCGGCCGCACTCCTGCCGGCGGTCACCGGCTGCGGCTCCGGGTCGGGGACGCACGCCGCGCAGTCCGCCGCGCCACCCGTCGGCGCCCAGGGGATCAACCCGCAGCCGGTGTCCGCGCTCAAACAGGGCGGCAGCCTCAGACTCTCCATCACCCAGTGGATCAGCCAGTACAACTACTACGAGACCGACGGCACCAACAGCGACGGCGCCGCGATCCTCTCGCAGGTCGAGCCCGACCTGTTCCTGCTGGACCACCAGGGCGTACCGCACGCCGACCCCAACTTCCTGGTCTCCGCCGCAGTCACCTCCACCAGCCCCCAGGTGGTGACCTACCGGCTCAACCCCAAGGCCAGGTGGTCCGACGGAAAGCCGCTCAGCTACCTGGACTTCAAGCAGCTCTGGCAGGACGACAACGGCTCCAACCCGGCCTACCTGCTGTCGCAGACCACCGGCTACGACCAGATCGGCTCGGTCACCCAGGGCGCGGACGCCACCGAGGTCAAGGTCACCTTCAACAAGCCCTACGCGGACTGGCAGAACCTCTTCACCCCGCTGCTCCCGGCGGACCAGATCGACACCCCCGACAAGTTCAACAAGGGCTGGATCGAGAAGGTCCCGGTCACCAGCGCCGCCTTCAAGATCGGCAGCCAGGACAAGACCACCCAGACCATCACCGTGGTGCCCGACCCCAACTGGTGGGGCCCCAAGCCGAAACTCGACTCGGTGATCTACCGGGTGCTGGACGCCGGCGCGCTCACCGACGCCTTCCTCAACAACGAGATCGACGAGACCTCCGCCCAGAATCCGGCCGACTACCAGCGCCTGGTGAAGTCCTCGGCCACCTCCATCCGTACCGGCTCGCGCTGGGACGAGGTCCACATCACCCTCAACGGCGCCCGCGGCCCGCTGCAGGACCTGGCGGTCCGCCACGCCGTGGAGAAGGCGGTCAACCGTCCCGCCCTGGTCGCCGCCTACGGCAAGGACCTCCCCACCAAGCTCTCGGTGCTCGACAACCACTTCTACATGCCCAACCAGAAGGGCTACCAGGACAACGCCGGCTCCTGGGGCGTGTTCGACCCGGCCGCCGCCAAGCAGCTGCTGGACCAGGCCGGCTGGAAGGACAACGGCGCGGGGCAGCCACGCACCAGGAACGGCCGGACGCTGGAGCTGTCCTACGTGGTCAACGCCGGAGGCTCACAGCAGCTGGTCAACCAGGCCATCCTGGTGCAGTCGATGCTGGGGCAGGTCGGCATCAAGGTGACCATCCAGCAAGTCCCGCAGAACGACTACTTCGAGAAGTACATCAACGTCGGCAACTTCGACCTGACCGCCTTCCGCTTCACCGACGCGATCTTCACCTCCCAGCAGACCCCCAACTTCCAGCAGCCGCAGGGCGCCAACGTCTTCGGCAACTACGGCCGGATCGGCTCCCCGGAGATCGACCGGCTGCTGCTCCAGGCCGGCCAGGCCACCGACCCGCAGCAGGCCGTGTCCCTCTACAACCAGGCGGACGCCAAGATCTGGGAGCTGGGCCACTCCATCGAGCTGTTCCAGCGCCCGCAGATCATCGCCGACCGGGTCGGCCTCGCCAACTGGGGTGCCAGCGGGCTCGCTTCGGTGAACTGGCCTGCAGTCGGCTGGCAGAAGTAGTCAGTTCGGTTCCGGGTCTGAGTCCGGGTCTGAGGATGTCAGGGCTGCGGCGGCGTGTTGGCGTCCCGCAGGGCGCGCATCAGCTCTGCGAGCCGGTGCGCGCGCTCCTCCCCCAGCGGAGCGAGGAAGTGCTCGCGCAGCGCCGCCGTGTGACGGCGCTGCCCCTCCTCGGCGATCCGCCGGCCTTCGGCGGTGAGCGCCACGAAGGTCACCCGGCGGTCGGTGTCGGAGGACTGCCGCTGTACCAGGCCGGCCTGCGCCATCCGGTCCGCCAGCTTGGTGAAGCCGCCGCTGGTGAGCGTCACCTCGTGGGCGAGCTGCGTCATCCGAAGCCGGTGCCCGGGGGTGCGCAGCAGCCTGAGCAGCACCTCGAACCACGGGCCGGGCAGGTCGACCCCGTCCACCGGGCCGACCTGGACCAGCCGTCCGGTCCTGGCGTACGCCTCCACCACCAGACCCCACCAGGTGACCAGCTCCGAGTCCGCCACCCCGCCGTCGCCGCCTTCAGCCATGCCCGCAGCCTATGCCGCGGGCGACCCGCAGCCCGGCGCTCGCCGCCTCCCGCGCCGCCCGGGACCCGGACGGTGCTGGCTCCGCCCCCTCCTGATCGTTACTGTGCAGGGCATGCCCGACTACCACGACGATCTCCGCCTCGCCCACGTCCTCGCCGACCACGCGGACTCGGTCACACTGGACCGCTTCAAGGCGCTCGATCTGAAGATCGACACCAAGCCGGACCTCACCCCGGTCAGCGACGCGGACAAGGCCGTGGAGGACCTGCTGCGCGGCGACCTCCAGCGGGCCAGGCCCCGCGACGCGGTGATGGGCGAGGAGTACGGCAGCACCGGCAACGGACCCCGCCGCTGGGTGATCGACCCCATCGACGGCACCAAGAACTACATCAGGGGCGTCCCGGTCTGGGCCACCCTGATCGCGCTGATGGAACTCGGCCCCGGCGGTGAGCAGCCCGTGGTCGGCCTGGTCTCCGCGCCGGCGCTCAACCGCCGCTGGTGGGCGGCGAAGGGCACCGGCGCCTTCAGCGGCCGCAGCCTCACCAAGGCCGGCCGGATTCACGTCTCGGACGTGGCCCGGATCGAGGACGCCTCCTTCGCCTACTCCTCGCTGACCGGATGGGAGGAGCGGGGACGCCTCGACGCCTTCCTCGACCTCTCCCGCTCCTGCTGGCGCACCCGCGCATACGGCGACTTCTGGCCGTACATGATGGTCGCCGAGGGCTCGGTGGACATCTGCGCCGAACCGGAACTGAGCATCTGGGACATGGCCGCGACCTGCGTGATCGTCGAGGAGGCGGGCGGCCGCTTCACCGGTCTGGACGGCGTCCCCGGCGTCCGCAGCGGCAACGCGGCGGCCTCGAACGGCCTGCTGCACGGGGAACTGCTGGAACGTCTGGGGTAGGGGGGAGGAACCTTCGGCGAGCGGACGGGCGTTCTCCGGGTACGGTTTGAACAGCCCTTTGCCTGCCGCCCGGAGGATTCTCGGTGTCCTGGATCAGCGACCACCTGCTGGCGCTCAACGGCACCCTGGTGCTGCTCGCGGTTTTCCTACTGCCCGCGCTGGAGTCCTCGGTCTTCCTCGGCTTCCTGATCCCCGGCGAGACCGCCGTGGTGATCGGCGGGGTGACCGCCTACAACGGCCGGAACGCCCTGTGGGCGGTCATCGTGGTCGCCATCGCGGGCGCGGTCATCGGCGACAGCATCGGATACGCGGTGGGGCAGCGCTGGGGCGACAGCCTGCTGAAGCGCATCCCGGCGCGGCTGATCAAGCCCGCACAGGTGCGGCAGAGCAAGGACCTGATCGCGCGTCTGGGCGGCCGCGCGGTCTTCGCCGGACGCTTCGCGGCGGCGCTGCGAGCGCTGGTGCCCGGACTGTGCGGCGTCTCCGACATGCGCTACCGCACCTTCGCGGTGTGGAACGTGCTCGGCGGCGTGTTCTGGGCCACCGGCTTCGTGCTGCTCGGGTACTTCGCCGGGGCGGGCTGGCACCAGGTCGAGCACTACGCCAGCCTCGCCAGTTGGATCCTGGTTGGCGTCATCGTCGTGGCGATCGGCGGTCTGCTGTATCTCAAGCACCGCTCGGAGAAGCGCGCCACGGCGCGGTTCGAGGAGGCCGACGCCACCGAGTCCGTCGACGTGTGAGGCGACGCCACATTAGACAGAGTCCAAGTCAATATGTGAACTAATATCGAACTTACTCTGACCTCCTGTTATCCTCGCGGCTATGAATGACCTGCTGGAACGACTCCGGGACCGAGGCTGGCGGCTGACCGCGCAGCGGCGTGTCGTGGCGCAGGTACTGGACGGGGATCATGTCCATTTCACGGCGGACGAGATCCACGCGCGCGCCGTGGAGCTGCTGCCGGAGATCAGCCGGGCAACCGTGTACAACACGCTGGGCGAGCTGGTGAGCCTCGGCGAGGTGCTGGAGGTCAGCACGGACGGGCGCGCCAAGCGCTACGACCCCAACGCGCACCACGCCCACCAGCACCTGGTCTGCTCGTCCTGCGGCGCGATCCGCGACGTCCACCCCGCGGACGACCCGATCGCCGCGCTGCCTGCCGCCGAGCGGTTCGGGTTCACCATCGCTGCGGTCGAGATCACCTACCGCGGCCTCTGCCCGGACTGCGCCGCCGCTCAGCACTGAGGCGCGGAGCCCGGCCTGGATCTTCAGCACCCTGCCAGGTCTAGGCGCTGAGGTCGGCGCGCAGGGCTTCCAGCAGGCGTACGGCACGGTCGGTGACCCCGGCCGGCCCGTACTCACCCGCGAGCTCGCACCACTTCCGCGCCTGCGCGAGGTCCCCACGCCGGGCCGCGACCAGGCCGAGCCGAAGCGCCGCACGCCCGTGTCCGGCGTCCGCCGCACGGGTGTACCAGAGCATCGCCTCCGACTCGCTGCCCTCCCGGGCCAGCAGCAGCCCGAGATTGAACGCCGCGCTGCGGCTGCCGCCCTCCGCCGCCCGGCGGTACCAGTGCTCGGCCGTACCGGTGTCACCGCGCTCGGCGGCGCGAACGCCGACGCGTACCTGGGCGCGGTTGTGGCCGGCCTCGGCCGCCGCCGCGTACCAGCGTTCGACCTCGTCCGCGAAGCGCTCCTCGGCGCCCCGCTCCAGCAGCACGGCCAGGCGGAACGCGCCCTCGGACGAGCCGCGTTCGGCGGCCTGCCGGTAGCGGACCGCGGCCGAGGCGAGGTCGCCGCGGCGCTCCTTGGCGACGGCGAGTTGGAGGGCGGCCTCGGCATGACCCTGGCCGGCCGCACGGGTGTACCACTCCTGGGCGTGGTGCTGCTCGCCGCGTCCCGCGTGCAGGATGCCCAGGTTGAAGGCGGCGTCGACGCTGCCCGCCTCGGCGGCCTTGGAGAACCAGGGCTCGGCACCCGGCGTGTCGCCGCGCTGCAGCAGCATCACCGCAAGGGCGTTGCTCGCATCGCGATGCCCGGCGTAGGCGGCCCGCCGGTACCACTGCTCCGCCTGGGCCTCGCGGCCGTCGGCGGCGCAGAGCAGCCCGAGGTTGAAGGCGCCGTTGTGGTCCCCGGCATCCAACGCGGTGCGGTACCACTGCTCGGCCATCTCGGTCTCGCCCCAGGAGGCGTGCAGCGCGCCGAGCGCGTTGGCGGCGTTCCCGTCGCCCGCGTCCGCGGCCTCGCGCCACCAGTCGGCGGCGCCGACATCGTCGCCGCCGTCGCGCAGCAGGAAGCCCAGGGCGCAGGCCGCGCGGGGCTCGCCCGCCTGCGCGGACTGCCGGTACCAGCGGGCGGCCTCGTCGCGCTCGCCGCGCCGCTCCAACTGGACGCCGAGGCGCAACGCGGCCCGGGCGTGGCCGCGCGCGGCGGCCTGGTGGTACCAGGGCTCCGCACCCTCGCCGTCGCTCGCCGCCTCCCGCAGCCGGCCGAGCCGGTAGGCGGCCTCGCGGTGCCCCGCCTCGGCGGCGGTGCGGAACCAGCGCTCGGCGCGAGCGTCGCGGCGGTGCTCCAGCAGGTCGGCGAGGGCGTAGGCGCCGCCGGTGTGGCCCTGTTCGGCGGCCTGGTGCAGCCAGTACTCGGACCCCGGCTCGTCGCCGTGGTCGCGCAGGTGCAGACCGAGAGCGTGGGCGGCCGGGGCGCTCCCGGCGACCGCCGCGGCGCGCCACCAGCCGGCCGCCTCGTCGCGGTGGCCGCGCTGGTGCAGCAGGACGCCGAGGTTGTTGGCCGCGGCGCGCAGCCCGGAGGCGGCGGCGCGGCGGAGGTAGGGCTCCGCGTCGTCCAGGTCACCACGGCGGAGCAGCAGCGCACCGAGCAGGCTGCCGGCGGCCGGGTCCTCCTCGGCGGCGAGGCGGTAGCGCGCTTCGAGGGCGGCCTGCTCCTGGGCCTCCAGCGCGGATTCGAAGGTACGGAAGGGCGACTCCTCGCCCTCTCCCTCGACGACCTCGTCGTCCTCGACGGCCTCGTCATTCCCGACGACGTCAGCATTCCCGACGACTTCATCGTCCGGTTCCAGGTCGGGTCCGCGCTCGGGTCGCTGCTCGGAGACGCGTTGCAGCGGCAGACGTCCCAACTGCGGGTCGTCCCGATCGACGCCCGCCCCTCCTCCAGCGACTACCGACATGTCGACTCCTGCGTCCGCCGGATATCTGGGCATCCCAGGCACGCATCGGAGCTCACGGCCGTTATCCGGCCTCGCACCGTCCCCCATGGGGTTCATCGTCGCACCACCCGCAACCCGCGTACACCTGGTATACCCCAGCTGGCGAGGTTACTTCAGCGCTTTGTCGATTTCGCGACACATCAACCTCGCAAAGCGGCTGCCGGGGCTCGTTGCTGACGCCGCCACAGCGGTATCTCCCTCTCCTTGAGCCCCAGTCTCCCCGTCCCGGGCGTTGTTAGACACAGCGTCAGATTCCGCACCGGAACGGACGATTGAAGCGAAAAGCCGATCACCCTACCAGTCGCCCGGCCGGGGGCGGACCCACGAAGAGCACCGTATGCCCTTGTTTCGCCACAGCCGATCACCCACACGAGTGAGACCGACGTCACACCTGAGCGTCACACCCGGCGCGTCGCACCCCGCGCTACCGCCGCAGGCAACGCGAAGGGCCCGGTGCCAGTGCACCGGGCCCTTCGACCTGAAGTAGCGGGGACAGGATTTGAACCTGCGACCTCTGGGTTATGAGCCCAGCGAGCTACCGAGCTGCTCCACCCCGCGTCGTTGTGTCCTCACCATAGATCACCTGCGATGACCAGCGCAAATCGGCCGAGAGGGCCCGAGCAACGCAGGCTGGGGAAACACAGGCAGGGGAATCGCAGAAGGCCCGATGCTGATGCACCGGGCCTTCCGACAATGAGTAGCGGGGACAGGATTTGAACCTGCGACCTCTGGGTTATGAGCCCAGCGAGCTACCGAGCTGCTCCACCCCGCGTCGTTGTGTCTCCACGATAGCACGGGCTGACCAGGGCAAATACCGGCAGCTCAGGGACCCTTCGCGGCCGCCTTCTCGGCGGCGACGGCCGCGTTGAGCGCCGCCCCGAGCCGGGCCTGGGCCTGGCCGTACGCCGCGAAGTCGCCCTTCCTGAGCGCCGCCTGGCTGTCCTGGTACGCCTGCTGGGCGTCCTGGAGGTCCTTCGCCACCGTGGCGTTGGCCGGAGGCGGCGCGGCCCCGGCCGTCGGCGGGGTGGTCGGCGGCGCCGCGACCGGAGACGTCGCCGGCGCGGTGCCCAGCACCGAGGCGAGTGCCGTCGGCAGGTCCGGCGCCAACACGGTCTTGTTGCCGTACACCGCGAGCACCTTCTGCAGCAGCGGGTAGTTCACCCCGGCTCCACGCACGTACACCGGTTCGACGTACAGCAGGCCGCCGCCGACCGGGAGCGTCAGCAGGTTGCCGTACTCGACCGTCGAGTCGCCGCTCTTCTGCAGTAGGGAGATCTGCGGCGCGACCGTGGGGTCGGAGTTGAACTTCGCCTGCACCTGCACCGGGCCGAGCGTGTTGGTGGAGGTCGGCACCTTGAGGATGCGGATCGTGCCGTACCCGGGCCCCGGATCCGAGTCCACCGCCATGAACGCGGCCAGGTTGTCGCGCTGGTTCGGGACGAAGGTCGTGGTCAGCGAGAAGGCGGCGGCCTTCTGGTCCGGCATCCGCAGGGAGAGGTAGTACGGGGGCTGCGACTTGCCGGTCCTGCTGGTCGGGTCGGTGGGGATCTGCCAGACGTCGCTCCCGTTGTAGAAGATCGCCGGGTCGGTGACGTGATACCGCGTCAGCAGCTCCCGCTGGACCTTGAAGAGGTCCTGCGGATACCGCAGATGGGACTTCAGATCGGCGCTGATCCCCGCGTAGGGCTGGACCGTCCCGGGGAACGCCTTCATCCAGGTCCTCAGCACCGGGTCCTTGGTGTCCCACTGGTACAGGGTGACCGCTCCGCTGTAGGCGTCGACGGTGGCCTTCACCGAGTTGCGGACGTAGTTGACCTCGTTGGCCGGGGCGACCGTGGAGCGGCTGTCGCTGGTCAGCGAGTCGGTGGTGGCGTCGCCCAGGGTGGTCCGGGAGGCGTAGGGGTACCCGTCGCTGGTCGTGTAGCCGTCGAGCACCCACTCCACGTGCCCGCCCACCACGACCGGATAGGGATCCCCGTCGATGCTGAGCCACGGCGCCACCGCCTGCACCCGCTGCTGCGGGGTCCGGTCGTAGAGGATCCGCGAGCCGGTGGAGATCGCCCCGGAGTAGAGCAGCTGCGGCTCGCCGAACTTCACCGCGTACGCGAGCCGGGTCAGCGGATCGCCCAGGCTCACCCCGCTGTTGCCCTGGTAGGTGTAGGTCTTGTCCTTTCCCGCCGACTCGTCGCTGTAGTCGATCTCCTGGTTGGTCCCGCCGACCACCGAGTAGGTCGTGGTGCCCTCGCCGTAGTAGATCCGCGGCTGGTAGGGCTGCAGCGCGCCCTGCGGCGGCAGGTTGTACTCGGTGAAGACGGGCTTGCCGGTCGGGTCGACGGCGTTGCCCTGCGCGGCGACCACACCGTAGCCGTGGGTGTACTGGAAGTGGTCGTTGATCCAGTTGTTCTGCGGCACCCCGGCGAGATTCAGCTCGCGCAGGGCGAGCACCGTGTCCTGGGTACCGCCCGCGGTCCCGGCGGCCGGGTAGCGGTCGACGTCAAGCGTGGTCGGGAAGCTGTAGTAGCCGCGCTGCTGCTGCAACTGCTCGAACGTCGGTGAGACGACGTTGGGGTCGAGCAGCCGGATGTCGGCCAGGGTCGTCGAGTCCTGGGCCAGCACGGCGCTGTCGGGCGTCGAGTTGGACGCGTAGTCGGCCGCCTGCGTCCCGGCGATGCCGTACGCGGCGCGGGTGGCGCTGATGTTCCGCTGGATGTACGGCTCCTCCTTCGCCTTCTCGTTCGGCTTGACCTCGAACTGCTGCACTATCGCCGGGTAGACCGCGCCGATCAGGATCGACGACAGGGCCATCAGGCCGAGGCCGATCATCGGCAGGGCCCAGGTCCGGCGCAGCGGCGTGACCAGGAAAAGCAGCGCGCAGATCGCCGCCACGCAGAACAGGATGGTCTTCGCGGGCAGCACCGCGTTGGCGTCGACATACCGCAGCCCGGTCCAGCCGTCCGCCGCCTTGAAGCTGCTGGACTTCATCGCCAGCGCGTAGCGGTCCAGCCAGTAGGCCACCGCCTTCAGGGCGACGAACAGCCCGAGCAGGACCGCGAGGTGGCCCTGGGCGGCGTACGAGAAGCGCCGTCCGGTGCCCTGCGTCCGGATGCCGCCGTAGAGGTAGTGCACCAGTGCCGAGGCGGCCAGGGCGGCGACCACGGCGATGAAGCCGAAGTCGACCAGGAAGCGGTACCAGGGCAGGTCGAAGGCGTAGAAGGAGACGTCGAGGTGGAACTGCGGGTCGACGGTGCCGAAGCTGGTGCCGTTGATCCAGGCGAGCCAGGTCTGCCAGGCGCTGCTGGCCGTGGCCCCGGCGACCAGGCCGGGGATCAGGGCGACCGCGGCGAGCGTGCGGCCTCGGTGCCGGGCGACGGCGTCCCGGTAGCGCTCGAGGCTCTGCTGCTCCTCGGACATGGCGCTGAGCGGGGAGCGGAGCCGGTGGGCGAGCCAGGCGTTGAAGCCGACCACCAGGGTCATCAGCAGCCCGAAGACGGCGAACAGGGTGACCCGGGTCCACAGCCGGGTGCTGTAGACGCTGGAGTAGCCGACCGAGCGGTACCAGAGCCACCCGGTCCAGAGGCCGGAGCAGAACACCAGGAGGACGATCAGCACCACGAGTACGGCTGCGGCCCGGAGCAGCGTCCGCCGTCGCCCACGGCCGGGCAGGCCCACGCGTCGCCGCGGGCGGGACGGTCTGGAGCCGCCACGATCCGGCATCTGGAATACCAACGCGCGCACCTCGAGAGACTGGATTCCTCCGGCGGGGCGCCGAGAGCGACGTCCCCCCGGTGCAACTTAATCCGCCCTTATCTGAGTTCCCGGCGCGCGCTCCCACTGCGTGCCGGTCGGTGCGCGGTCGTCGGTGCGCGGTCGTCGTGGTACGTCGTCGTCGGTACGTCGTCGTCGGTACGTTGTCGTCGGTACGGCGTCACGTCGTCGGGGCGCGACATGTGAGGATGGATGCCATGTCCGAACCGCTCCAGGAGGCCCTTCCTCCCGCCGCCCGCCCGATCACCCGTGCCGTACTCGAGATCGACGAGTACGCCGCCGGCCTCGGCTGGGACCAGCCCGCACGACTGTTCGCCCTGGTGGACACGGCAGCGCTGCTGAAGAACGAGCCCGCCATGGCCCGCCAGCTGGGCCTCACCGCGCCCGATCCGAGCAGCGGCCCAGACGTCCAGCTCACACCGATCGAGCAGGACGAGATCCCCAAGGGCACCCCCTTGGACACCTTCCTCGGGACCATCGCCTGGCCTGACGCGGTCACCGGCTGCGCGCTCGTCGTCGAGCGGCTGATCCTGCCGCCGACCGCCGAGAGCAGGGTCCCCGAGGGCGCCTCGGAGAAGGAGCTCGCCGCCTGGGTGGCCAGGCACCCGGAGCGGCAGGAGGTGCGGATGACGGTGGCCGTGCTGCGGGACGGCACCCGGGAGACGGCGCTGCGGCTGCGCGAGAAGGACTCCCCCCGCGAGGTACTGACCGGCCCGGCGCTGGTGCCGGGCCTGGCCGAGGCGCTGCTCACCACCTTCGCCTGACGCAGCCGCGTCCGCTCCGGCGCTGCTCCGCCGCAGCTCGCCCGCTGCAGCAGCTCACCTGCTGCGGTGGCTCACCCGCTGCGGTGGCTCACCTACTGCGGTGGCTTACGGCCTGGGGAGCGACAGCGCTCAGGCGCCCACCGCCCGGCACCTCCGCTTGCCGCGTTGCCAGCCCTGACATCAGTGGCTGGCGCCGCGGGCCCAGTAGCTCCGCTACCGGGGCGCCACGGCGCCTTGCCGTCCAAGGCCACGCGGCGGAGCCGCACAGTGTCACTGCGACGGCGCGCTGACCTGAGCCCTATCGCCCCCGGATCGTTACCTGCTGCAGGCGGGCAGCGCCGACGTGTCGCCCGAGCGGATGTCGCCGAGCGCGGCCAGCGCTCCGGCTATCGTCTTCACCTGGATCAGCCGCAGGCCCGCCGGAGTGTTGGCGGCGGCCTCGGAGCAGTTGTCGGACGGGGTGAAGAAGTACTGCGCCCCCGCCTTGCGCGCCGCGATGATCTTCATGGAGATGCCGCCGATCGGGCCGACGTTGCCGCTGTCGTCGATGGTGCCGGTGCCGGCGACGAACTTTCCACCCGTCAGGTTCGTGGACTGCAGCATGTCGACGATGCCCAGCGAGAACATCAGCCCGGCGCTGGGTCCACCCACATCACCCAGGTTGATGTCGATTCCGAACGGGAAGGTGTGCTCGGTTCCGGGCTGGATGCCGACCATGGCCTTGCCGGTGTCGGGGTTCTTGACCGTGGCGATGGTGACCTGGTGCTGGTCGCTCGCGGCCTTGCCCTGCGGGACGACCGTGAACACCACGTTCTGCCCGGGCTGGTGCTTGGTCACCAGCGCCCCCACCTGAGCCGGTTCGCTGACCTTGGTGCCGTCCACCGCCACGACCACGTCACCGGCGTGGACCTTGCCCACCGAAGGGCCGCCCTCGACCACCGCGGCCACGATGACCTCGCTGCCCACCGGAATGCCGAGCTGCTTCAGCGCAGCCGCCTTTGCACTGTCCTGGGAGGCCGAGAACTCCTCGGCGTTCTGCTGCTCGGCCTGCTTCTCGGTCTGGTTGTCCGGATAGAGGTTGCTGTGCGGGATCACCGCGACGTCGCTCTTCAGCCAGCCGGTCACCGCCTCGATCAGGTTCAGCCGGTAGTCGGCGCTGGTGACCTCGACCGTGGTCATGTTGAGGTTCCCGGTCACCTGGTAGGTCCGATGGCCGCTGATGCTGATCACCGGCTTGCCGTTCTGGCTGCCCAGGGTGTTGTACGTGGGTCCCGGACTCATCTCCGAGTAGGGAACCTTGATCAGCAGGGCGGCGCAGAACAGCGCTATGAGCAGCAGCGTGGAGGCGAGCATCGTCGCGGAGCGGCGTGGCATGGCACGACAGTACGGGACGGGATCCGTCACGCGCCCGCCGGGCCGTCAGGGCTTGGGCGGCTCGCTGCTGCGCTCCATCGCCTCGCGGAAGCGTCTGTGTCCGGCCAGTGAGTCGCTGTCACCGGTCGTGCGGGTCCGCGCGGACCAGGTCGCCCAGCAGGCGGCGAGGATCCCGGCGACCAGCGGGATGATCCACCAGGCGAGCACCGCCATGTCGTACTCCCAGCTCATCGTGCCTAAGAGCAGACTATCCGCTCATCATGACAACGATCACAGAGCTGTTCGGGTCACGCTCGGGCGGGGACCGGAACCAGCGGGGTCCGCGACTGGGCCGAGCAGGTGACGGCCACTCAGCCGGCAGCGCTGCCGAAGGCTCGGGCGAGCGGCTCCGACGGAGGGCTCCGGCGGGCGGCTCAGCAGGCGGCGACCCACTCCTCGGTACCGTCGGCGAAGCGCTGGTGCTTCCAGATCGGCACGGTGTGCTTGAGGTCGTCGATGAGCCGGCGGCAGGCCGCGAAGGCCTCACCCCGGTGCGCGCAGGAGACGGCGACGATCACTGCCTTGTCGCTGACCTGGAGCTCGCCTATACGGTGCACCGCGGCCAGCGCGACGACCGGGAAGTCCGCGGCGACCTTCTCGGCCACGCGGCGCAGCTCCTGCTCGGCGCTCGGGTGGGCGCTGTACTCCAGGGCGGTGACGCCCTTGCCGCCGTCGTGGTCCCGCACGGTGCCGACGAAGACGACCGTCCCTCCCGCGTAGGTGTCGCCGACAGCGGCGTACACCTCGTCCAGCGAGAGCGGGGTCTCGCGCAGGGCGAGCAGGCGGATCGGGTCGGCGGCATCCTTCATGAGGACCATCATGACCGACTCCTCCGCCCCTCCGGCAAGAGGTTCCGTATCGCGGACGTCACATTCCGTCCCTCACCGGATCCCGCTGTCCAACACCCGATCCCGCACCACTAGATCCGCCGTCGCTTGCGGGCCCGGCGCACCAGCGCCGCGGTGCCGACCAGCGCGACGGTCGCGCCGGCCGCGCCGAGAGTGGTCGCGGCGTCCTTGCCACCGAGTCGGCGACCGGCCACGGCGTGATTGCCCGAGACCTGCGCGAGCAGCTCGCCCAGCACCTCCTCGTTGGTGTGGCCGGGACGCCAGCCGGCCTCGTGCAGCCGGCTGCCGGACACCACCCACGGGTACATGGTGTACGCCAGGTCGCCGGCGGGAGCCGGGGTCAGCCCCAGCCGGTGCAGCCGGGCGGCGGTGCCGAGGGCGAGCGAGGCGGGCAGCTCCATCCGGCGGATGCCGGTGATCTCCTCGACCTCCTCCTGCTCCAGCCACCCGTCGCAGCCGACCGTGACCTCGCCCTCGACCAGGCCGAGCGCCGCGTACTCCAGCGCTGCGGCCAGGTCGTCGACGTGGCAGAACTGCCAGCAGGGACGGGAGCCCGCCACCACCAGCAGCCGGGGCGCCTCGAAGTGGCGGGTGAGCACGGTGTCCACACCGGGGCCCACCACGACCGCGGGGCGCAGCACGGTGACCGAGAGCCCGGGGTGCACGTGCGGCGCGCGCCGTCCGAGCCGCTCGATCTCCAGGAGGTCGCCCACCAGGGACGCCTCCTCGATCGCCCGCAGCGGAGCGTCCTCGGCCAGCGGCACCTCGTTGTCGTCGAGCGCGCCGTAGACCATCGCGGAGGTGCACAGCACCACTCGGTGCACCCCGGCCGCCGCGGCGGCGGTGAGCACGGTCTGCGTCCCGCGCACGTTGTAGGCGCTGCGGATCCTCGGGTCGGTGGCCATGCCCAGGTCCAGGGCCAGGTGGACGACCACGTCGACCCCGGCCAGGCGCTCGGCCACGGCCGGGTCGCGCACGTCGAGAACCCGCCACTGCACGCCGGGCACGTCACCCCGGCGCTCGTCGATCGCGAGCACCCGGCGCACGTGCGGCGACACCGCCAGCCGCGCGGCGAGCCGCTCGCCGACCCCGGAGGCGGCCCCGGTGACGGCGACGACCAGCGGCGGTCCGGAGTACTCCGGACCGGCCTGCTCGGAGTCCTCGGAGCCGGGGACGGCCTCCTCCGCGCCCTCCGGACCGCACAGCTCGGCGGTCAGCCCAGAGCGAACGTGCGAAGGTGGGGAACTCACCGGCTCTCCTTCACGGTTAATTTTGATGCGTACGTTTGATGCGTACGTACGTGTCACGTATCGACCATCCTGCCCGAGGCGAAGGTGTGGCGGTGCACCCGGCACGGGCGGTGCCCGGCGGCAGCCGGAAACCACTCGTCCTGTTGTACCGGCTGCGGCCTCTGGCGCACCCTCCCCCGCCGCTCGGAGCGACGGCCGACGAGATATCGAGGCAACTCGTGAGCGACATCCCCTTCGGCTTCGGTAAGCCGGCTGAGGAACCCGAGGACGGCAAGGAGGGCGGCGAGGCCGGGGCGGGCAAGAGCGGGTCCGGTTCGGGCGAGGGCGGCTCGGGCGGCGGCGGTCCTGCCAATCCCTTCGGCTTCGGTTTCGGTGGCCTGCCCGGCGGCCCCGGCGGCTCCGGCAATCCATTGGAGAGTCTCTTCGGAGCGATGAACCCGGGCGACCTGGGAGCGGCCTTCCAGCAGCTCGGCCAGATGCTGTCGTTCGACGGCGGCCCGGTGAACTGGGACCTGGCCAAGGACCTGGCCCGGCAGGCCGTGGTCCAGGGGGCCGAGGACGGCTCGAAGGACCGTTCGGTAGGTGAGTCGGAGCGGAGCGCGGTCGCCGAGGCGATCCGGCTCGCGGACCTCTGGCTGGATTCCGCCACCTCGCTGGCGGTCGGCGCCGGCACTGCCGTCGCCTGGAGCCGCGCCGAGTGGATCGAGGCCACGCTGCCCGCGTGGAAGGAACTGGTCGACCCGGTCGCCGAGCGGGTGGCCAACGCGATGGGCGGGGTCGTCCCCGAGGAGATGCAGGCCATGGCCGGCCCGCTGCTCGGGGTGATGCGCAGCATGGGCGGCGCGATGTTCGGCTCCCAGATCGGGCAGGCGCTCGGCGCGCTGGCCGCCGAGGTGGTCGGCTCGACCGACGTCGGTCTGCCGCTCGGCCCCGCGGGCAAGGCGGCGCTGCTGCCGCAGAACATCGAGGCCTTCGGCGAGGGCCTGTCCGTTCCCTCCGACGAGGTCCGGCTCTACCTCGCCCTGCGTGAGGCGGCCCACCAGCGGCTGTTCGCCCATGTGCCGTGGCTTCGGCAGCACCTCTTCGGCGCGGTCGAGGCGTACGCCCGGGGCATCAACGTCGACGCGAGCCGGCTGGAGGACCTGGTCGGGCAGATCGACCCGAGCAACCCCGAGGCCATCCAGGAGGCGATGGCCGGCGGGCTGTTCCAGCCCGAGGACACTCCCGAGCAGAAGGCGGCACTGGCCCGGCTGGAAACCGCGCTGGCACTGGTCGAGGGCTGGGTGGACGCGGTGGTGCACGCCGCCGCGGCCCCGCACCTGCCGCACGCCGCCGCGCTGCGCGAGACCCTGCGGCGGCGCCGCGCGACCGGCGGGCCCGCCGAGCAGACCTTCGCCACGCTGGTGGGGCTGGAGCTGCGCCCGCGCCGCCTGCGCGACGCCTCGCGGCTGTGGGCGCTGCTGGGCGACGCGCGCGGCGCGGACGGCCGGGACGCCCTGTGGGAGCACCCCGACATGCTCCCCACCGCCAAGGACCTGGACGACCCGGACGGCTTTGTCCACCGCGAGGAGCCGACCGGCGAGAACGTGATCGACTTCGCCAAGCTGGACGAGATGCTCGGCAAGGCGGCCGAGGCCGACACTCCCAAGCCCGCGGAGGGCACGGACGGCACGGACGGCACGACCGAGGGCGAGGGCAAGGCGTGACCGACCGGCTCCACAAGGACGCCGTCCGCGCGCTCAGGTCCTGGAATGCGCCGGATCTGGATCAGGACCTGCTGCGCCGCGACTACCTGGACCACCTGCGGACGCGCGAGGACGGCGTGTGGCGCTCCTGTCGCCCGGCGCACATCACCGCCAGCGCGCTGGTGGTGGACGTCGAGCGCGGGCGGGTGCTGCTGACGCTGCATCCCAAAGTGGGCCGCTGGCTGCAGCTCGGCGGCCACTGTGAGCCGGAGGACTCGACGCTCGCCGCGGCCGCGCTGCGCGAGGCGGTCGAGGAGTCCGGCATCGAGGCCGGTCTCGCCCTCTTCCCCGCGGACGACCCGGCCCCGGTGAGGCTCGACCGGCACGCCGTCCGCTGCGCCGGCAAGGACCAGCCAGAGAACACGCATCTGGACGTCCAGTACCTGGTGGTGGCCCCGGCCGGTGCGCGGGAGCAGATCAGCGAGGAGTCACTCGACCTGCGCTGGTTTGGCTTCGATGCGCTTCCGGAGCTCACTGACGGCTCCGTCCGCGAGCTCGTCGCCCGAGCCCAGAAGCTGCTGGGCTAGGCGTCGCCGGACTGGTCGCCGGGCGCGTCGCCGCAGCTTCCGCAGCTGCCGCAGCCCTCCAGGCTGTCGGGCCGCGCCTCGCCGCGCGGCCCCGGAAGGTGCGGCAGCCGGGCCGCCGCGACGACCCCCTCGAGGTACCCGCGCGCGCGCTCGGTGCGCGGGTACGCCTCGAGCAGTGCCCAGAAACGTGGCCCGTGGTCAGCCACCAGGAGATGGGCCAGCTCGTGCAGCAGTACGTAGTCGACGACGTACTCGGGCATGCCCTGGAGCCGGTGGGACAGCCGGATGGTGCCCTCCATCGGAGTGCAGGAGCCCCAGCGGGTGTTCTGGTTGGTGACCCAGCGGACGCTGACCGGGACCGCCCGGCCCGCCAGGTAGCGGGTGGAGAGGTCCGCTGCCCGGGCCACCAGGGCGTCGTCGCCGAGGACCTGGCGACTCTCCTGGGCCGCGAGCCGGTCGAGCATCTGCGCGACCCAGCGCTTCTCCTCGGCGGCGGACATCTTGGCCGGGATCAGCACCACCGTCCGGTCCCCCTCGCGGTACGCGGAGACGGTACGGCTGCGCCGGGCACTGCGGCGCACTTCGACGGCCTGCGCCGCGGAGTCGTCCTCGGAACCAGCCGGAACGCGCCGACGCGGCACAGGTGGACGTGAATCCTGTCCGGCTGCCACGCGCCAGACGTTACCTGCTGGCAGTGACAGAAGTCCTGTCTCCTGGCCGAATTGAAGTGCCCGGGTCGGCAGGGTCACAGCATGAAATCCGGCCATGTGTTGGCAAACCAGACAGAGCGGAAGAACATCTGTCAGATCATCATCCCGAGCCTGTGGACAACTTTCCGCACCGGTTGCGTCGAGCGGGCATCCTCGGTCCGGACGACGGAATCTCCGCCGTCCGGGAGGAGAACCATGCGCCCCTGTCTCAAACCCGCCCTGCGGCGGGCCTGGCGTGACCGTCACACGCTGCAGTTTGGCGTCGGTCGTGCGCACGCGGCCGTGCTCGAGTCGGCGGCGCCGGACGACATCGCCCTCCTCGAACTCCTCGACGGCACCAGGGAGCTGCCCGCGCTCGCCGCGGAGGCGGCCAGGCTCGGCATCGACCCGGCCCAGGTCGACAGCCTGCTCGATCGCCTGAGCGCCGCGAAGGTGCTCGACGACGGCACGGCTCAGCGCCCGCTGCTGGAACTGCACCCGGCCGAGCTCGCCCGCCTCGGGCCCGACCTCGCCGGCCTCTCCCTCGCCCATCCCGAGCCCGGCAGCGCGCCGGCGCTGCTGCTCGCCCGACGCCGGGCGCGCGTCCAGGTGCGGGGCGCGGGGCGGATCGGCGCCGCGGTCGCCGCCGTCCTGGCCGCCTCCGGCGTGGGTCAGGTCGAGGTGGTCGACGGCGGCCGGGTCCTGGAACAGGACGCCTCGCCGTGCGGGCTGCTCGTCGCGGACACCGGCCGCCCCAGGGCCGCGGCCGCCCGCGCCGCCGTGCGCCGGGCGGCGCCGGGCCGCCCCGACGACCACCCGGGGCAGCGACGCCGCCCCGACCTGGTCGTGCTGGCCCCGCGCGGCGACTCCGCCGGGCTGCTGCCTGATCCGGAGCTGAGCCGCGAACTCCTGAGCGCCGGTACCACGCACCTGTACGCCGGAGTGCTGGAAACCCTGGGCACGGTCGGCCCGTTCGTGGTCCCCGGCTCCTCTCCCTGCGGCCGTTGCCTGTCGCTTCACCGCAGCGACGAGGACCCGGCCTGGCCCCGGTTGCTGGCACAGCACTGCTCCGGGCGCGGCAGCGGCGGCACCGCCGCCTGCGACTCGGCACTGGCGAAGATGAGATTTAGGCAGATTTAGCCCCAGCCCGCGCGAGGCGGAACGCTCAGTGCCGAAAGCCAGAGGTCAATGCTGTCCTTGTCTACGTTCAAGCACAGGTCCAGATCGATCATCACACTCAGCGCGGCGTTCCGTGTGCCCCCCTTGGGAGGTGATGGTGGGGTGTCGGCTCTCTGCTGACCAGCGTTGTCAGACAGAAAGAAGGCTTCACACAGCCGCAGGAACTGTTCGACTGTGATTTCGCGTCGGCGCGCACCCCTGCAACAGCACACCGCGCATGACTCATGTTCCGCCGTCGTACCGGTCATGATCGCCTCCAAGCCGGTTAACGGGCCAACCTGCCCGTCTTTCCAGGACGCACCCGGAGCCACTCACCCCGCAACCCCGGCATGGCGACTCCTTGCGGACTACACAACGGGTGTGTATCGTCATGTGTGTAAGCGATACACAACGCCCAGCGCTACCCGAAGGAGTGCGCCGTGAGGATGAACATCTCCGTCCCCGACGACCTCGCCGAACGGGTCCGCGCCCGCGACCTGCCGATCAGTTCGATCTGCCAGGACGCACTGCGCAAGGCCGTCCGACAAGCAGAACAGACGGAAAAGATCATGATCGACATCGAAGTCGTCATCGAGCGCCTGCGTGGCACCCAGGACGAGGAACGGAACCGGACCGTGGAGCAGGGCCGACGGCTCGGCATCCGCTGGGCGAAGGAGCGCGCAACCGCCGCCGAACTGGAGCAGGTCGCCACGGACCGGTGGCACGGACTGCGCGGATTCGGGGATGCCGACCTTAGCATCACGGAGTTCTACAACGAGATGCAGGAGAAGGGATTCGCGACGTTCAATGCGGAGTACGCCGACGAGAACACCGAGAGCTTCTTCGAGGGTGCACGTGAGATCTGGGATGCCGTCGCAGACAAGCTGTGACCACCCCTCACGCCACCGCACCGGCCTCGGCCCGCATGCCCACGACGGGGACATCAGGCCATCCCGCCGCTCGGCACCCAACAGTCATCCGTAGATCATCATCTGACTGGAGGTCAGGGTGTGGTATTTTCTACTGGGCGACAGAAGCCGGAAGGAAGTATTTCTCCGGATCTCGCGCTCCCCTCGGGTTCCCCGAGGATGCGGACTGCAGATTGACCGAGACACACCGACGAGTGCCTCCCAAGTCAATCGATATAGTCCCCCGCACACCAGAACGACTGTGGTGTGCCCATGGTTCACATACATCGCTTTGCGAGACCCTAGCTCGTCGGGGCACAGCGTCTCGGTTTCAACCACATCAGGTGTGGTTGGGCCGAGCCTGCCCCTGCTCGGTCTGACCCGAAGGGAAAGGGCGTCAGACCGAACATGGCAACCGTAGGATGGGCCGCCTTTGTCGTCGGGTTCCTCGGCGGCGTCTTCTGGATCTTGGGCTACCTTTTTGATCAGATACCTGCCTTGTGTACAAAGGCGATCAAAGCGGTGCAGTCGATGCGCGAGCTCCATACCGCTTTCAAGTCGGACGTCGCAGTCATTCTTCCCGGGGATGAAGATCCCAGTCGTGTCGAATAGCTCATAGCAGATCCATCGTGAGGCCGCCCGTTCGGTGCTTGAATCCGGGCGGTCGGCCTCGCCCCCGTATTCGCCGTATCGACGGAGATCCAGATCATCACTCTCAAGATCGCCGCACACAAGAACCTATAGGGAGTTAAACCGGCGACGTGGGTCAATCGCGCCCTCGCGCGACCGACCATGTTCGACCCACCCCCCATCTTCCTTTGGTGGCACGGGAGTTGACGATGCCGGTCGGTCGTCGGTCGATCCGGGCTCTCAAGATCGCTGGTGACAACCAAGCTCGCTGAGGATGGTTGTCAAGAACGGCCAGCCAGCGGGGGGTGGGTGGGGCTGCCTTGGATTGCAAGGCCAAAGGGACTCCCTGGGAGGGTCTCAGCCATGGGGGGGATTCCTGGAATTTCAAAATCCTAGAATCCTAAATCCTAGAATCGAATTTTGGATATTTTTGAATTCAATTCTGAAAGAAATCGGGGTGTGGTAACCCCTTGCTAGGCATGGGGGTAGGGGGTGGGGTAGTAGGCGGCAGGCATGGGGCCTGCCTGTGCCTGCCTGTGCCCTGCCGATGGAGGGGGGTGGCGTTTTTTACGGGTACCGGCACCCTGCCAGACGCACCGCCACAGCGCGTGCAGGCAGCGTCCTGCCCCTGCTGTGTGTAGACCTGGGCACTGTGGTGGCGCATGACATGCCCCCAAGATCGGCATGGGGGGGAGTGCCCGTATCCGCCGTACCAATGTCGCGGTCCGGCGGGTCGGCCCGCCAGTCGAGGAACAAGATCGTCGCACATGCGATGATCTTCAAGGTCCAAGATCATGGAGATCGTCCGAGTTCGTGGACTCCTGGCCATGCCTGCCTGGTCCTGCCAGGGTGCGGGGTCCTGGCAGGGTGCCGGGTGTTCCTGCATGCCACCCAATGTCTTTGCCACCCACGCGTGTTGACTGGCGCGGGTGCACAAATCCCATGGGCGGCACGTGAGTTGGGACCGGGGCGTACACATGGATGGTCCCCGACCAACTGCAACCACGCGGTGACAAGACGCGCGGCAGGATGTGCAGTCGGCCGAGGACCCGTCGGCCCGGTGCCAGTCGGTGCGCTGCAAGAGGGACGCGCCGCGATGCCACGGGCCTGCCGGAATCGCCAGGGAAGGCGTGCCCGCAATTCCGGCAGTCTTATGCAGTTGTCGCCACGTCGAGCAGGACAGCAGCGCCGGGAATAACGAGACCGGCCCCGACACGTGCCCAAAGCAGCAGGCCACGCTCTCCAGTCGGACGCTGGTTAGCACCCAAGATATGCGGCACCAGTTCTATCCGCTGAGTCGCGAAATCGACGATGGTATAGGCGGCTTTCCAATCGCCGTACATGGCGACGTAGTGGTCGGCGGTCGCTGTGGTCACGATTGCCGAAACGCCATCCATATCGCTGGCTTCGCCGACAGCGCGACGCAGCAGTGTAGGCGGATCTTCCTGGAGACTCGGGAACTTGAGAGCACCGTTCGTCGTTTCCATCTGCATCAAAGCGTTGATTGTGGAGAGCTGGAACAGCCATGATGCATTCGGCTGGAAGCGCGGACCCAGAGCGTTCTGCATTTTGAACACATCGGCTGCGGCAAAAGTTTCAGGAGTTGTCGGCGCGATTTCCTGACCCGTATCAGCCAGAGCCGTCACCAAGCCCTGCGGCTGGGTGGTGCCGTTACCGTTGACGAATGCTTTCGCCGTGAGCTGGTCGTATCCGTCCGTCAGCAGCCGCGATAGGTCAGCAAGAGCGCCACCATATGCAGCCGTTTCATACTCGAAGCTGAACGGCACAAAGCTGGATGCCTTGAAACCCTTGATGCTGGGAGATGCGAGGGTCGGCGAGCCGTCGTCAACCTCGCCACCCTCAGCGAGCCAGGCATTTGTGACAGCAGCAGATGTCACCGGCCGGAATTCGGTGCCGATCTCGACCCTGGTCTGAGCGAGGTTGCGAATAGGCGAAATCGACCCGGCATCGGACAGCCGCAGCGTCGGATCGATCACAGTCGGAATCTGGAAGCCCCCGGATGTGGTGGTGCTGGCGACCATTGCGCGCATTTCCGATGCGACGGCTTCGGCGCGACGATAGGCGGCAGCTTCCTCGCCATCCCACAGCAAATGGCCACGCTCACCACTGAGACCCTTGGTGAATGCTCGCACGTACGCGGGATCGGAGAGCGCGGCGGTCAATCGCATGGCGATCGGCGAGGAGTCGGCCAATGCAGCCGCACGCTCGGCAGCGCTGGCAGGCATCTCATTGCGCGACACGTAGCCATCGAGCTGGCGGCTGAGCGCATCGCGCGGGGAGGCATTGTTGGCGTCGTCTCGCCGCTGGCCGCCCGGCCCGGAATCGGAGCCGTTCTCCAGGCAGCCGGGTCGCGCGGCTGCGGCGTGGAGACGGGCATAGGAGTCGGCGCGCTTACGCAGCACGTCCAAAGCGTTTTCGATGTCGTTGAATTCGCGTTCGGAGTCGCCGTCCAATGCGTCGCCGTCTTGCCGGTCGAGGATCTGCCTGGCTTCGGCTGCGAGTTCTTCACGTCGGCGGCTGATATCCGCTTCCGGTGTGTATTTGATATCGGAAAGGTCCATTGCTATCACCATTTGAGAACAATTTCGAGTCGACGCCGAGCGGTGTCGACTGTGAGAGTTTGGGGGGCACTACTGCGGACACCGTGAATAGTTGCACTGGCATAGGCGGGGAATGGCGTCAGAGAGACTTCATGCAATGAGGCTTCGTGCCTGATGGTCACATGGCCCTCGCGGCTACTGCGAATCGGCCTGAAACCTACGCTGAAGGAATCGAGGGTGCCGTCTTTGACCAGTGCCAGCGCCTCATCTGCGGCGGGCGTCTGCGCGAGATGGAAAGCAGCCATCAAACCATCCGGCGATTCCTGCGCATCCGTCATCCGGCCAAGGGGCATGCGCATACGGTCGTGCAAACCCATCAGTTTGACTTTCGATACGCCACGCTCACGCATACTACGGGCGAATGCACCGGGCATGAATTTCTCTTTGTAACTGCCGCGACCATCGCTGACTTCAGCCGTCTGGTTGTAGGGCATCACCATGCCGTGAACGGTGCGACCGTCACCGGCCATGTCAGCGGCAACAGGGAAGGTTCGGAATAGCAGCGTAGTCATCTCAGGTCACCAATTCGAGCGCGCGAAATACTGGCAGCGCTATCGGCGACGACCGGGTGTCCGGGTCGGCCCCAACGGGTCTTCGGTGCGGTCAGATGCTTTGTTAGCTGCTGCCAGCATACAGCTAATTCTCCGTCAGATTCAGATCCAGCCGCCGGGTGGTGCGTCCGGCCCGTCCATGGTCGGCGGCTTGAACACCCCTTCGGTGATCTCCCCGATCACAACCGCATTCTCGACCAGCAAGAAGCCATAGCGGCCATTCACGAACCCTTCCAGCAACAGGGGGGCATCGGGTCGCTGCCATACCTGCTCCATGCGGCGGACAATCGAAGCGGTGACGCCTTCCATCATCGCGGCCCGCATGTCATCGGGCGTCGGCTCCGCATCACTGTGCGAAGCGGCGAAGTCATCGAATTCGTTGTTTTTAGCGTTCTCGTCGTCGTTAGTGGCCATTGCTCTCATACATCCTTTCCGCTGCCGTGACAATATCGATCCGTTGGCTGGTTATCCGTATCTGCAATCTGCCGGCCGTGTAGTCGTCGGCTATAGTGCGGGCATTCTGAGTGCTGAAAAGGTCCGTCAGCAATGCCATGATTTGCAGCATCGCCTGATGGATGGCCTTGTCGTCGCCGTTGCGGCGCAGAAACTCGGCCTGCTGTGCGCTGATGTCAGGAAATCGAGTTTCCTTGTCTACATCCTGAGATCCCAATGTAATCAACTCTCTTGGCCGTTGGGATATGCGAGCGGAACGGGGGGTCTGTTTGCTCTGTTACCTTCCATGGATAAGCTCTTTCCAAGATCGCCGCCGCCCTCGCGGCCCTCGCCGTTGATCTTCCGGCGAATGGGCGGATGCATCCGCCGCCGTGCGCGCCTCTTTAGGGCGCGCGGCGCGCGCGGCCTCGGCGAGCTGTTCGGCCTGGTGGGCAAACGGCGGCGATCATGGAGCGACTCCTAGGGTCATTTGGTCGGCCGTTTGGTCGGCCGAATGGTCGGTGATGAAGTGATGTATCGCTTGGTCGCGGCCGGTGCCCCTGCGCTGTTCCACGACGTTCCAGCGGACGAGAGTGTCTCGGGCTGCGCGGACTGTGCTACGCGGCCCTTGCACATTCGTCTCGATCTCATGAGCGGTCACACCGGGGTTCTCTTGAATGTAGTCGCGGACTGCATCACGGATTGCGTCGTGTTCGACGCTGCGGCGTTCCGCTGCCGACAGTAGTCCGTCCGCCCATCCCTCCTCGGAGATGAGACAAATGGATGGTCCGCGTGGTTCCGGGGTAAAGACGATTTCGAGATCCTCCGGGCCGTCTTTCTGCTTGTAGACGCTGAGTGTCGCGCGGTGATCCTTCTTTCTCATGTGCAGAATCGTGTCGGCGGCCCCCTCTACGGCTTGCCCGCCACGTCCTGATGGGTCGCCGGATTTACCGTCGTGGTGGACGAGCAGAACTGTTGCACCGGTGGTGGTTTGGAAATCATGGAGCACCGTGATGATGATATCGAGTTCGGTATTGCTGTTCTCGTCGATGCCAGGCGCGCATCTCGCCCTTGTGTCGAATACGATGAAAACGATGCCTCTTTTGATGGCCCATTGGGTGACGATAGCCATTTCGGCGGGGTTCGCGATGTTGACTCGCTTGGGATAGAACGCGATGCCTGTCATTTGGCCGTGCTCCATGACCCATGCTCGGTTACGGTATTTCTGCCCTGCCTGTCCTTCGGCGACGACATAGCCGGTGTTGCCTTGCTTGGTGGCGTGGTCGTGCCAGGGGATTCCGCTGCCGATGCTCGCGGCTATGTCCAGTGCGGCGAACGATTTGTACGATCCGGGAGCGCCGACGATTTGCGTCAACGTGCCTTGCCCGATCAGATCGGCAATGAGCCACACGGGGTCGGGCAGTTTGTCAACCTGCTCCGGTGTCAGAACCTCTGACTCGAATTCATGCAGCGTCAGTGCGTTCTGGGAGTTCTCGATAGCGTCGGCTCGGCGTTTCACATCTCGTCGCTGCAATTCACGCCTGGTCAGATTCTCGACGGTCTCACGGTCGAGAGCCTCCGCCTTCATCCATGCGTCGACAAGCGCCGGGCGGAGCTGGCCATCGGGAATCAGGGCCGCGTGGGCGATGCATTGCTGCTCCCGCGTGGGTTGCGGCGTAAGATTGGCCCCAGAACCAGCCGCAACGTCAGCCGCTTTGGTTTCTGTGGGGCCGTCTTCCGGGCGGCCCCCAACCGTGGGCTCAGTCATCCGGAATCGACCCCCGAATTGCCATGCTCACGCATGTCGGGATTGGCGAGCAGGACCGCCAGTTTCGCGCGCTGCTCCGGTGTCAACGCTGGCCAGGTTTCGACCGTCGCCCGTATGTGCTCCTCAAGGCGGGCGGCTCGTAGATCGCGCTCAAGCCCGCTGTGATCGGCCTCGGGGTGGTGCCGCTTCAGCGCGGCGGTGCGTGCGGATAGCACACGGTGTTCGGGGGTCTTGGCGGCCACGGGCCACACTCCGTCACGAACCAGGCCAGGGGCGCGAGGCTCCTGGCGTGTGGTTCGCGAGTGGTGGCCTGCCCAACCCTGGGGTCGGGGGTCCGTGGTGAGGGGCTCCGGCGCGCGAAGCGACAGGAAACCTGCCGCACATCGATCGTACTCCGAGGTGCGGGTCAGGCGGCGGGCCGCTTCGGCTCGATCACAACCGTCTCGGTGTCAAAGTACGGCTCACCCTTGCGCCAGCCTGTCGGTCGGCCGCGCCGCGCGGGCTGGACCGTGATCGTCATGAGCGCGTCCACGACGCCACGCTTCCGCGATAGGTCCAGCTTCTTCCAACGGTCCCGCACATCCGCCACACCGACCAGTCCGGCCAGTACCGGCACCCGCGCCGACTCGGCCAATTCCCGCTGCACCATGTCGAGTTGGGCATGGAGCTTCCGCGAGCCAGCTGCCAGCTGGGCGGTGTCCAGGACCCCGGCCGCGTGCAGCTCGGCCTGTTCGGCGAGACGCTGACGCAGTGCCTCGGCCTTGGTCGCCAACTCTGCTGTGTTCGGGGCCGGTTGAAGCAGCAGGTCCGTGGCGTCGTCGCGCTCCAGGCGTGCGATCACATGCCGTTCGATATAGTCGTCCAACCCGGCCGCGCCACGGGACACGTGCCGTTCACTGCGGCACCGGTAGGAGGCGGCGCGGCAACTCGCGTGGCCACCGTTCGTCGCCGCCCGCAGCGGCAGGCCGCACCAGCAGCGTGCGATGCCGGACAGCAGATGGCTCCGGGCGTTGCCGGGCGAGGTGCGCCGGGCCGGGTCGCTGAGCAGCGCCCGCACTCCCCGGCACGTGGCCTCGGAGATGATGGCGGGCCACTCGCCCGCGCCGACAATCTCGCCGCCATGCTCGACCAGACCGGCCAGACTGGCCCTGCTCAGGGTCCGGCGCACCGTGGTACTGACCCAGGGGCGTCCCTCCGGCCGTGAGGCGACCGCAGGCGTGCGAAGACCGACGGCATTCCAGTCCCGAGCAACGGCCGACAACGACTGTCCGGCCAGCAGTGCGGCGCAGCCGGTCCGGATCGCCTTAGCCTCGACCTCGCGGATCACGGGCGCGGCTTCCGCCGTCGCGATCTGCTCGTAGCCGAAAGCCCTTGGTCCGCCGGGCCACTTCCCGTCTTCCTGGCGCTGTTTCTTGGCTCTGCGGACCCGGGCGCGGTGGTGCTCGGTCTCGTGCCGGGCCGTGGCACCGAGCAGCCGGGCGACCAGGCGACCGGTCGGCGTGCTGAGGTCCACGGCACCGGCCGTCGCGGTGACGACCGGCACGCCCAGCTTCTCGATCAGCCCTATGAACGTCTCCAGCTCGGCCGGTCGGCGGTGCAGCCGGTCGGTGTGCCAGGCCAGCACCCCGTCCACGGTCCCGCTCTCCAGGTCGGCGAGCAGACGCAGGTACGCGGGTCGGGGCTTGCCGGTGCTCGCGCTCAGGTCGTTGTCCATGTAGACCCCGGCCACGGTCCAGCCAAGCCGTTCGGCCAGTTCCTCGCAGTCGGCGCGCTGGCGGTCCACGCCCAGCTCGGAGCCGTCGCGGTCCTTCGAGATACGGACATAGATCGCCGCGCAGGTCGGGGTGCTCACGACTCTCGCTCCTTGGTGTCGGCGGCGTCGTCAAAGCCGTACTCCGCCCAACCGCCGTGCGGCTCCATCTCAACCGGCGTGACGCCCTCCTCGGAGAGCAGCACCGGCCCCGTGCTGCCGGTACCAACCTCGACCCGCGTGCGCGGCTGCGCGGCCAGCCAGTGGATGTACCTGTCGGTGCGGGCGATCAGGTCCGGGTCCAGCCACCAGGACGGATGGGCCGCCGCGCCGCTGTGCTCCTCCTCCTCGGCCTCAAGGCCCCCGCAGACGTGGCAGACCGGGATGCAGCGGCAGGGGGTGACGCGGGAGCCGGACGGGATCTCACCCTCACGCGGTGCAAGATCGCCACCGCAGCGCGGGCACTCGGCGTTCTCGATCATGCCGGTGATGTCGGCGACCCTCTCGACGGCGGTGTCGTCACTGTCGGGATCGTCGGGGTCGAGCAGCAGGGCGAGCAGGCACTGCGGCCGGTACGGGTGCGTTCCACTGAACGTGGTGATCGTCATGACGCGACCCTCCAACCGGCGGGCAGCTCGATTTCGATGGTCTCGCGGGTGACGTGCACCTCACGGCCCTCACGCGGCACGCCCTGCGCGTCGAGCTGGGCGTGGATGGACCTCTCGATGACCTCACTGCCGGACGCGCCGACCAGCCGCGCCGCGTCGACGTCCTCTTGCGTGACCTCAAACTCGATCTTGGCTGTCTTCATGGTGTTCGCCTTCTTTGCTCCCTATTACACCCAGCATCTACCCACAAAGTGTGCCTTTCTACACATTTCGCCCTGGCCACCACCGTGGCCGGGTTGGCCGCCCTGCACTGCCTGATCTTCCTGGACGGGGGATCACCCCCTAGCCTGGGCGCGTGGGCCGAGGTCTCGATGGTCGACGGCTCCATGCGGCGGCGCCCGCTCGATCCTCACCCCGACTGCGGCTGCTGCTGGAGCGGCGGGGCGGAAGGACCGGGCCCGACGGACCGGCCCCGGGCGGACCGCCGTGCTGGGGGACAATCGCTCGGGGGGACAATGATGGCAACCCTTGACCCGGCAACTGGGAGGCAGGCGTGAGCGATCTTCCGCGCAAAGCCGTGACCCGCACGGCCAAGCTCGCTGCCCTCCCGCTGGGGATGGCCGGGCGGGCGACCTTGGGCCTCGGCAGGCGGATCGGCGGTCGCCCCGCCGACGTCGTCGCCGCCGAACTCCAGCAGCGCACCGCCGACCAGCTGTTCCGGATCCTCGGGGAGTTGAAGGGCGGGGCCATGAAGTTCGGCCAGGCCCTGTCGGTCTTCGAGGCCGCGCTGCCGGAGGAAGTCGCCGGGCCCTACCGCGCCGCGCTGACGAAACTCCAGGAGGCCGCGCCACCGATGCCGGCCGCCTCCGTGCACGCCGCCCTGGCCGAGCGGCTCGGCTCGGACTGGCGCGACCTCTTCCTGGAGTTCGAGGACAAGCCCGCCGCGGCCGCCTCGATCGGCCAGGTGCACCGGGCGATCTGGCACGACGGCCGCGAGGTCGCGGTCAAGGTCCAGTACCCGGGGGCCGGCGACGCGCTCCTGTCCGACCTGACCCAACTGGGCCGGGTCGCCCGGTTGATCGGCCCGCTGATCCCCGGACTCGATGTGAAGCCGCTGATCAGCGAGCTGCGCAACCGGGTCACCGAGGAGCTGGACTACGCACTGGAGGCACAGTCCCAGCGGGTCCACGCGGCGGAGTTCGCCGATGACTGGGACATCTCCGTCCCCGGCGTGGTCGCCCAGGGCGACCAGGTGCTGGTCACCGAGTGGATGGAGGGCCTGCCGCTGTCCGAGGTGATCAGCAAGGGCACCCAGGAGCAGCGCGACCGCGCCGCGCACCTGCTCGCCCGCTTCCTGTTCGCGGGGCCGGCCCGGACCGGGCTGCTGCACGCCGACCCGCACCCCGGGAACTTCCGGCTGCTGGTCGACGACGGACCGGCCGAGGGCTGGCGGCTCGGCGTCCTGGACTTCGGCACGGTGGACCGGCTGCCCGAGGGGCTTCCGCTGCCGATCGGCGCGGCCCTGCGGATGGCCCTGGCCGGCGACGCCGAGGGCGTGCTGGAGATGCTCCGGCAGGAGGGCTTCGTCAAGCCGTCGATCGACCTCGACGCGGCGGCGGTGCTCGACTACGTGCTGCCCATCATCGAGCCCGCGGCGGCGGAGGACTTCCACTTCACCCGCAGTTGGATGCGGTCCCAGGCGGCCCGCGTCGGCGACCCCCGCTCTCCCGCCTACTCGCTGGGCCGACAACTGAACCTTCCTCCGGCGTATCTGTTGATACACCGGGTGACGCTGAGCACCATCGGGGTGCTCTGCCAGCTGGACGCGACCGCGCCGCTGCGGGCGGAACTGCTGGAGTGGCTGCCGGGCTTCGCCGAATCGGTGGAGTGGGCCGAGGCGTAGACAGCCCGCAGGCCCGGAGCGGGCACTGTGTGCCTGTTCCGGGCCTGCTCGGTGTGGTGTGGTTCGGTCTGTGGTGTGGTTCGGTCTGTGCTGCGGTTCGGTCGGTGCTGCGGTTCGGTCTGCTGCGGTTCGGTCTGCTGCGGTTCGGTCCGCCTGACGGTGTGTGTGTCCGTAGCGCGGTGGAACTACTGCATGACGACGCCGGCGAGCGCCCTGCGGGCGCGCAGCGTGGCGCGTTCGGCGCGGCGCCTGAGCCGCATGGCGTGCAGCAGGCGTTCGTGCTCCGCCTCCTGCAGGCGTTCCTGCATATGGACACGGGCCAGGGCTTCGGGCATGAGTTGCATGTGGAGGAGGCTCCTACTCGGGGTGGTCGCGGGGGCGGCGGTGCCGCGTGCGTCGGGGTTGCCGGTGGTGAGAGGGGACATCAGGGCCTGCTTGTCGGACGTCGGATCGATGGACGGGTGGGTGGTCGGCACTGCTGTGTCGGTCTTCGCGGTGGCTTCCCGCACCGACCTGCGCAGCGCGTTCGCAGGGGTGTGACGGGCGGTCATGCGACGACCTCGTTCTTGCGCGGACGGCCACGGGGCCGCTTCCGGGCGACGACGACACCCTGGACAAAGAGCTCGCCACCCCAGACACCCCAGGGCTCCCGGCGCTCCAGCGCACCCTGCAGGCACGCCTCCTTGACCGGGCAGGTCCCACAGAGGGACTTGGCGTACTCGACGTCGGCGGGGGTCTCCGCGAAGAAGACCTCGGGGTCGAGGGAACGGCACGGGATGGGCGCGCCGAGGGCCTCAGCCTCGTCGAACGCGGTGATCTGCATCAGTGATACCTCCGGGGGGTGGGCCTGCTCGGTCTGCGCAACGGCTGGAGCGAATGGGGCGGGCGGGGCGGGCGGGCTGGTCACCGGTGACACGTTGTCCTCAGTCATCTCTGTTGTGTGCTGCTGTTGGGTGCTGCTGTTGTGTGCTGCTCTGTCTGGTGCTGCGTGTGGACTTGTTCCGCAAAAAACAGAAGGGCCGCGGATCCCGAACGGGATTCCGCGGCCCTGGAAGGCGCCCTGATGAAGGATCAGGTTCGTTCTTTCCAGGGTTCAGGCCCGCGGATGGACCTCACTGCGTGGTGCTGCGGAGACTGCTTGGCATTCGGCTGGTTGTTTCCGGCACTCGCTGCGTAGGCGTAGCCGTAATCGGCTGCGACTGCTGCTACGGGTGCCGACATCGGTCGCTCGTCGCGCATGATCGTCCACGTCGCCAGAACGCCCTCGACACGGATCGCGTCGACACCGGTACCGGTGGAGGACAGATCGCTGCCTTCGACTCCGGAGCCGAAGCCACCAAAGCCACCAAGGACCGGGGCGAAGACGGGCAGGGCTGCGGCGGGCATGCCGAGGCAGGCGGCGGTCATGGGCCGACCAGTCGTTTTGATCAGGTTTGTGGTCACAATGTCCGCCTCCTTCCGGCGTGCTCGGAGCCCGGCGAGCCGGGCCCTTCGATGGTCAGTTGTCTTGGTCGTGCAGGCGGTGCGGGTGTTGCAGCTGGTGCAGAACATGAGGCCTGCGTCGGATGTGGTCCGACTAGGCCGACAGTCTCGTTCCCTTGACCGTCTCCGGCACGCTAGTGCGCTCCGAGCTGCGGATGCAAACTATTTTTCCGGCGAGTTCTCTGCGGTGTCGCTCTCGTCCCAGACGTCCTGAATGTCACCCGATTCCTCATGAGGTTCGGGCGGCGTGTCCGTCAAGGACTCCCCACGACACAACGACAGCACGGCGTCGCCGTACTTGTCCAGCTTCGCCTGGCCGACTCCTGCGATTCCGGACAGTTCGGCGACCGAGGCGGGCGCGTCCTCGGCGATCGCGATCAGCGTGGCGTCGGTGAAGACGCAGTAGGCCGGAAGGCTCTGCGTCCGGGCCTGCTCGCCGCGCCACTCGCGGAGCCGCTCGTACAGGCCCTCGTCCAGATTGGAGGGGCAGCCCTCGCAGCGGCGCAGCTTGCGCTCGACCGCCTCGGTGAGCACCCGGCCGCAGACCCGGCACTTCAGCGGCGCCTTGGCCCGGCGCGCGCTGCCGCCCCCGGCCGCCGCCGCAGCGCCCGCGCCCGCGCCGCGGGACCCGCGCGCGCCCGTCCCCCCGGGACGCAGTCCGTCCAGGAAGCGGGACGGCTGGCGGCCACCCCGGCCCCCGGGGGAGCGGGACAGCGCCCAGGAGAGTGTGAGATGGGCCCGCGCGCGGGTCACCCCGACGTAGAGCAGCCGGCGCTCCTCCTCGACCTGCTCGTCGGTCTTGGCATAGGTGATCGGCATCATGCCCTCGGTCAGGCCGACCAGGAACACGGCGTCCCATTCCAGGCCCTTGGCGGAGTGCAGCGAGGCGAGGGTGACCCCCTCGACGGCCGGGGCGTGCTGTGCCGCCGCGCGGGCGTCCAGCTCGGTGACGTAGACGGCGAGGTCGGCGGGGAGGTTCGCGGCGTGCCGCGCCGCCTCGAACTCCTCGGCGAGACGGACCAGCGCCGCCAGCGACTCCCAGCGCTCGCGCACCGCGCCCGACCCGGCCGGGGGCTGCGCGGCGAACCCGCGGGTCGAGAGCACCGCGCGTACCTGCCCCGCGAGGGTCTCCGGCGCGCCGTCGAGCAGCGGGTCGCTGCTGCCCCGCGCCGCCCCGCGCAGCAGCATCCCGGCCTCGCGGACCTCGGGACGCTCGAAGAAGCGCTCGGCCCCCCGGAGTTGGTAGGCGATACCGAGGTCGGCGAGGGCCTGCTCGTAGACCGCCGACTGGCCGTTGGTGCGGAACAGTACGGCGATCTCACTCGCGCGCACGCCGGAGGCCAGCAGCGCCTGGATGCGCTTGGCGGTGCCCTCCGCCTCCGCGGGCTCGTCCGGGTACTCGGTGTATGCGGGGTCCGGCCCCGGCTCGCGCTGGGAGACCAGCTCCAGCCGGTGCCGGGCGGCCTGGCCGCGCGCCTGGCTGAGCAGCCCGTTGGCGAGGTGCACCACCTGGGGGGTGGAGCGGTAGTCGCGGACCAGCTTCACCACGGTGGCGTCCGGGTGCTTCGTCCGGAAGTCCAGCAGGTACGAGGGGGTCGCACCGGTGAACGAGTAGATGGTCTGGCTGGCGTCGCCGACCACGCACAGACTGGAGCGCGGGCCGAGCCAGAGGTCGAGCAGGCGCTGCTGGAGCGGCGAGACGTCCTGGTACTCGTCCACGACGAAGTGCTGGTACTGGGCCCGTACCTGGTCGGCGACCTCGGCCCGGTCCTCCAGCACTCCCACCGCGAGCAGCAGCACGTCCTCGAAGTCGATGACACCGCGGTCGCGCTTGATCTCCTCGTAGACCTTGTAGACCTGACGGATCTCCGCCGGATCGCGCGGGGCCTCGCGGCCGGCCTTGCGGGCGGCGGCGGGGTAGTCCTCGGGAACGGTCTGGGTGACCTTGGCCCACTCGATCTCGCTGGTCAGGTCCCGCAGCTCGGTGCGCTCCAGGCGCAGACGGCAGCGTCCGGCGGCCTCCGCGACGAGCTGGACCTTGCGCTCCAGCAGGCGAGGAAGCTCTCCGCCGACCACCCGCGGCCAGAAGTACTGGAGCTGGCGCAGCGCGGCGGAGTGGAAGGTCCGGGCCTGGACACCGTCGGCGCCGAGCTCCCGCAGCCGTCCACGCATCTCCCCCGCGGCGCGCGCGGTGAACGTCACGGCGAGGACGCGCTGGGGCTGCATCACGCCGCTGCGGACGCCGTAGGCGATCCGGTGGGTGATCGCGCGGGTCTTCCCCGTCCCGGCGCCCGCCAGGACGCAGACGGGGCCGCTGAGGGCGGTGGCGACGGCGCGCTGCTCCGGGTCGAGCCCGGCGAGCACGGCGTCGGCGTCGGCGTCGCGCGACAGAGGGCCGCGCGGGGCGTGAAGGACGTCGCTGGGGCGGGGCCGCGCGCCCGGGAGCTCAACCTGGCTGTCTTGCATGGGCCCATCCTCTCAAGCCCTTGGGACGCTCCGCCCCGAGTTGTCCACAGCCCCGGTAGTCCAATACGCCTTATCGACCTTGTTCGGCCCTTGTTCGGCCGCTTGCTCGGCCCCTTGCTCGGCCGGCTGTTCGGGCACCGTCCCGCGAACGGAATGTTCCGTAGAAGCCGCGCGTTGCACCAGTGCTCGCCGACCGAACAGAGACAAGGAGCGACCTGGATGTCCGCCACGATCACGATGTACAGCACCACCTGGTGCGGCTACTGCCGTCGGCTGAAGACCCAGCTCGACCGCGAGGGCATCGGTTACACCGAGGTCAACATCGAGGAGGACGCCACGTCTGCCGCCTTCGTCGAGAAGGTCAACGGCGGCAACCAGACCGTGCCGACCGTGCTCTTCCCGGACGGCTCCGCGCTGACCAACCCGTCGCTCGCACAGGTGAAGGCCAAGCTGGCCGCCTGAGCCTGCGACCAGGCAAGACCCCCAGCCGAGCGCATCGCCACGGGCGCCCCTCCGCAGCAGCGAACCGCGGAGGGGCGCCCGTCCGCGTCGGCGCGGCTGCTCACTCGCCCGCGCCCTCCCCCGCACGCTCGCCGAGCGCGTAGACGAGTCGGTTGCGGTCGGCGCAGTAGCGGGTCTCGGTGACCCGGATCGGACCGGCCTCAGTGAAGCCGGTGCGCAGCTGGACCAGCAGCGGCACCCCGGGCCCTGCCTGGAACCACTGGGCCTCCTCGGGGTTGGGCATCCGGGCGGCGAGTTCGTCCACGCAGCCGATCTCGACGTGGCCCGCCGCGCCGAGCGCGACCTCGTCGCCGCCCTCGACCGGATCGGGATCCATCAGCGCGGTGCTGGCCGCGAGCGCGACCGGATAGTGGCTCTCCTCGATGGACCAGGGCTCGCCGTCCATGTGCCGCAGCACCCGGCGCAGGACCACGGCCTCGCCGGCGTTGATACGCAGCCGATCGGTGATGTCAGTGGTCGCTCGTACGATCAGCATCTGGAAATCCGCCGTCAGTTTCCGCCCCGCCTGCTCCGCCTCCCGCGCGTATGAGAGAGAAGGGGGCGTGAGCGGCGTTCCCGGGGCGGGTTCCGAGGGTGCCCGATATGCATGGTGATCCAGGACCGGATGGTCCTTCAGATAGGTTCCTTTTCCCTGAACCCGAACCAGAAGCCCCTCATTGACCAGCACATCAACTGCTAGTCGGACAGTATTACGAGCGACCCCATATTGGTTTTCCAGCTCGCTTTCCACGGGCAGCGACTCCCCGCCCTGCCACTCGTTGGTCATGATCCGGCGGCGCAGATCCGCGGCCAGTCGCTGGTATTTGGGGGCCTGTCCCGGGCCACGAGAAATGTTCATTCAGCGAATGTAGCCATTCGGCTTGCGGAACATCGGAGAAACCAGCCAACATAAGTCAAGATTGGCGCAATCCCAACTATTCCAACCACTTGCGTACCCATCACAACCATGCCCCAAATGCAGCAACGCCGTCCGCAAGCGGTGACGGCCGCACCGGGGTAAGTCCGTATTCAGCCATCTCGCACGGCCGGAGCAGCCACGATGAACAACCGGAGAGCCTGGGCCGCGATCGCCTCCTTCCCTCCGCACCCGCAGAACGTCCGCCATGCCCGGCGGATCACCAGGACCGCGCTGGCCGCCTGGGGTGCGCCCGACCTCATCGACAGCGCGGAGATGCTGGTCTCCGAACTGGTCACCAACGCCCTGCAGTACGGCCGGGGCCCGGTCGACCTGACCCTCGCCCTGACCGGGCAGAGCCTGCGGATCGCCGTCACCGACGAGGGCACCTCGCTGCCGGTGCCCCGCACGGCCGACGCGGACGCCCAGAGCGGTCGCGGCCTGTCGATCGTCGACACGCTCGCCGACAGCTGGGAGGTGGTGGTTCGGCTCACCGGAAAGACGGTGACCTGTGTGCTGGCGGTCAAGCCGGCAGCGGTGTCGGCGGGGGCAGCGACGTCAGCGGACGCGCAGCGGCCCCGTGTCCGCTCTTCGGGTGAACACGGGGCCTGAGGCGAACAGGGGGCGCACGGCCCACTCATTCGCTACCTCATTCGCTACCAGCGAGCGGACTCGGGGAGCGGTCCGCCGTACCAGAGCTCCACCAGCCGGCGAGCGATGGAGATCCCGGAGGGCGGCAGCACCTCGCCGCTCTCCATACCCGCCTTCAGCTCCTCCCGGCTGAACCAGCGGGCCTCCGAGAGCTCCTCGCCGTCGACGGTGATGTCCGTGCCGCCGTCGCGCTCGTCGGCACGCGCGAGGAAGCCCAGCATCAGGCTGGACGGGAAGGGCCAGGGCTGGCTGGCGACATAGGTCACCGAGGGGAGGTCGACCCTGACGCCGGCCTCCTCGGCCACCTCGCGGGCCACCGCCTGCTCCAGCGACTCGCCCGGCTCCACGAAGCCGGCCAGGGTCGAGTAGCGCCCCTCCGGCCACAGCGCCTGGCGCCCCAGCAGCGCGCGGTCCTCCCCGTCGGTGACCAGCATGATCACAGCCGGGTCGGTGCGCGGGTAGTGCTCGCGCGCGCAGGAGGTGCAGCGCCTGACGTGCCCCGCCGCGGCAGGCACCGTGGCATGCCCGCAGCGCGAGCAGAAACGATGCGACCGGTGCCAGTTCTCCAGCGCCACGGCGTTCACCAGCAGCCCCGCGTCCCGGTCGTTCAGCAGCGCGCCGACTTCGCGCAGACCGGCCGGGCGGGCGTCGCCGTCCAGCCGGCCCGGCAGCGAGCCGCCGGTGAGCGCGACCGCGAAGTAGGCGGTGCCGTCGTCCTCTTTCCCGAGGAAGTAGCGCTCGCCGCCGTCCGGCGCCTCGAAGGAGGGCAACAGCACCAGCCGGGTGCCCAGGTCGCCGTCGCCGTCGACCACGAAGGCCTGGCCTTCGGCGACCACGAGCACCCGGGTGCCGGGATGGCTCCATGCGGCGGCGAGCCAGGGCTCGTCCTGCCGGTGCTCCGACGCGCGGTCCACGCCGGCCCGGGCCAGCGCGAGCGGCAACCCCACGACATCCACCCCGGTGTTCTCTCCCTGCGACTCCACGCTCACGCCGTACCCATCTCCCCGATCATCACTACCTCGACCCACATGCCAACCCCGGCGACTGGAACCGTTTCCAGGACTAGTCAGGACTAGTCGGCGGCGTTCCAGTGCTCGGCGAGGTCCCCCCAGAGGTACGCGGAGGTCTCCACGCCCTTCGCCAGCAGGTCGAGCTCCACCTTCTCGTTGACGGAGTGCCAGCCGTCCGAGGGGACCGAGATCCCGAGGAAGAGCACCGGCGCACCCAGCACGTCCTGCAAATCGGCCGCAGGTCCGGACCCGCCCTCACGGGTGAATCTGATCTTCTGTTCGAATGCACGCCCCATGGCGCGGACGACAGACTGCAGCGCCGGGTGGTCCAGCGGCGTCAGGCACGGCCGGGTCGCACCGGGGAAGACGATCTCGTGCCGGATACCGGCCGGGAGCTGGGCGGTCACCCACGCCGCGACGGCCTGCCGGACCTTCTCCACATCCTGACCGGCCACCAGCCGGAAGGACAGCTTGAGGTGCGCCTCGGCCGGGATGATGGTCTTGCCGCCGGGGCCGGTGTAGCCGCCCCAGATCCCGTTGACCTCCGCGGTCGGCCGGGCCCAGATCCGCTCCAGCGTGCTGAAGCCCTGCTCGCCCAGCGTGGCCCGGGACTTGGCGACGGACAGCCACTCGGTGTCGTCGAACGGCAACTCGGCGAACAGCTCCCGTTCCTGCTCGGTGAGCTCGACGACCCCGTCGTAGAAGCCCGGGATCGCCACCCGCCGGTCGGCGTCGTGCAGCGCGGCTACCAGCCGGGCCGCCTCGGTCGCCGGGTTGGGCACAGCGCCGCCGAAGGAACCGGAGTGGATGTCCTGCGAGGGACCGAACAGGTCGATCTGGCAGTCCGCGAGGCCCCGCATCCCGGTGCAGACCGTCGGGGTGTCCGCCGACCACATGCCGGTGTCCGAGATGATCACGACATCCGCGGCCAGGCGGTCGGCGTGCTTGCGGATCAGCGCGGCGAAGTTCGGCGACCCGGACTCCTCCTCACCCTCGACCAGCAGCTTCAGATTGACCGCGGGCGCGGTGCGGCCGGTCGCCGCCAGGTGCGCCCGCAGGCCCAGGGTGTGGAAGAAGACCTGGCCCTTGTCGTCCGCCGCGCCGCGCGCGAACATCCGGCCGTCGGTGACGACGGGCTCGAAGGGGTCGGTGTCCCAGCCGTCCTCACGGGCGGCGGGCTGCACGTCGTGGTGCCCGTAGACGAGGACGGTCGGCGCTGACGCGTCCCCCGAGGGCCACTCCGCGAAGACGGCGGGCAGGCCGCCGTTCTCGGTCTCCCACACCTCGGCGACCGGGAACCCGGTCGACCGCAGCTTGTCCGCGAGCCACTCCGCCGATCGGCGAACCTCGCCGGCCCGGCCCGGATCGGCCGAGACGGAAGGAATGCGGAGCCAGTCCGCAAGGTCGTCAAGAAAGGCGGGGCGGTGCTCGGCGATGAACTCGCGGACCGCGCTGTCCGAGGTAGTCGTCATGGTGACGACTCTAGTTCGAAGCTCAGCGCGGCCTCGCATCCCCTCCCACCGCTACGGGCGGGAGGGGATGCAGGTCGTGGTGGCTACGACCTGGGGAGCTAGCCCGTGCGGCGGGTCAGCACCATCCGCGAGCGGGTGAACCCGGCCGCGAGCAGCCAGGCCAGCAACGGCAGTCCGAAGACCACGACGGCCAGGTACGCCCAGGGCACCACGAGCGGGTGCGTCCCCATGTCGATGCCACCGAACTGGTCGAGGCTGGGCCTGATGCCGAGGTTTTGGACCCGCTCCACAGCAGCCGCGGGCACGAATCCCGCCGCCGTACCGAGCAGGGCGCCCATCCCGGCAATGACGGCGCACTGGAAGCCCGAGAGCCTGCGCCGGATTCCGGGCGTCGCGCCCACCGCCGCCAGCGTCGCGAGGTCCCCCTGGGAGTCCGCCGCGGCGAGCCCTGTGGCGATCCCCGCGGCCGCGACCGCGACCACGGAGGCCGCGATGGCGAGCCCCAGCACGACCACGTCGCTGGACGTGCCCTGGTAGCCGCGCTCGACGGACATGTCACCGTGACCGCCGGTTCTGGCGATCGCGGCCGAGGCCCGCTGTTCCGCGGCCGAGGAGGGGGCCTGCGCGGGCAGCCAGACCGAGTCGGGCGAGCCGAGCGTCAGACCCGCCGCCTTGGCCGTCACCGAGGACAGCACCGCGCGGACCACCGGGACCTTCGACCGGACCACCACCGCCGGGAGGGTGACGGTACTGCTGGTGTCAGGTGCCACGGTCCCGTTCTGGCTCGCGGCGCCGTACCGGGTGAGCGTCAGCGTCACCTTCCCGTTCTTCACGAAGCGCGGGTCGAAGACCACGACCCGCCCCTGGGCGAGGGCCCGTCCCGCGGCGGGGTCGTCCACGCCGAGCAGGTTGTGCAGCACGGTCGTGTCCCCGGTGATCAGGTCGGTCAGCTCGTAGGACATCGGGACGCTCGGCCTGCACCGCGGATCGGCGGCGAGCAACCGTTTCGCCTCCTCGACCGTGATGCCGGCGCCCAGGTTCGAGGACGCGCCGGGCATGGCGGCGGGCGGGCACATGTTCTCCGCGGGCATGCTCAGCCTGGCCATGCCGCAGAAGCTGCCCTGCCGCGAGGTGCAGCTTCCGTAGGTGACCTCCTGCAGGTCCGCCCGCTGTCCCAGGCCGGGAATGGACTGCTCCACCGCCGAACGCAGCGCGCCGGCACGGTTCGCATCGGTGTCACCACCGAAGATGCGCAGGGTCACCGCCCCGCTCGGCGCGGACGCCGCGTACTGGGACCGCGCGGCGGCGTCGCTGCTGGTCTGGGACGTGAGCACCGCGACCGCGCCGGCGACCGCCGCCATGACCGCCGCGACCGCCGGTGCGGTGCGCCCGCGGTGGCGGGTCGCGTCGCGCAGCGCCAGCCGCGGGGCCAGCGGCAGGAACGGGCTGAGCCGGCCGAACAGGCCGACCAGGTAAGGAGTGCAGGCGACCACGCCGAGTTCCGCGACCATCGAGCCGACCATGACGACCCGCGACCGCGACCCGTCGACCGCTCCGAACAGCGCGAGGGAGGCGCCACCGAGCACCGCGGCCAGCCCGAGCAGGGTGAACCACCTCGCGGGCGGACGGGTGGTGCCGCGTCCGGTCAGCGCGGCGACCACGTTCTGCCGCGCCGCCTGGTACGCCGGTACCACCGCCGCCAGCAGTCCGGTCACGACGCCGATCGCCACGATCCCGAGCAGGTCACCGGGCGCCAGCGCGAAGTGCCCGAAGCGGGCGCCGGACTTCGCCTCCAACCAGGGCCGTCCGAGCGCCACGGCGAGACCGCCCAGCACCATGCCGACCACCGCGCCCAGGCCACCCAGGACGACCCCTCCGCCGAGGACCACCCGGCGGATGTGCGCGCGGCTGCCGCCGCCCGCCGCGATCAGGCCGAGCTGCCGCCGGGAGCGACGGGCGCCGACCGCGAAGGCCGGGCCGGCCAGTAGCACGATCTCCAGCAGGGCCATGCCGACCACGATGCCGAGGATCGTCGCCGACCTGCTGCCGATCACGCCGGAGGCGCTCAGCAGGATCGGGTTGTCGCGGTAGAGCGGCACGTCGCTCTTGGACGGCGGGTCGGCGAGAACCGCTCGGGAGGCCACCGTGAAGCCGTAGTCGTTGGCCCGTCGCACCTGGTCCCAGCTGAAGGCCGCGTGGTCGGGGAGTGACACCAGCCAGCCTGCGGCGCCGGGATCGCCAGGTCCCGCTGTCTGGCCGATCTGGCCGTCCTGGCCTCCCTGGCCGCCCTGCTTGCTCGCCGATGCCGCCAGCAGCCCGGCCAGTTCCCCCGGCCGGCCGACCAGGCGTTCCGCGCTCAGGTCACCGGGGAACTCGATGGCGGCGGTGATCCTCAACGGCCGGCCGGTGCCCACGAGCGTGGTGTCCTGGCCGACGTGGAGTCCGGCCACGGCAAGGAACGCGGTGGTCGCCGCGACCTCGTACGGCGCGCTCGGCCAGCCCCCCTGACGCAGCGTCACGAGCCCGTGCGCGGCGGGGTCCGTCAGATCCATCCCCTGGGGCTGCACCGGCTCCTGACCGTAGGCCGTGCTGGTGTCGACGTACTGGTTCGGGGTCTCGACGGGCAGCAGCCGGGCGCCGGGCGGAAGCGCCTGCCTGAGCAGCTGGTCCAGCGGCTCCTTGGCGCGGGCCACCTCCTGCGCGGTCGGCTTCGGCGCCGGGCCGCGCTGCGAGGGGACGTCGAAGCCGTCCTGCGGGTTCGGGGCCTGTTCCAGTCGCCAGCCGGGCTGCTCGGAGCGGACGTACGCGTCGGCCGCACCCATCAGGCGGGTCGCGCTCTCCTGCGGGGTCAACTGCGCGCTGCGGGCGGTGACGTCGGCGGCGGTGACGCCCAGGACGGGCAGCGCGATCATCGCGACGACCAGGGCGCTACGACCCTTGGCGCGCAGCGCGTCACGGCGGGCGATGCGCAGGGTGGCCCGCCAGGCGGAGGTACTCAGCACGCGTCGGCCGTCCCGTCGTTGCCCCGGGTCACGCCGCTGAGCAGGGCCTCGGCCCGCACCGGCGCCGACTCGTCCACGAGCCTGCCGTCGCGCAGGAAGACCACGCGGTCGGCCCAGGCGGCGTGGCGGGCCTCGTGGGTGACCATGACGGCGGCAGCCCCCGCGTCACAGCGGGCCCGCAGCACGGCGAGGACGGCCTCGCCGGTGGTGGAGTCGAGGGCCCCGGTGGGTTCGTCGGCGAGGACCAGCCGCCGTTCGCCGATGAGCGCCCGAGCGATGGCCACGCGCTGCTGCTGGCCGCCCGACATCTCGTCGGGGAAGCGGTCGGCGAGGTCGGCTATGCCGATCTCGGTCAGCGCGGCGAGGGCCTCGACCCGGGCCCTGCGCCCGGACAGCCCGTCCAACTCGCGCGGCAGCGAGACGTTCTCGGCCGCCGTCAGCGCGGGTACCAGGTTGAAGTCCTGGAACACATAACCGATCGCGCGACGGCGGACGGCGGCGAGGGCCTTGCCCGAGAGCGCCCCCAACTCCTGCCCCTCGACCAGGACCTGGCCCGAGCTCGCACTGTCGAGCCCGCCGGCGATGGTCAGCAGCGTCGACTTGCCCGAACCGCTGGGGCCCATCACCGCGACGAACTCGCCCGGCAGCACAGCCAGGTCGATCCTGCGCAGCGCGTGCACCTCGGCGGCGCCCTGGCCGTGCACCCGGGACACGTCCTGCAGCTGCAGGATCGCCTGCATCCCGCCTGTTTCCCACCCCTGTGCGCTCATTGCTCCCCTGTTCCTTTTCGTGCGGCGGTCCGTGCCACCGGCTTTCGACGCCCCGACGCCGCGGGCGGCGGCGCTGCGGCAACCCTCTCGGCAGCCCTCTCGGCAGCTCTCTCGACGTGGCGGACGAGCCGGGTCTCGCAGTGGTCCAGCCAGCGGATCTCGGCCTCAGCCTGGAAGATCAGCTGGTCCAGGACCAGCAGCCAGGCCAGGTCGCGATCCTCGGCCGCGGGTTCCTCCGCCGCCTGAAGGGCCTGCCCCTTGAGCCGGGTGTAGTCCTGAAGGGCCCGCATGGTGTGGACCCGCTGGTGCTGGACGACCGCGCCGACATCCACCCCCGGCACGGTCACGGCCATCGCCAGCTTGATGGCGAGCTCGTCGCGCGGCGGGTTGTCCCGGCGCACCGGGGTGCCGAACCAATTGCGCAGTTCCTCGCGTCCGGTACCGGTGATGGCGTAGAAGACATGGCCCTCGTCGTCCTCGCCGGAGGGCTGGACCAGGCCGTCGCGCTCCAGGCGGCCCAGCGTGGTGTACACCTGGCCGACGTTCAGCGGCCAGGTGGCGCCCGTGCGGGCCTCGAACTCGGTTCTGAGCTGGTAGCCGTAGCGCGGCCCCTGGTCGAGCAGCGCGAGCAGCCCGTGACGGATAGACATACCGAGTATGTATACCCGGTATGCATGCCGCCTTCAAGCACCTCCCCCCGCCCGGCGTGCCCGGCGGACGCTCTATGTTCGACAGGTGAGCCATCTCCGTATCGCGACCTTCAACCTGTTGCACGGGCAGCCACTGGGCCCTGACGGCAGCCCTCTCCCCCTCCCGGCGGACCCCGCTGCACCGCTGGCCGAGGCGGTCGCCGCACTCGACGCGGACGTCCTCGCCCTGCAGGAGGTCGACCGCTACCAGGAGCGATCCGGCCTGGTGGACCAGGCCGCCGCAGCCGCCAAGGCCCTGGGCGCCGGCGACTGGCGCTTCGCCGCCGCGCTGCACGGCCGCCCGGCACCGGGCGCGGGATGGATCCTCGACCCCGACGCACCCGGCCTGCAGACCTACGGACCCGACGAACTCGGCTACGACGCCGAACTGCCCTGCTACGGAACCGCCCTGATCACCCGGCTGCCCGTACACCACTGGCGGGCCCGGCGGTTTCCGCCCGCGCCGTTCGGGCTGCCGCTGCGGGTGGCGGGCCACCGCGGGCTCACTCCCGTGCCGGACGAGCCGAGGGCCGCGCTGGCCGCCGTGCTGGAGGGCGGCGAGGGCCCGTTCACGGTCGTGGCAGCGCATCTGTCGTTTGTGCCGGGCTGGAACATGGGCCAGCTCGCGGGCATCCGCCGCTGGATCGCCGACCTGCCCGCGCCGTACCTGCTGCTCGGGGACTTCAACCTGATCGGCCCGGTGCCGCGGACGGTTCTCGGCGGCGCCGCGCTCGTGGACGGGCTCGGGCCCGAGCGCTGGCGCGGAAGGCAGCACGGCCCGGAGGCGCGCGAGATCCGGCGGGCCCAACGCAGGCTGCGCGCACGCCGGGGCGTCCACCTGCGCACGCGCCCTGCGCCGCCGCTGCCGCGGCGGGCGCTGCTCCAGGGCTGGCGGGACCTGGCCCGGACGCCGACCTATCCCTCGCACCGCCCCTCGGTGCAGTTTGACCACGTGCTGGCGGTCGGCGTGCCGCGCAGCGCGGTCCTCAGCACCAGTGCCCCGGCGCTGGGCGTCTCGGACCACCGGCCACTGCTGGTGGAGGTGGACCTCTAGGACAGGCCTGTCCGGCCCTGGGAGCGCCGCTCCTAGCGGACCTCGTCGGCGGCGCTGCCACGCGGGCGGCCGATCGAGCCGAACACCCCGTCGGCAGCAGCCAGCGGAATGCTGGGGGCGTACTCGAGCAGCAGCATCGCGGCGTCGTCGCCGAGCTGGCGGCCGACATGGCGGCGGATGTCCTCGTGCAGGTGTTCCAGCAGGTCGGACGGATTGTCGCTGGTCGCGCAGTCCGGCAGGCGCTCGGTGAGGGGGTAGAAAGCGCCCCAGCGGTCGCGGGCCTCGATCACGCCGTCGGTGAAGAGCAGTAGCCGGTCACGGTCCTCCAGCAACAGTTCGAGAATCGGCGGATGGACCTCCTCGGGTTCGAGCACGCCCAGCGGCGGGACCGTCACGGCGGGGTCCAGCGCCCGTACCGGCGCCCCGGTGCGGAGCAGCAGCGGCGAGGGGTGGCCGCAGTTGACGATCTCGACGACGCGGTCGTTGCGCACGCTGACCAGGACCAGCGTGACGAACTCCTCCTCGGTGCCCTCGTGGTCGTTCTCGTGCAGGGCCCGGTGCAGGCTGTCGGCGAGCCAGGAGGCGACCCGGTCCAGCGCCGGCTCCTGGTGCGCCGCCTCGCGGAACGCGCCGAGGATCGCGGCGGCGGTCTCGACGGCGCCCAGCCCCTTGCCGCGCACGTCCCCGATCACCGCGCGGACGCCGTAGCGGGTCTGCACGACCTCGTAGAGGTCACCGCCGATGCGGGCGTGGGCGGCGGCGGCGGCGTAGTGGACCGCCGTCCGGACCGGGCCGATCCGATCCGGGATGGAACGCAGCAGCACCCGCTGGGCGACCTCGGAGACCAGCCGGGCATCGGCGAGGGCCTTCTCCTGCCGGTTGCGGAGCAGCACGCTGGTCGAGCCGATCACCGCGATCAGGACGATGGCGAAGACGCTGGCGCCGTGGACGGACTGGCCCAGGCTGTGGTCGGCGGCGGCGAGGACGAAGGCGGCCCCGACGGTGACCACGCCCACCCCGAGGGGGTACCAGGTGCGGTTGCTGACCACGGCGGCGAGGGCCGGCCCTGCGGTGAGGGCGGGCTCGAAGGTCACGTTGGGATTGCCGCTGGTGCGGTCGAGCATGATCACGAGCGCGATGCCTATGAAGGGCAGCACCAGTATGGTGCGGCTCCAACTGGTCAGGTGGCGGAACCTTCCGGCGACACTCAACGTCGTTTCTCCTGCGGGCGCTGTGCTGGGGGCCTGACGGCGGTGGGGTCGAAGGGGTGGCTCGAGGCGGGAGCCGAGCGAACCCTTGATCGGGCCTTGATCGGGCCCTGAGTGGGCCCCGAGCGGGCGTGGAGCGGGCGGGGAGCGGGCGTGAAAGCCAGAGCGGCCGAGCGCGACCGGCTTTGTTCTTTCGTTCGACTGAAGTTGACTGGTTAGTCACACCACATTAGGCACGAAATGGACATGCTGCACAGTCCTTTCACAAAGCTTCCGTGGCTTCGTCACCTATGAACGGCCCATTCGGAGTAATTCCGCTCATCAGATCTTCAAGCTCCCGCCGACCGGGCAGCGGCGTCGGCCGGACCACGCTGCCGCTGCGGACGTACAGGAATGCCGCGGAGACCTGCTCCGGCTCGACACCGGTCAGCTCGGCCCAGGCCAAGCGGTACACGGCGAGCTGAAGCGGGTCCGCGGTCTCCCGCTGGTTGGTCTTCCAGTCGACCACTTCGAAGGTGTCCGCCCCGGTCCGGTAGACCGCGTCGATCCGGCCACGCACCACCCGCCCCGCGAGCAGCAACTGGAACGGCGCCTCCACCCGAAACGGCGTCAGCGAGGCATAGGGGGTACGCAGAAAGGCCTCCTTGAGGCGGGCGAGATCCCGCTCGTCCTCGATCCCTTCGTCGTCGAATCCCGGCAGCGCGTCCTCTCCCAGCAGCATCAGCGGCTCGAATCGGGCCTCCACCCAGGCGTGGAAGCGGGTGCCGCGCCTGGCCGCGGGCTGCGGCGGCCGTGGCATCGGGCGGGCCAGCTCGCGGGCGAAGCCCTCCGGATCCTCGGCCATCCGCAGCAGTTGCGAGGCGGTCAGCGCGCCGGGCAGGGGCACGTCGCGTACGGTGCGGCGGCCCCGCAGCAGCTCGCCGGACAGCGCCTCCAGATCGCGGTCCCAGGAGGCGACCAGACGCTGCTCCTCCGGGGGGAGATCCTGCACTGGGTCCGGCGCCCCGCTCTCGTCCACCTCGCTCGCGTCGGCCTCACCCTCGGGCGGGTGCATGGACCGCAGCCCGGCCAGGACGCGCAGCCCGGCGTCCCTTCGGGCCGCCTGGGCGTCGGCGTCCAGCGGCAGCGGCCACGGGTGGTCGACGGTTCGGACGAGCGACGGGTTCTCCGCCCCCTCCTCCGGCGGCTCGGCCCATGCCTCGATTTCGCCGCCGACGCCGCGTTCGCAGTAGTCACGAAGTTCGTACAGGAACGGAGACGGCCCCCGAGGTTTCTTCTGGGTCGGCCCCCACCAGTGGCCGGAGGCGAGCAGCAGATTGCGGGGCCGGGTGAACGCGACGTAGCCGAGCCGCAGTTCCTCCGTCGCGGCGTGCTCCTTCATCTCGGCGGTGAACGCCTTCATTCCGGCGCTGGTCCACGGTGGCGTGCCGGGCAGGGTGGCTCCGTCGCCGCGCAGGTCGTGCGGCAGCGCCTCGGCGCGGCTGGTCCAGCGCTCGCGGCCCCTCTCGCCCGGGAACACGCCCTTGACCAGCCCGGGCACGGCGACGACGTCCCACTCCAGCCCCTTGGCCTTGTGCGCGGTGAGGACCTTCACGGTGTCGTCGCCGCCGGGGAGCGTGTTGTCGAGGCCGCGGTCGTACTCCTGGGCGGCGCGCAGGAACCCGAGGAAGGCGGCGAGCGAGGGGTCCCCGTCGAGGTCGGCGAAGCCCGCGGCGACGTCCAGGAATGCGTGCAGGGTCTCCTTGCGCCGGGCGGCGAGCGCGTGCGGCGAGGCGGAGAGCTCGACCTCCAGGCCGGTGACGGCGAGGACCCGGTGCAGGACGTCCATCAGCGGCTCGGCCAGCGCCCTGCGCAGCTCGCGGATCTCGGCGGCGAGCCGGGCGAAGCGGGCCCTCGCCTCGGCGGAGAAGGGCAGGTCGGGCCCGCCCGCGGAGTCCGGATGGAGAAAGGTCTCCAGGGCGTCGGCGAGCGAGACGACCTCGGTCGGGTCGGTGCCGGCGACCGCTCCGGCCAGCCGGTCCGCCTCGGCCGGGTCGCCGTGCACCCGGACCAGGTCGGCGGCCCGCCGGCCGAGCAGCGCCAGGTCGCGGGGGCCGATCCGCCAGCGCGGACCGACCAGCAGCCGGACCAGGGCCGCGTTCGCGGTCGGGTCCTGCAGGACCTCGCAGGTGGCGACGAGGTCCGCGACCTCGGGCAGGTGCAGCAGCCCGGACAGCCCGACGACCTCCACCGGCACGTCCCGGGCGACCAGCGCGGCGTGGATGTCGGGGAACAGCTCGCGTCCGGCCCGGCACAGCACGGCGATCCGGCCCGGCGGCGTCCCGGTGCGGACCAGGTGGGCGATCGAGTCGGCGAGCCAGCGGACCTCCTCGTCGTAGGTGTCGAGCAGGGCACAGCGCAGGAAGCCGTCGCGCTCGGCACCAGGGGCAGGGCGCAGCGCCTCGACGCCCTCGTGCATCTCGCGGAGCGGGGCAGCCAGCTCGTTGGCGAACTCCAGCAGCCGACCGCCGCTGCGGCGGTTCTCGCTGAGCGAGTAGCGGGCGGCGGGAGCGCCGTCGGCGGCCGGGAAGTGCTGCGGGAACTCGTCGAGGTTGGCGACGGACGCGCCGCGCCAGCCGTAGATGGCCTGGCAGGGGTCACCGACAGCGGTGACCGGATGGCCGCCCGGGTGGTGCTCGCTCGCCCCGAACAGACCTGCGAGCAGCAACCGCTGGGCGACGGAGGTGTCCTGGTACTCGTCCAGCAGCACGACCCGGAACTGCTCGCGCAGCAGCCGTCCGACCTCGGGGCTGCCCTGGGCGAGGCGGGCGCAGGCGGCGATCTGGTCGCCGAAGTCCATCAGTCCCGCCTCCTGCTTGCGGCGGCGGTAGCGCCGGACCAGGTCGGCGAGCTCCAGACGGGCGGCGGCGGCCTTGGGGACCTTGCGCAGATCCTCGTTGCCGAGCTTGGCGTCGGCGAGTTCGGCGAGCAGCGCGATGTCGTAGGCCTGGAGCTGTTCGGGCTCGACCAGATGCTCGGCGAGCTCTCCGTCCAGGGTCAGCAGCTCGGCGATGAGCGTGGAGAAGCCGCTGGTCAGCGCCGGATAGGGGCCGGGGGCCTGGCGCAGGACCCGGGCGGCGAGCTGGTACCGGGTGGCGTCGGCGAGCAGCCGGACGTCGGGCTCCAGGCCGATGCGCAGGCCGTGGTCCTTCAGCAGCCGCCCGGCGAAGGCGTGGTAGGTGGAGATCTCCGGTTCGCCCAGCACGTCGTCGGCGCCGGCCGGGCCCCCGGGCTCGGCCGCTTCACCGCCGACCACTCCGGCCTGGACCAGGGCCCGGCGCACCCGCTCGGCGAGCTCACCGGCCGCCTTGTTGGTGAAGGTCAGCCCCAGTACCTGCTCGGGACGGACCTGTCCGGTACCGACCAGCCACACCACACGCGCGGCCATGACCGTGGTCTTCCCCGAGCCCGCGCCGGCGACGATCACCGCGGGGGCCGGCGGCGCGACGATCGCGCGCGTCTGCTCCGCGGTGAAGGGGATGCCGAGGAGCTGCTTGAGCTGCTCGGGGCTGGTGATGGCTGGGAGCACCCTTGGAACGCTAGCGGTCGGGTCCGACAACCGGCGCCACAAGGGGTTACTCCACTCCTACTGCACCACCACTACTCCACGCACTACTCCACGCACTACTCCACGACCTGGCGACCCTCCGGGTGCCCGGAGCAGCTGCGGCGGAAGGAGCAGTTGGCGCAGGCAGGACCGACGCTCGGGGTAAAGCGTTCGTTGACGACACGGTCGGCCGCCTCCGCGAGCAGGTCCTCGATCCAGGCCGGGTCGTCCGCGAGGGAGGGCTGCGGCTGGACCTTCGGCCGGTCCTCCTTGCCCTTCCCGGCGGGCTGCCGCAACTGCACCAGTTCCGCGCCGCCGGCCTCGGGCGGTCCGTCGGCGAACGCCTCCACTCCGTCCAGCGCGCCCTCGCGGACGGCCAGCTGGTACACCCCGAGCTGCGGATGGGTCGGCAGCTCGGGTCCCGGGACGACGTGCTTCCCGGTCTTGAAGTCCACGACGAAGGCCGCACCGGTCGCGGTGTCGCGTTCGACCCGGTCCATGCTGCCGCGGATCCGGACCAGGTGACCGCCGACCTTCAGGTCCACCTCGAAGGGATGCTCGGTGGCCACCGGTACCCGCCCGCGTTCGCTCGCATGCCAGGTCAGGAAGCGCTCCAGGGCGGCCCGCGCCTCACCCTTCTCCTGCTCGGACTTCCACGGGGCGTCGAAGGCCAGCGCGTCCCAGACCGTGTCCAGGCGCTCCATCAGCACCCCGAGATCGGCCGGCGTCCGTCCCGAACCGACCTCCTCGGCCAGCACGTGCACCACGTTGCCGAAGCCCTGCGCGCCGCTGGACGCCTGCTCGGCGTGCACCTCACGGCCGAGGAACCACTGCAGCCCGCACGAGTTCACCTGCTCCAGCGCACTCCCCGACAGCCGCAGCGCCTCCTCCGGATCGCGCACCGGGACGGCGTTCTCGGTCGGGTCCGCCATCCCCCACCAGCGCTGCGGATGCGCCGCGGGGACCAGCGGCAGGCCGTCCTCGTCGGCGAGCGCCGCCAGCCGGGTCAGCCGCTCGGCCGCCGCCTCCCGCAGCTCGGGCGACGCGGCGGCGTCGACACTGGTGGCCCGCAGCTCGGCGACGAGCGCCGCGACCGCGAGCGGGCGGCGCGGGCGGTGGGTGACGTCCTCGACCCGGACGTCGGGGACGCGGCTGCCGTCGGGGCGCTCCCGGTACAGCTCCCGCAGGAAGCGCGAGGGCTCGTCGCCGTCCTCGGCGGGGGCCTTCACGGCGGTGACGATCAGCCGCTCCCTGGCCCGGGTCACCGCGACGTAGAACAGCCGGCGCTCCTCGCTCAGCAGCGCGCCGGGGCTGAGCGGCTCGGCGAGCCCGGTCCGGCCGATCCGGTCCGCTTCCAGCAGCGAGCCACGGCGCCGCAGGTCGGGCCACAGACCCTCCTGCACTCCGGCAACCACGACCAGCCGCCACTCCAGCCCCTTCGCCCGGTGGGCGGTGAGCAGGCGCACCGCGTCGGGTCGGACCGTGCGGCCGGAAAGGGTGTCCGCGGCGATGTCCTGCTGTTCGAGTTCGGCGAGGAAGTTGAGCGCGCCGCGCGGGCCCTTGACCCGCTCCTCGGCGCGGGTGGCGGTCTCGAACAGGGCGCAGATCGCGTCCAGGTCGCGGTCCGCGTTGCGGCCCCCCGTCCCGGGACGCGACGCGGCGGACTCCAGGCGGCGGCGCCAGCGTTCGGAGCCGTCCCACAGCGCCCACAGCGCCTCCTCGGCCGTCGCGCCGCCGGCCAGCATCTCCCGCACCTTGCGCAGCAGCTGGCCGAGGTGCAGGGCGCGTCCCGCGAAGGAACGGTCCAGGGTGACCAGGCGCTCGGGCTCGGCCAGGGCCTCGCGGACCAGCACATCGGCGGGGCGGACGACGCGGGGCGCCTCCCCCGGGCGGACCGCCGCGCGCTCCTCCTCGCGCAGCGCCCGTCCGAGCCGGCGCAGGTCCGCGCCGTCGAGCCCGCCCAACGGGCCGGTGAGCAGGGTGTGCGCGATCTCCGTGGTGAGCGGGTCCTCGCCGTACGGCTCGGCCGACTCCGCCTCGGCTCGATCGCCCGCGGCGGCGCTGGTGCGGCGGCGGTCGCGTACCGCGCCGACCGCGCACACCCGCAGCGCGCCGAGCAGCGGGGCGACCGCGGGTTCCGCGTGCAGCGGCAGGTCGTCGCCGTCGATCTCCAGCGGCACCCCGGCGGAACTGAGCGCCCGTCGGAACCCGGGGATGGAGCGGCCACCGGCACGGACCAGCACCGCCATGTCACTCCACGGGACGCCCTCCTCGAGGTGGGCCCGGCGCAGCAGATCGGCGATGTTGTCGATCTCCGAGCCCGGCGTCGGATACGTGTAGACCTCCACGGCGCCGCCCTCGCGCGCCGGGATCAGCCGCCGGTGCTGCTCCAGCGCCGCCGCGGGGAGCCGTCCCATCGGCATTCGCTCGGTCAGCGTGCGGGTGGCCGCGAGCAGGGTCGCCCCGGACCGGCGCGACACCCGGAGCACTCTGATCGCGGCGGGGCTGCCGTCCGCCTGCGGGAAGTCCTTCGGGAAGTCGAGGATGCCGTTGATGTCGGCACCGCGGAACGCGTAGATCGACTGGTCCGGGTCGCCGACCGCGACCAGCTCCCGCCCGCCTCCCGCCAGCGCGTGCAGCAGCCTGACCTGGGCGGGGTCGGTGTCCTGGTATTCGTCGACGAAGACCACCCGGTACTGGCGGCGCAGCTGCTCGCTGACCTCGGGCCGCTCGGCGAGCAGCACGGCGCGGTGCACCAGCTCGGAGTAGTCCAGCACGCCCTGGGCGTCGAGGACGTCCAGGTACTGGGCCAGGAAGTCGGCGGCGGCCTGCCAGTCGGGGCGGCCGACCTCGGCGGCGAAGCGGCGGAGCGCATCCTCGCCGAGGCCCAGCTCGCGCGCGCGGGCGATCACCGAGCGCACCTCGTCGGCGAAGCCGCGGGTGGTCAGGCAGGCGCGCAGCTCGTCCGGCCAGCGGATGCCCCAGCCCGGGTCGCTGCCGGAGCCGGCGCCCGAGCCGGCGCGGGTGTCCTCGGCGCCGCCGGCCAGCAGGTCGCGGACCATCACGTCCTGCTCGGGGCCCGACAGCAGGCGGATGGGCTCGGAGAAGAGGTCGGCGTCCTGGTGCGCGCGGACCAGGGCGTAGCAGAACGAATGGAAGGTGGTGGCCTGCGGCGTGCCCCGTCCGGTGGTCGTACCGATCCGCGCGGTCATCCGGTCCCGCAGCTCCACCGCCGCTTTGCGGCTGAAGGTCAGCACCAGGATCTCCTCGGGGGCCACCCCCTCGCCGATCCTGCGGGTCACTGCCTCGACCAGAGTGGTGGTCTTGCCCGTGCCAGGACCCGCGAGCACCAGCAGCGGGCCGCCTCGGTGGTCGACGACGGCCTGCTGGTAGGCGTCGAGGACAGGGGGCTCGGGTGCCGCGAGCGGGTCGCGCACCAGGCGGTACGCGCCCCCGCGAAGGGTGGTGGCGGGCTGGGAGGTCATGGGCATGGTCCAGGGGAAGTGCATGGCGGGGTACTGCGGACTCACGAGGGACTGCGGACTCACGAGGGGCTGGGTGCTGCGCAGGTGCGGTGCCGGGTGGGAAACGCCTCGATCGGAAGGTGTGGGCGAGCGAGCGCAGGACGCCTCAGGCGTCCCGCGCTGTCGCGAGCCTACGATCCTCCACCGTCAATCACCCTGCTGTCCCGGGTTCCCCTGAATCCCGGGGAGATGTCACACCCCCGTGCTACCGCCCGTCCCAGCGGGCCCGGGCCAGGTCCACCCGCGGCAGGTCCTCGGCCGCCGCCGAGCCCCGTGCCGGGCCCCGGCCTCGCACGCTCCGCAGCGGCGTCCCCTCCGCCCGGTACTGCTCGAGCGCCCGCAGCTCATGACCCGGCAACAGCGCGCCGTCCGCGCGCACCACCCGCCACCAGGGCACCGCGCCGCCGTACAACGCCATCACCCGGCCAACCTGGCGCGGGCCCCCCTCGCCGAGGAACTCCGCGACGTCGCCGTAGGTCATCACCAGCCCGGCCGGGATTCGCTCGGTCAGGTCGAGCACCCGCTCCGCGAAGGGCGGCAGCGCGTCCGACTCCTCGTCCATACTCACGCGCCGCATTCTGTCGCATCGCACCGACACGTCCGGGTGGTGCTGGCCCGGAACCTCCTCGCTCACCCGGGCGGAGGAATGTAGCATCCGCCGGGGGTCCGCTCCGCCGGCACCTCGCCCCGACGCTCACCCCGCACCCATGCCACCCTTGAAGGGTCGGTGACAGGCGACCAGAAGGCATACACAAGATGACCGGACCAAGCGCGAGCGCCGACCAGGCCGCGGACGCGTCCGGAGTCATGCCCGAGGACAGCCTGAGCCTGACGGACGACGAGAGCGACGAGAGAGCCGGCGGCGACATCGTCCCGGAGCAGGTGGAGCAGATCGAGCCGCCCGCGCAGATCGCGCCGCCCGCGCAGGCCGGACCGCGCGCGCCGGCCGAGCCGGTCGACCTGGTCAAGCCCGCCGCGTGCGACCTCCCCGCCGAGACCCGCGCGAGTTCCCACGTCTCCGTGGACGAGCCCCTGCTCGCCGCCCGGGTCCACCGGCCCGCGGACCTGATCCGCTTCCTGCTCGGCGTGCTCGGCATCGCCACCGTCTTCGTCCTCGCCAGCGTCGCCCAGTCCACCACCACCGGGCTGCAGACCGACATCTCCAACGGGGTCACCAAGGTCCCCAGCCTGCTGACCACCATCACCGGCGTCGTCTCCACCGCCGCAGTACTCATCGTGCCGCTCGCCTTCGCCGTGGAACGGCTGATCAAACGGGACGGCCTGCGGGTGGCGGACGGCGTGCTCGCGGCAGTGCTCGCCCACGGCATCTCCCTCGCCGTCGACCTCTGGGTCGTCAAGGCCGCACCCCTGTCCATCACCCAGGCGCTGACCCAGCAGGTCCAGGGGACGACCACGCTCACCGACCCGGTGCATGGCTACCTCACCCCGGTCATCGCCTATATGACCGCCGTCGGCATGGCGAGCCGGCCGCGCTGGCGGGTGGCCCTGTGGGCGGTGGTCCTGCTCGACGGCCTCTCGGAACTCATCGGCGGCAACACCACGCCGCTGTCCATTGCAGTAACCATCCTGCTGGGTCTGACCGTCGCGTACGGCACCCTCTACGCGGTGGGCACGCCGAACGTCCGACCCACCGGCGAGCACCTGCTCGCCGGACTGCGCAAGGTCGGCTTCGCCCCGGTCAGCGCCCACCGCTCCCCCGACGGTCCCGAGGGCACCCGCCGCTACCTGGTCATCCAGGAGGCGGCCTCGCCCCTGGACGTCCACGTCATCGACCGGGAGCAGCAGGCGTCCGGCTTCTTCTACCGGCTCTGGCGCCGACTGCAACTGCGTACCGTCGCCGTACGCTCCAGCCCCCAGTCGCTGCGCCAGGCGCTGGAGCAGGAAGCCCTGATCGCCTACGCCGCCAACGCCGCGGGCGCGCACTCCCCCCGGCTGATCGCGACCTCCGAACTGGGCCCCGATGCGGTGATCCTGGTCTACGAGCGGATCGAGGGCCGCTCGCTGGACAGCACCGACGAGGACGAGATCACCGACAAGGTCCTCGCCGACGCCTGGACCTCGGTGAAGTCCCTGCACGACCGGCGGATCGCCCACCGCCGGCTGACCGGCGAGTCCCTGCTGGTCACCCAGGACGGTGGCGTCTGCCTGACGAACCTGGCCGGCGGCGACATCGCCGCCGGCGATCTCACCCTGCGCATGGACCTGGCGCAGCTGCTCACCACCCTGGCCCTGCGGGTCGGCCCCGAGCGCGCCGTGACCTCCGCCAACGCCGTCCTCGGCTCGTACCGGACGGCAGCCGCGCTGCCGCTGCTGCAGCCGGTCGGACTGAGCCGCTCCACCCGCATAGCGCTGAAGCACTTCAACCGCTCCCGCAAGGCCGAGGTGGCGGCCATCCACGCGGAGCAGATCAAGGCCGGCGTCAAGATCGAGGACGCCCTGACGGCGACCCCCGAACCGGCCGATTTCCTGTCGCAGATCCGCGAGCAGATCCTCGAGGTCGTGCCGCAGGCCCCGGTGGAACCGGCAAGGCTGCAGCGGCTCAAGCCGAAGACGCTGATCACCGTGATCGCCGGGGCCTTCGCCGCCTACCTGCTGCTGGGACAGATCGCCGCCAACAACCCGGTCACCGCGCTCTCCCACGCGAAGTGGAGCTGGTTGCTGGCCGCCCTGGCGGCCTCGGTGATCAGTTACGTCGGCGCGGCGATGAGCCTGGCCGGCTTCGTCCCCGAGCAGTTGCCCTTCGGACGTACCCTCCTGGCCCAGGTGGCCGGGTCCTTCGTCAAGCTGGTCGCCCCCGCCGCGGTCGGGGGTGTGGCGCTGAACGCGCGCTTCCTCCAGCGAGCGGGCATCAGGCCGGGCCAGGCGGTGGCCAGCGTGGGAGCCTCGCAGCTGGTCGGCCTCGGCATGCACATCCTGCTGCTGCTCGGGTTCGGCTTCGTGGCCGGGACCGCGAAGAGCTCCGACATCCCCTCCTCCCGCACGGTGATCGCCGGGCTGCTGGTGGCGGCGGTACTGGTGCTGGTCGCGGCCGCGATCCCACCACTGCGCCGCTGGCTGACCGCACAGGTGCGCTCGCTGTTCCTGGGGGTCATCCCGCGGATGCTGGACCTGTTGCGCTCACCCACCAAGCTGGCCACCGGATTCGGCGGGATCATCCTGGTCTCGCTGGCCTTCGTCGCCTGCCTGGACGCCAGCATCCACGCCTTCGGCGGGTCGCTGCCCTTCGCCACCATCGCGGTGGTCTACCTCGCCGGCAACGCCGCCGGATCCGCCATCCCGGTGCCTGGGGGGATCGGCCCGATCGAGCTCGCCCTGACCGGTCTGCTCACCGGAGCCGGGCTGCCGCTGGCCGTGGCCACCCCCGCTGTGCTGGTGTTCCGCGTGATGACCTTCTGGCTGCCGGTGCTGCCCGGCTGGATCTCCTTCACCTACCTGCAGCGCAAGAACGCCCTCTGAGAACGGCCTCCGAACTCCGAAGAACTCCGAAGGACGTGCCGGCCGAACGACCGCGCCCTCCCGTACCGGCGTCGGTACGGGAGGGCGCGACTTCTGTCCTTGCACGGCACCGTGCTGCACGGAACCTTGCTGCACGGATCCTTGCGCGGAGCGTCTAGTACACCGGCTTCTGCGGCTCGATCTGGTTGACCCAGCCGATGACGCCGCCACCGACGTGCACCGCGTCGGCGAAGCCCGCCGAGTGGAGCACGGCCAGCACCTCGGCCGAGCGGACGCCGGTCTTGCAGTGCAGCACGATCTTCTTGTCCTGCGGCATCCGCTCCAGGGCGTTGCCCATCAGGAAGTCGCCCTTGGGGATCAGCGTGGCGCCGGGGATGTTGACGATCTCGTACTCGCCGGGCTCGCGGACGTCGATCAGGAAGATGTCCTCGCCGTCGTCCTGCCACTCCTTGAGCTGCTTGGGCGTGATGGTCGAACCGATCGCCGCCGCCTGCGCCTCCTCGCTGACGACTCCGCAGAAGGCGTCGTAGTCGATGAGGTCGGTGACCGTCGGGTTCTCGCCGCAGAGCGCGCAGTCCGGATCCTTGCGGACCTTGACCTGGCGGTACTGCATCTCCAGCGCGTCGTAGATCATCAGTCGGCCGACCAGCGGCTCGCCGATGCCGGCCAGCAGCTTGATGGCCTCGGTGACCTGGATCGAGCCGATGGACGCGCACAGCACTCCGAGCACGCCGCCCTCGGCGCAGGAGGGGACCATGCCGGGCGGCGGAGCCTCCGGGTACAGGCAGCGGTAGCAGGGGCCGTGTTCGGCCCAGAACACGCTGGCCTGGCCGTCGAAGCGGTAGATCGAGCCCCACACGTAGGGCTTGCCCAGCAGCACCGCCGCGTCGTTCACCAGGTAGCGGGTGGCGAAGTTGTCGGTGCCGTCGACGATCAGGTCGTACTGCGCGAAGATCTCCTTGACGTTGTCCACGTCGAGGCGCGTCTCGTGCAGGATGACGTTGACGTAAGGGTTGATCTCCTTGACCGAGTCGCGGGCGGACTCGGCCTTGGACCGGCCGATGTCGGCCTGGCCGTGGATGATCTGGCGCTGGAGGTTGGACTCGTCGACGGTGTCGAACTCGACGATGCCGAGCGTGCCGACGCCCGCCGCGGCGAGGTACATCAACGCGGGCGAGCCCAGGCCGCCTGCGCCCACACAGAGCACCTTGGCGTTCTTCAACCGCTTCTGCCCGTCCATCCCGACATCCGGGATGATCAGGTGGCGGGAGTACCTGCGGACCTCGTCCACGGTGAGCTCAGCGGCCGGCTCGACCAGGGGTGGCAGCGACACGGGGTGACTCCGGTGGTCGTCAGTACGGGTTTCTCACGCCAACAGTGCCACGCCGTGCGCTATTCCAGGGCCCCTCGTCCGAGGTGCGAGACAGTCGCTGAGACGGACATCCGCCGCGAACCAGGTCGCTCACGGCCCGCTCAGACCCGGCAGGCGGTCTCCATCCAGATGTCCGCGAGCGACTCCTCCAGCGGGACCCGGGGGCGCCAGCCGAGGCGCTCCCTGGCCGTGCGGATGTCGGCCTGGCGCCAGAGCACCTCGCCGGGGCGGTCGGCGCCGTCCGCGCCGGGGATCGGACTGCGGCTCTCCTCCATCAGCCGCCCCTCGAACCCGGAGGCCCGGACCAGCAGGTGCGCCGCGTCGCGCATGCGAACGCCACTGCCGCCACCGATGTTGATCACACCGGTGGCAGCCGAGACCGCCGCGGCCTGAACCGCGCGGGCCACGTCGCGGACGTCCACGAAGTCGCGGAAGGCGGACAGGTCCGCGGCGCGGACCTGCGGCTCGCCGCGCTCCAGCGCGCGCCGCAGTCCCTCGGACAGTCGGCCGAACAACGAACCGGCCGGCACTCCGGGACCCACCGCGTCGAAGATCCGCAGCACCACCGCGTCCAGCCCGGACGACAGCGCCAGTTCCGTCCCCGCCAGCTTGGTCACGCCGTACGGCCCCAGCGGGCGCGGCTCGGAGGTCTCGGCGGTGGCGGTTCCGATCGGCACCGGGCCGTACTCGGCGGCGGACCCCACGTGGACCAGTCTCGCCGGGTCGTGGCTGCGCCGGATCGCCTCGCAGACCGTGGCGACCGCCTGGGTGTTGGCCCGCACCAGGTCCCGCGGCGTGCCGTAGGTCGCCCCCGCGCAGTTCACCACCACGCGGGGCATCACCGCGTCCAGGAACCTGGCCAGCGCGCCGGGGCTGCCGGCGGCGAGGTCGAAGCGGATGTCGGCGGTGTCCCGGCGGCCCAGCACGGTCACCTGCAACTCCGGGTCGGCGAAGAGTCGGTCGGCGACGCGGCGGCCGATGAATCCATCGGCGCCCAGCAGCAGCACCCTCATGAGCGCGGTCCTTCCTTGAGCGAGGCCCGAGCGGGCCCGCGATGTGCAGAGGTGGGAGTCGGTTAGGGGCGAGTCCGGGCAGGACTCAGTCGACCTCGTCGGCGGGTGCCGCCCGGTGGGACTCGGGACGTAGCAGCACGACCCAGGCGTACGGGAGCAGCAGCGCCGCCGTCACGCCGAAGCCCCAGAGCGCAGCGGTGGTGAACGCCGGTATCGCCGGGCTCCGCACACCCGCCGCGAACTGCCAGGGCGGTGCCGCGCGGACGGCGGCCGCCGCCACTCCCACCGCCGCGAGACCGGCCAACAGCCCGGCCATGGCTGCCTGGTGACGTCCGCAGTGCCAGAGCAGCAGCACCAGCAGCAGGACGACGCCGGTGCACTCCTGTGCGGCCCAGACCGAGCCGTCCGCTCCGACGACGACTGCGGCGACGCCGCCGGCAGCGGCCCGTCGGCGATCCAGCGCCAGCGCGGCGAAGGTCAGCGCCGACAGTGCGGTCAGGAACAGGGCGACCGTCACCGGAAGCACCGGACGCATCCGAGCTTGGAACTCGGCCCGCGAGCGCGCGGCACCCAGGTGACCCCAGCCGATGTGCCGAAACCAGCGCGCGCACCAGTCGGCGGCGCCCAGCCCGCAGGCCAGTGCGGCGGCCACCGGCAGGCCGGCCCCGCCGCTGACGCCGACGCCGAGCAGCCCCGCCATCCCCAGGGCGTAGCCGAATCTGGCGAGGAAGGGATGGCCGCGGCCCGAGGTCGCCGCCGCGGCCAGGGCCAGCAGTCCGACGACGGTGAGGCTCACCCCGAGGCCGCGTTCCGCTCCCCCGGTCCGGCGTGCCAGCAACAGGGCTGCGCAGGGCATCAGGCAGAGCAGGGCCGCGAGCAGTGACGGCACAGCGCGTCGCCGCCACGGACTGTCCGGCGGCGGCACGCGGTGCGCCGCCGGACGGCGCGGCACCCGAGCGAAGAGCTCTTCGGCCAGGGAGAACACGTCCGCATGCCGGTACCGGCCCGCGGTGCCCGGCCCGATTCCGGCCCGCTCCAGTTCGGCGGCGATCTCCAGCGGGTGGACCGCTGTCTCGCACAGTGGAAGATGGCGTTCCAACAGGTCATGGACGGGATCGGCCGAGGACGTGCCGCCCCGGGGCTGCGCTCCGCCGCGACGTTCGCTCATCCGGCACCTGCCTCCTCGGAAGCCGCTCCGGCAGCGCCCACGGCCACCGGGCGCGGGGCGGCCGGGCGGGGCGGCATCCGGTCCGCCGTGGTGGGCTGCCCGCCCGTGCGGGATTCGGCGGCGACCCAGGCCTCCGCCGTACGGCTGAAGGGTCTGCAGGCGACCCGTAGGCCGGACTCGGCCGCCCGCTGTCCGGGCCAGTGCGATACCAGCTCCAGGTACAGCTCGCGGAAAGCGGCGGCGGCGGGCTCCACCGCGTAGAGCTCCTGGGCCCGCAGTCGGCCGGCGTTGCCGAGGCGGAGCCGCCGTTCCTGGTCCGCCAACAGCGCCGAGCACGCCGTCGCCAGAGCCCGCGGGTCGTCCGCCGGCACCAGCAGTCCGGCCGGGCCGACCACCTCCCGCGCCGCGCCGACGTCCGTCGCGACGACCGGGCGGCCGCTCAGCATCGCCTCGGCGAGCAGCGTCGGCGGAGGTCCCTCGGTGCCGCTGAAGACGACGACGGTGCCGCCCTCGTGGACTGTGCGCAGCCGGGCCGGGCGGCCTTCGAAGCACACGGCCGCCGGCGCCCCCGGCTCGGCCGGGAACAACTCGCGGGCGAGCCGCCGGCAGTGGTCCTGGTACTCCTCGGCCGGCCCGGTCCGGTCCACGGCGGAGGTCTCGCCGTGGACCCGCAGCCGCACCTCCGCGTGCTCGGGCTCGGCCCGCAGTTCGGCGAAGGCGCGCAGCATGGTGTCCAGGCCGCCGTGCGGCTCCATCGGCCCCGACCAGGCGAGCGCCGGGATCTCGGGCTCCGCGCCGACCGGGGGGTGGTCCGCGTTCTCGGTCCCCTCGTAGACCACCCTGATGGCGGCCGGATCCGCACCACAGTGGATCTGCCAGCGCTGGTCGTAGGAGCTCCCCGGGGTGATCAGCCCGGCCTGCTGGTAACCCTCGCGGGCGAGCAGGCGGAAGAAGGTGAGCAGCAGCGCCCGCACGGGTCGGCGGTAGGGCGCGCTGCGATAGCCGCGGGCGCGTTCGCGCAGGTGGAGGCTGTGCTCGGTGATGATCAGCGGTATCCCGTAGAAGTGCTTGGCCAGCAGTCCCGGCAGCACCGCCAGCCCGCCGTCCACGGCGTGGCAGAGGTCCACCGCAGCCAGCCCGCCCGACCGCCCGCCGGACCGACCGCCCGCCGGTCCACCCGCCGACGGCGCGCCCTGGGCCCACGGCCACCGGAGTCGGCGGGGATACCCGTCCGCGGGCTCGTACCAGGACGCGGACAGCGGGCGCAGGCACCGCTCCAGCAGGTCCGCCGCGACCAGGGCGTCCCGGACCAGGGGCTCCGCGGCCGAGCCCGAGCCGCGGGCCGCGACCGCCCCCGGTTCCTGCCAGGCAGCCTCGAGCAGGCGCAAGGCGGCCCCCGAGCGCAGCAGCGCGGGCAGGCCGCCGCCACGACCGGCCTCCGCCAGGGCGTAGAGCGCGGGCCCGAACTCCGCCGCCGCCCCGGGCTCCACCAGCGAGCGGACCAATGCCTGATAGGCCGTCAGCGCACGCCGCCGACCCCGTCCCTGCAGCATCCCGGCGGACGGGGCGCCGTGCCGGAGCGCGAACAACCGGTCCGGGAGCGGCTCGGGGAGGGGATCGCGCCGGGTGGCCCCCAGCGCGTACATCTCGAACTCGTGCTCCGGAAGTCCTCGGGTCAGCCGGTCGCACCAGCCGCCTTCGGCACTCTTCGCACGAGGGAAGGCACTCTCGGTGAGCAGGGCGATGCGCATGGAGACCTCCAGGAGCCGTAGTTGGGTGGACCGCGTGACCGGGCGGGTGATCCGAACCGTCAACGGGGGCGGATAGCAGGCGAAAGGCGGACGACTGGTCCTGAGGACCGGAGGCCGGGTACGGCCGGGGCGATCCCCCGGCACCCGATCCCGGCACCCGATCCCGGCCACCCGATCTCGGGCACCCGATCCCCAGCACCCGGGCCCCGCCGCTCGCCTGCCGGACGCCCCCGACGTCTGTTCGGCCCGACGGGACGAAACTACGACCGGGTGCTGACAGTCACTCGGCCATCCGGTCGGCTACCACCCGAAGGAGTGAAACGCCGAAACCCCCGGCGTACTGGGGCGTTGTGAATCCTGGCGCGCGCGCCCCACCAGTCCGACGTGCGGTAACCCGGTCGACCTTCACTCGTTGCCCGGGCAGGACGCGCAGGGCCCCAGACGCTCGCAGAGCGGTCCGCCACCGCACCGCACCCGGAGGTTCCCGCATGGCCCGCACTCCTGCCCGCGCGCTGCGGCAACCCCTGCGGACTCGACTCGCGCTGGTCGCGCTGCTCGGCGCCGGGGCGCTCACCGCCGGGTGCTCCGCGAGCGGCCGCCCGGCGGGAACGCCGCCACCGCCGTCTCCGCGGCACGTCTTCGCCGCCCCGACCGAGGGGGCCCCGCTGTGGACGCTCGCCGTCGCGGACCCCGTCCCGCCCGCTCCGATCCCGCTGACCCGGGTCAGCCCGACCACCGGCTCCGACGACGTGCCCGCGGCCGGACGCACGGCCGGGCTCGTGGCCGGGGACCCGCCGAGCGCGCACTCCAGGTACGCGCGGCCCCGGCACGCCGTCCCGGACCCCGCTCCCCAGCGGCCGCCCGGCCACCCGCCGGGCGTCTGCGACCTCGCCGAGCAGTACGGGAAGTGGCCCAGAGGCAGCAGCCAGGCTGCCGCCTGCCACGCCGTCTACGGCTGACCGGCTACTGCGCGGAAGCCGCGACCGCCCCCCGCGCCGTCTCCGCGAGCAGCTCCCGGAACTGCTGAGCGACCAGCTCGGGGTACTCCATCATCGCCACATGCCCCGCCTCGGGCAGCACCAGCAGCCGCGAGTTCCAGAACGCCTGCCCCGCCCGCCGGGCCATCCGGTACGACACCAGCTTGTCCTTCAGCCCGTAGACCAGCAGCACCGGAACGGAGACCAGCTCCGCCTGCCGCCACAGCGCCTGCGACCCACGCTCGGTGTACGCCCTGACGATCCCGCGCGCCGTCCTGGCCAGCACGTCCATCGTGTAGGGCAGCGCCATCCGGCGCCGGTACTCGGCGACCATCTCCTGCCGCCGCTCCGCGTCGATCAGCCCGGGATCGCCGTAGCAGAGGTCGAGCAGCGCCTCGGTCTGCTGCTCCACCGGCTGCCCCCGGACGAGCCTGCCGAACAGGCCCGGCACGCCAGGCATCGCCAGCAGGGCGGTGGGCAGCGCCGTCGGCTGCGGCGGTAGCTCCGGCAGCGCGGGAGAGATCAGGGTGAGGGTCCGCACCAGGTCCGGGCGGAGCGCGGCGAGCCTGGTCGCCACGGCCCCGCCCAGCGAGTTCCCGAACAGATGGACCGGGCCGCGAGCGGAGAGTTCCAGGTAGTCGACGACCGCGCGCATATGGGCGGACACGGACAGGTCCGCGTCGTCCGGGGGCGGCGACTGCCCGAAACCGGGCAGGTCGACGGCGTGGCCGTCGACGTCCCCGGCCAGCTGGTCCATCAGCAAGGCCCAGTTCTGCGTCGATCCGCCGAGCCCGTGGACGAAGACGGCCGGCGGCAGGTCCGCGCGCTCGGGCTCCATCGCCGCCACGGTCAGCCTGCAGCCGGGCACCGAGAGCTCCGTCAACGCCCGCGGTGTCCTCGTCGGAGCGGCCGTGCCCGCCCCCTCCACCTCGGCATCCGCGGCGACGACCGCCCCGGCGGTCACGGTTTCCGACACCTCGCGCAGTCCACTCATGCCGTCGATGCTACGAGCGGAGTCGGCCGGGACGAGGACTACCCCGAATTACCGGTGTGCCGGGGCGCGCTCCCGGGCAGGCCCTTCTACGCTCGAAGCCAGACCACCACCCCGTCCGGGAGGCAGCATGTCCGACCCCGCGAACCCCGAAACACTCGAGGAAGCCCCCGACGAGGAGGCCGACGACCAGACCGACGAGGCGATGGAGCAGGAGGATCTCGATCTGGAGGCGCCGGTGGCCGATGCCGTCGACCAGCACCGGGTCGTCGAGATCGACGAGGACGAGTACCGCTGACCGCCGCTCCCGGATGAATTGCCTGATCCGCACCACTAACGCATGGTCTACGCCGTCCTGTGTTGTCGACTTCTCACAACAGTTGACCAAGACTTTCTTCCGGCGACCTGCGGCGCACAGGATTACCGACAAGTAGGATGGCTGCTTGCAAGGACCACCCGCACGGCCTCGGCCGACAACCGTGAGTGAGGAGCGCCGTGACGGCCATTCAGGGCACGGACGAGCGCCCGCGCGCAGGCAAAGCGACCACCGGCCGCCTGCCGCGGAGTGCACGACGCAACCAACTGCTCGGTGCGGCCGAGGAGGTGTTCGTCGCCCAGGGCTACCACGCCGCCGCCATGGACGACATCGCCGAGCGCGCCGGAGTCAGCAAGCCGGTGCTCTACCAGCACTTCCCGGGAAAGCTGGAGCTCTACCTCGCGCTCCTGGACAAACACTGCGACGCCCTGGTCGAGGCCATCCGCACCGCCCTGGAAGCCACCACGGACAACAAGCTCCGCGTGCTGGCCACCACCGAGGCGTACTTCGCGTACGTCGCCGCCGAGTCCGGTGCCTTCCGGCTGGTCTTCGAGTCCGATCTGACCAACGAGGACGCCGTGCGCGAGCGCGTCGAGCGGGTGACCCGCGCGACCGCGACCCTGGTCAGCAAGGTGATCGCGGAGGACACCGACCTGCCGGAGGAGGAGGCCATGCTGCTCGCCGTGGGCGTCTGCGGCCTGTGCCAGATCACCGCCAGGTTCTGGCTCGCCCAGGGCGGCAGCATCCCCAAGGACGAGGCGGTCCGGCTGGTGTCCAGCCTGTCCTGGCGCGGCCTCAAGGGCTTCCCCATGCACGGCGGCGACCCGGCCGCGCACTGACACCGGTCCGCACTGCCCTCGGGCCCGGTCCGGAGCTTGGAATAGCCCCGCTCGGACTATGGTTGGGCGGGTACGGCGCGATCAGCCGCGCGTGGAACAACAAGCAACGCCTTGAGGGGCCGGAGGGACGAAGCCGTGGAGGTCAAGATCGGCGTGCAGAACGCGGCTCGGGAGATCGTTCTCGAGAGCTCGCAGACTGCAGAAGAGGTCGAGAGCGCGGTTGCCGCTGCGCTCGAAGGCAGCTCCAAGCTGCTGAAGCTCACGGACGAGCACGGCCGCAGGGTCCTGGTTCCGGCCGAGCGGCTCGCCTATGTGGAGATCGGCGAGCAGGCCGCACGCAAGGTGGGTTTCGGCGCGATCTGAGGTCGGCGTCACCGCTCTTCACAGCTGCCCCGTCCCCGCCCAGGCGGCGACGGGGCAGCTGCTTGTCGGACATCCCCCTTATCGGACATTCAGCCGAGTCGCACGAGCTGACCACCCCGCCGGGTGATTCCCGCCGCGAAGGGGCGCAGATCCGCGCGTCCCGCATGTCCTGACCGCTGCCTGGGTAGTTCCTGAGTGGCCGGCCGTACCGGCGGGTCCGAGCACGTCCGAGGCTGGGAGGAGGCAGCATCCATGCTGCTGGAGCTGCTTGCGTTCACCCTGGTGGGTCTGGCCGTAGGAGGTGCGGCCGCGCTGCTGCTACCGGAGTTGTTCCCCGCCCCGCGAGCGGTGACCGTGCTGACCGGGCCGGCCGCTGCGCTGCTGACCGGCGGCCTCGGCCACGCCATCCTCGGCAGCGGCCACATCCTGGCGACCGTACCGCTCTCGGCCGTCGGCGCCTGCGTGCTGGTGTCGCTGCTCGCCCGCCCCGACCAGCGATCACGCCCGAGCCACCGCCGTCCGCACCACGCCTGACCGGCTCGGAGCGGTCGGTCGCCCAGGCGCCGATACACCCAGACCGGGCCACCCAGCCCACCCGGGACCCGCTTCGCTCAGGAAGCGAGGCCCAGCGCCGCCATCCGCCTGGTGTGCGCCTCCGTGATCCGGTTGAACATCTTGCCGACCTCGACCAGGTCGAAGCCCCGTACCTCGACCCCGCCGATCAGCAGGTTCGACAGCGCGTCCCGCTCGGCGACGACGCGCTGGGCCTGGCTCAACGCCTCGCCCATCAGCCGCCGCCCCCACAGCGCGAGCCGGCCGCCGATCCGGGGGTCGGCGGCGATGGCCTCGCGGACCTTCTCCACGGCGAACTCGGCGTGCCCGGTGTCGGCCATGACCCGCAGCACCAGGTCCCTGGTGTCGTCGTCGAGGCGAACCGCGACCTCGCGGTAGAAGTCGGAGGCGATTGAGTCGCCGACGTACGCCTTGACCAGGCCCTCGGGCCAGTCGGCGGGGGCGGTCATCCGGTGGAAGGAGTCGAGCGGCTCGGCGAAGGGCTGCATCGCCTCGGTCGGGTCGGCCCCGACCTCGTCGAGCCGGTCGTGCAACTGCCGGTAATGGTGGAACTCCGCGGCTGCCATTCCTGCCAGCGCGGCCTTGTCCTCCAGCGTCGGCGCCAGCTTGGCGTCCTCGGCGAGCCGCTCGAAGGCGCTGAGCTCTCCGTACGCGAGTGCGCCGAGCAGGTCGAGGACGGCGGCCCGGTACTGCGGGTCCGCCGCGCAGGTCGCCCAGTCGCCGATGGAGGGGTGCGCCTCGTTGGCGCGGAGGTCGTCGGTGCGGTCCTGAGGAGTCTCCATACGCGGCACCCTAGCCTCCCGGACAGGGGGCGGGCGGCAGGGGCCTTTCGGGCCCGTTGCCGCCCACTGTCGTCCGCGTCACATGTTCGATCATTCCCTTGACGGTATGGTGGTAGTGAGGACCGGCGTATGCGCCGTCACGGCACGCGCCCCGGTCCTCACGAATGCGGATGCCCGGTCGGTGGAACGATCGGCTCCGACCGACCCAGCCCTTCCGATCCGGGGACGGACCACGAAGGGCCCGCAGTGGCTGAGCGAGGGCCGCCGCAGACCGCACTCTCAGCGGTCCCGCGCCGTACCTCCCACACAGGCCCCCTGCAGTGCCGCCCGCCCGTACGCGACAGCTGTGTCCGTACGAACGACGGAGCCGGCGCGCGAGGTGGCCGCGAGGAAGCCGGTTGCGGTCAGCGCGCACGTACGCGAGGCGTACATGTGCCCGGCCGCCCCCCGCCATCGGCCGCACACACCGGAAGAGGCATCGCCCTGACTACGTTCCGAGACCTCGGGATTCTTTCCGAGACCGCAGAGGCCCTAGAGGCCGTCGGCATCATCACTCCTTTCCCGATCCAGGAGATGACCCTCCCCGTGGCCCTCAGCGGCCACGACGTCATCGGCCAGGCCAAGACCGGCACTGGCAAGACCCTCGGTTTCGGCCTCCCCATCATCGACCGCGTGCGGGTCTCCGCCGACGTCGACGCCGGCCGCTGCACCGCAGCGGACCTGCCCTCGACGCCGCAGGCGCTGGTCGTCGTCCCGACCCGCGAGCTCTGCACCCAGGTCACCAACGACCTGCAGACCGCCGGCAAGGTCCGCAACGTGCGGGTCCTGGCCATCTACGGCGGGCGCGCCTACGAACCGCAGGTCGAGGCGCTGCAGAAGGGCGTCGACGTCGTCGTCGGCACCCCCGGCCGCCTGCTCGACCTGGCCCGCCAGAAGAAGCTCGACCTCTCCGCCGTCCGCATCCTGGTGCTGGACGAGGCGGACGAGATGCTCGACCTCGGCTTCCTGCCCGACGTCGAGAAGATCATGACCATGCTGCCCACGAAGCGGCAGGCCATGCTGTTCTCGGCGACCATGCCCGGCCAGGTCATCAGCCTCGCCCGTCGCTACATGACCCAGCCCACGCACATCCGGGCCACCGCACCGGACGACACCGGCGCGACCGTCGCCTCGGTCAAGCAGCACGTCTTCCGCGCGCACTCGCTCGACAAGGTCGAGCTGGTCTCGCGGATCCTGCAGTCGGAGGGTCGCGGCCTGGCCATGATCTTCTGCCGGACCAAGCGCACCGCCGCCGACGTCGCCGACCAGCTCACCCAGCGCGGCTTCGCCGCCGGAGCGGTGCACGGCGACCTCGGCCAGGGCGCACGCGAGCAGGCGCTGCGCGCCTTCCGCAACGGCAAGGTGGACGTGCTGGTCTGCACGGACGTCGCCGCCCGTGGCATCGACGTCGAGGGCGTCACCCACGTCATGAACTACCAGTGCCCCGAGGACGAGAAGACCTACCTGCACCGCATCGGCCGCACCGGCCGGGCGGGCGCGTCCGGCACGGCCGTGACGCTGGTCGACTGGGACGACATTCCGCGCTGGGCGCTCATCAACAAGGCGCTCGACCTGGGCCTCACCGAGCCCGAGGAGACCTACTCGACCTCGCCGCACCTCTACGAGCTGCTGAACATCGCCCCCGGCACCAAGGGCGTGCTGCCGCGCGCCGACCGCACCCGTGCGGGCCTCGGCGCGGAGGACATCGAGGACCTGGGCGAGCCGGGTGCACGCGGCCGCAGCGGCGGCCGCGACAGCAAGCCCGCCGAGCGCGGCTCCGGCTCCGGCCGTTCGCGCGGCGCGGGTTCGGGCGACGGTCGTCGTCCGGCCGGCACGTCCGGCCCTGTGACGGAGGCTCCGAGCGAGGAGCGTCCGCGCCGCGAGCGCCAGCGTCGCCGCACCCGCAACGGTGACGGCGGAGCGCCGCTGGTCGAGGTGGACGCGGAGACCCTGGCAGCCGCCACGGCCCCCGCCGCTGGGCTCGCTCCGGTCACCGAGGCCGAGGATGCGGCTCCGCGCCGTCGCCGCCGCCGTGGCGGCGCGGCTTCGGAGCTCGCCGCGCCGTTCGTCGAGGCGGCTCCGGTGGAGGAGGCCGCCCCGGCTGTCGAGGCGTCCGAGCCGATTCAGCCGACCGAGGCTCCGGCCCGCCGCCGTCGGACCCGCACCACTGCCAAGCCCCTCGACACCGTTGCCGAGGCTGTCGAGGTCGTCGAGGCCGCCGCCGTCGCGGACATCGCGGAGGTAGCCGAGACCGCCGAGACCGCTGCTCCGCGCCGTCGTCGTCGCAGCGGTGTCGCTGCCGAGGCTCCCGTTGCGGCCGAGGTGGCAGAGGCAATGGAGGACGAGGCCCCCGCGCCCCGCCGCCGGACCCGCAGCACCAAGGCTGTCGACGCGACGCCTCTGACCGAGGCTCCGTCCGAGGCCACCACGGCCGAGGCCGCCGCGCCTCGCCGCCGTCGCGGAAGCAGGTCGGCGGCGACCGTGGAAACCACGGAGACGGTGGAGACCCTGGTGGCCCCCACGGTCACCGCCCCGGAGGCGACCGAGGCCCCCGCGCCTCGCCAGCGCAGACGGGCCGCCAGGCCGGAGGGCGCCGCCGCGAGCGTGCCCACCCCGGCCGAGGTCCCGGCGCCCCGCCAGCGGCGTGCCCCGGCTGCGGCAGCCGCCGCGACCGAGGCCGTTGCCGAGGTGCCGCGCCGCCGTCGCCGCAGTGAGCGTCTCGCCGACGCAGCCGCGGCCACGGCCGCCGCCGAAGCGCGCGGCACGCGCTAGTCGGGCGGAAGCGCAGGTAGCGCAGGTAGCGCAGGCAGTACCGCGGGCGCGGGCGGGACGACGGTGACACGTCGTCCCGCCCGCGCCCGTCTCCGGTCCAGGACCCCGTGTCCGATCCAGTGGCGGACCCTGTGCCGGATCCTGTGCCGGATCCAGTCCCGCTGCCGGTCCTGCTACGGCTTCTGACGCTGGTACGCCCCCGAGTCGCCACGCCGCTGTCATGTCCGACGGCTAGGGTCTGATCATCACGCCCCGCAGGACGGAGACCACCTTGAGCACGCCCCCCTTCCTCACTCTGCCCGCGTCGGCCCGCAGCGTGCGGCTGGCGACGGCGCGTGGAGAGTTCGCGGCCCTGCACAGCCGTCCGCAGCGCGGTACCGCACGCGGCACAGCCCTCCTGGTCCCCGGCTTCACCGGGAGCAAGGAGGACTTCATCGCCCTGCTTGACCCGCTCGCCCAGGCCGGGTTCGAGGTCGTCGCAGTGGACCAGCGCGGACAGTTCGAGACGGGCGGCCCCGCCGACGAGTCCGCGTACGGCCTGGAGGCGCTCGCGCTGGACCTGCTCGCACTGACCGAGGCGGTCTCAGGGCCGGCCGCCGGCGGCCCGGTGCACCTGCTCGGTCACTCGTTCGGGGGCTACGTCGTCCGCGAGGCCGTGCTTCGCAGCGCCGGCGGCACCGCTGCGCTCCCCTGGGACTCGCTCACCCTGCTCAGCACCGGCCCCGGCGCGGTCGGTGCCGCCGAGGCGGAACGCGCCGCGCTGCTGGTCTCGGTCCTTCCGGTGATGGACCTGGAGGCCATCTGGCAGGCGATGCAGGACATGGACCAGAAGGAGGAGACCGGCGGCGGCGACCCGCAGCTCGATCCCGAGATCGCGGACTTCCTGCACCGCCGCTGGCTGGCCAACGTCCCGGCGGCGCTGTCGGTCATGGGGCGGCAGCTCACCGTGGAGCCGGACCGGGTGGACGCGCTGGCCAAAGCGGGACTGCGGACGTTGGTGCTCTCCGGGGAGGAGGACTACGCCTGGCCGGTGGAGGAGCAGGCGCAGATGGCATCGCGGCTCGGCGCGCGCCATGTGGCGGTGGACGGCGCGGGGCATTCCCCGAACGCGGAGCAACCGGAGGCAACCGCTGCCACGCTGGTCGAATTCTGGCTGAGCGACAATCGAGGCGGCCTTGCCTGACCCATCGTCAGAAGCGGTCCGGTCGGGACCGGTCGGCAATACGATCCGAAACCTCATCGATTCCCGCGAGGATCTGGCAGGTGGACGAAACCGCCGCGACAAAAGTCGTTAGCTTGGGTAAAGTTCCCCGAGCCGGAATACCTCTGCCCGGCATTCTCGTTCACCACACTGCACGTCCCGCACCTCCCGCACGCCCGATACTTCCCTCCGCCCCGCCGATACGCGGGATTTACGGCGGGGCAATCGCCACGACGCAGCCCGGCTGCAGAGTTGGCTGTGGAGTCGAGTGGGGTGCGGGCCTGATGCCATGCACCGCCCGTTCCACGCAAGAGGTCAGGAAGGGAGACGCCCATGCGCTTTGAGATCATGCGTCTGAACGACAGCGAAGGCAGCACCGAGGAGCCCCTCATCGCCGACGAGGAAACCGTGCGCGCCATGGTCGAGGATGCCGCCGAGACCGGGCAGAAGCTGTACATCCGGCCGTACCAGCCGTCCTGATAGTCGACCGGAACAACCACGACCCGCCAGGCGGGTGATCGTCCTTGACGACGCGGGCGGGAGGGAGGACCGTGGTCGACTATGAGGGGCGAGCCCAGTTGCCCGAGGTGCGGGGGCCGTGTCCGCGCCCCCGGACTGTTCACCGATAGCTGGCAGTGTGACGTGCACGGCACCGTGCACCCGCTGCAACCGGTCGTCCCTCCCAGTGTGGAGGCGCTCACCGTCGCCGTGGCCCGCGCCGAGGTACCGGTCTGGATGCCGTGGCCGCTCCCGGTCGGCTGGCTGTTCACCGGCATCGCCCACGCGGGTGATGACCTGTCCGGAGCTCGCGCCACCGCCGTCGCCTGCTCGGGTCCGGGGCCGCTCGGCGGCCCCGGAGAGCTGCTCCTCATCGCCGAGGAACTCGGCGTCGGACTCGGCGCACGCTTCGCCGGACTGCCAGGACCCGACCCCGGCGACGCGATCACCGCCAACAAGCCTCCGCACGCCAAGGTCCTCGCCGCCGGACGCCCCACTCCGCTGTGGCACGTGTCCGACGCCCCGGACGACCGCGCCGTCTTCGTCGGCGAGGCGCTCGGCCTCTGGATCTGGGCCGTCGTCTGGCCCGAGCGCTCCGGTCTGCTGATGTACGACGAGCTGGTGCTCACCGACCTGCGCGACGCGGGTGCGGAGCTGGAACTGCTCCCCTGCGGCGCGCTGTCCCCCCGCCTGCTCGGCTGACCGCAACGCAGCCGAGCGCGGCCTAGATCTTCAGCACCCTACTAGGCTCAGGGCCATCACCTCCTGACGCCCTGGAGTCACGCCCGTGCGCATCGACCTGCACACCCACAGCTCTGCCTCGGACGGCACGGACAGCCCCGCCGAGCTGGTGCGGAACGCCGCCGCCGGCCTGGACGTGGTCGCGCTCACCGACCACGACACCGTCGCCGGCTACGCCGAGGCCACCGCCGCACTGGCGGGCACCGAGCTGACGCTGGTCACCGGCGCCGAGCTGTCCTGCCGGGTCGAGGGCATCTCCATGCACCTGCTCGGCTATCTCTTCGACCCGGCGGAGCCCGAGTTCGCCCGCGAGCGCGAACTGGTGTATACCGACCGCTTCCGCCGAGCCGAGGCCATGGTCGAGCGCTGCCGCGAGCTGGGCGCGCCGATCAGCTGGGAGCAGGTCCAGCGGATCGCCGGCAGCGGCGCGGTGGGCCGTCCGCATGTGGCGAGCGCGCTGGTGGAGGCCGGGGTCGTGCCCAGCGTCGACGCCGCCTTCACAGCCGAGTGGCTCGCCAACGGCGGGCGCGCGGACGTCCGCAAGCACGAGCTCGACCCGTTCGAGGCGGTGCGCCTGGTCCGCGCGGCCGGTGGCGTCCCAGTCTTCGCGCATCCCGGCGCGGTCAAGCGCGGCCGAACGGTGTCCGACCAGGTCATCGCCGATCTCGCGGCGGCAGGGCTGGCCGGGGTCGAGGTCGACCACATCGACCAGGACGAGCCGACCCGGATCCACCTGCGCGCGCTCGCGGCCGAGCTCGGTCTGCTCACCACCGGGTCCAGCGACTACCACGGCACCCGCAAGTCCGTCCGGCTCGGTGCGAACACCACCGCTCCCGAGGTGTACGAGGCGCTGGTCGCCCAGGCCACCGGCGCGAAGCCGCTCACGGCCTGACGCCCCGCCACGGGCGAGCGCGGTAACCGGCCCGTGGCCGAATCCCGAAGCTGCTAACCTCTGCCGACTTCACCGCATCGAACGCGGTGTCAAAAACAAGACAGAGGGATGGATTCATGGCGATTCGCCGGGCCAAGCAGAAGGCTCAGGTCATCGAAAAGCTCTCCCAGGTCGCGCCTGCAGGAGAGACCTTCATCGCCTGCGTGCACGCCGAGAGCGGCCCGAGCCCCTGGCTCAACGCGATATTCGACGACATTCCCGTGGTCGGGCTGGTCGTCGCGCTCACCCGCAAGTTCTACTTCCTGACGCTCACCAACACCTCGATCGTGGTGAACTCCGCGAACCGCTTCACCAACCGTCCCGGCGAGGTCGTCGCGGTCTTCCCGCGCGAGGCGTTCCCGGTGAGCCGGATCAAGCGGGCGACCGTGTGGAGCTCGATGTACGTGCAGCTCCCCGGGCAGTCCAAGCCCGGCCGTCTCAACGTGCACCGCTACTGGCGCACCGAGCTCGACCAGCTCATCGAGGCGTTCCCGCACGCGGCGGTCTTCCAGGGGACGATTCCGGCCCAGGCCACCGCCCAGACCGCGGACAAGGTCTGACCGCAGCAGCCTCGCACCACCGGCGGCAGTACCCCTGACCGCACCGCGACCCGCAGCGCCGCCCGCGTTCCCGCTACCCCAGCGGGACGCCGCGGCGCTGCGGGTCGCGCAGGTCCGTGCCGTGGCGCAGCCAGCGCTCCTGGAGCTCCGCCGCGCCGTGGACGCGTTTGTGGGCGGCCTCGTTCGGCGTCATCGGCAGCAGCGGCAGGAAACGCACCGGATCGGCGGGCTCCGGCAGCTCCAGGTCCTCGACCAGTCCGCCGGGCTCGGCGACCAGGAAAGCGCTGAACGACGCGCCGTTCCACAGCGGCGCGCCCAGGTCCAGCGACGCGCCCGGCGCCACGATCAGGCCCTCGACCTGCGGGGACGCCGCCAGGGTCGCCAGCGGGCGGAGTACCTCGTCCCGACCGCCGCGTACCGTCAGCAGCAGCTCGGCGCGAGGACCGACCACCGGGTCGGCGACCACGCTGGTGGGGTCGGCCATGGGGGCGGCGGACATGCCGAGGGTCGCGTAGCGGACCAGGCCGTCGGCCGTGGGGAAGCGCAGCACCTCGATCCGGTCCGCGCCGAGGAAGGTGACCGCGGCCCGGGCGTCCGGCTCCCCGAACGTGCTGATCAGGCGGGCCTCGACGGCGGAGAGAACGGCATCCTGGGACATGGTTCAGAAGCCTACGTCCTGCACCCTACGTCCGGCGCTCGCCCCTGATCACGACGACCAGGCCGGCCAGCACCATGAGCACCGCCGGATACACCGCGACCGGCGGCATCTGCCCCAGCCAGACGGCGGCGATCAGGGCCGCCCCCGGGGTCTCCAACAGGATCGCCGTGGACACCAGCGACGGCCCGAGGGTCGAGACCACCCGGTTGCTGAGCGAGTGCCCGAGGAACTGCGCGCAACCCGTGAGCAGCGCGATCTGCACCCAGGCCGTGGCGTTGTATCCGCTCAGCGCCTGCCCGGAGGTCAGGCAAGCGACCAGCAGCAGCACGGCCGTGGTGGTGTAGCAGACAAAGGTGTACGCAGTGGTGCTGACGGTCCGTCGGATCTCGCTCCCGAGCAGGAAGTACGCCGAGGCGGCGATCCCGGCCCCGAGCGCGAGCGCGTCGCCGGCGAGGGCGCGCGGCGAGAGCGTGAAGTCGACTCCGGTGAGGACGAGCACCCCGAGGAAGGCGACGCCGGTGCCGATCCACACGGTCCTGGGGGCGTGCTGTCCGCGCAGCCGCAGGATCAGCGTGGTCCACAGCGGCGTGGTGGTGCACAGCGCGGTCGAGGACGCGATCGAGGTCATCCGCAGGCTGGGCAGCCACATCGCGAAGTGGAGGGCCAGGAACGCACCCGCGGCGAGGCAGAGCAGCAGGGTGCGGCGGCTGAGAGCGCGGAGCTCGGCACGGTGGCGCAGCAGCGCGATCGGCGAGAGCAGCCCGCCGGCGATGCAGTTGCGCCAGAACGCGATGGCCAGCGCGGGTGCGGCGGTCGCGCTGATCAGCGGTGCGGAGAAGGCGACGCCGCCGACCGCGACCGCCAGCAGCAAGAAGTCGATCCGGGGCACGGTGCCGAGGTCGGGGTGCGCAGCCGCCGGGGCCCTCGCGGGAACCGGCGCGTCAGTGGTGGCGGATGGCTGCACGGTGCTCCTCGACTCAGGACCCGGTAAGGGGTGTCCTGATGGTACGAGACTGACGGCGCCAGGTGCGAGCTGGTATCGAGGCGCGGACGCCGTACGCTTCGGCCCATGACCGATGCGCGTGTGGAGCTGCTGGACCGGGCCCTGGTGGAGGAGGCGGCGAAGAAGTCGGGGCTGCTCTGGGTACGGATCGCCGACGCCTCGGACCGGGCGCTGTGGCAGGTGTGGCACGACGGTGCGGTGCTGGTGGTCGGGGAGGGCGCGGAGCAACCGCTGCACGGGCTGGCCGACGGGCAGACGACGGTGCTGACCGCCCGCAGCAAGGACAAGTGGGGACGCCTGGTCGCCTGGCCGGTCCGGGTGGAGGAGTTGGCGCCCGGCAGCGAGGCGTGGACCGCCGCGGTGGCGGAGCTGAAGGCGAAGCGGCTGAACTCGCCCGACCACGAGACGGTGACCGAGCGCTGGGCCCGGGAGTCGCGGGTGCTGCGGCTGGTCCCGACAGGTGGGAGCGTGCAGAACCCGGACGCGATGCCCGACGCCTCGCACGCCGCCGCACCGCTGCCGACCGTTGCGACGACCCGCCGGCCGGCCCCGGCCGCGCTGCCGCGGCTGCTGTTCGGCCGCCGGAGGCGCCGGAGCTGACCCGTTCCGGGACCGCGTAGCCTGGGCGCAGCCGGTCGTGACCTCGCGCGATCCGGAGCAGCGTCGACAGGAAGGTCCCATGACCGGAGCGTCCTCCCGCGTGTTCGTCTCCCATCTCGCCGGGGTGGCGGTCTTTGACCCCAACGGTGACCAGGTGGGCCGGGTTCGCGATCTCCTGGTGAGCCTGCGGCTCGGCGGAAAGCCGCCCCGGGTGCTGGGCTTCGTGGTCGAGGTGGTCAGCAAGCGCCGGGTCTTCGTCCCGATGAACCGGGTCACCAGTCTGGAGTCGGGCCAGGTCATCACGACCGGCGTGATCAACATGCGCCGCTTCGAGCAACGCCCCACCGAGACCCTGGTGCTGGCCGAACTGCTGGACCGCCGGGTCGCCCTGAGCAGCAGCGGGCCGAACGGCGAGGAGGGCGAGACCGTCACCGTCCTGGACGTGGCGATGGTGCAGACCCGCAACCGCGAGTGGGAGATCGACAAGGTCTTCGTGGAGAAGGGGAAGGGCGGCCGGCTCCGCCGCAAGGGCGAGACCCTGACCGTGGACTGGTCCGCGGTCACCGGCTTCGCGCTGCGCGAGGAGGACCAGGGCGCCGCCAACCTGCTCGCCACCTTCGAGCAACTGCGCCCGGCCGACCTGGCGAACGTGCTGCACCACCTCTCCCCCAAGCGCCGTTCCGAGGTCGCCGCGGCGCTCGACGACGAGCGGCTCGCCGACGTCATGGAGGAGCTGCCCGAGGACGACCAGGTCGCGATCCTCGGCGGGCTGCACCAGGAGCGCGCCGCCGACGTGCTGGAGGCGATGGACCCCGACGACGCCGCCGACCTGCTGTCGGAGCTGCCCCCCGACGACGCCGAGCGGCTGCTGCAGCTGATGGAGCCGGAGGAGGCCGCACCGGTACGCCGGCTGCTCAGTTACGAGGAGCACACGGCCGGCGGGCTGATGACGACCGAGCCGATCGTGCTGGAGCCGGACGCGACCGTCGCCGAGGCGCTGGCCCGGGTGCGGGTCGCCGACCTCAAGCCGGCCCAGGCCGCCCAGGTGTACGTGTGCCGTCCGCCGACGGAGACGCCGACCGGGATCTACCTGGGCCTGGTCCACTTCCAGCGGCTGCTGCGGGAGCCCCCGTACACGCTGCTGGGCGCCATCGTCGACGGCGACCTGGACCCGCTGGCGCCGGACACCGAACTCCCGTGGATCACCAGCTACCTGGCGACCTACAACGTGGTCGCCGCGCCGGTCGTGGACGAGGACGACCACCTGCTCGGCGCGGTGACGGTAGACGACGTCCTCGACCACATCCTGCCGGAGGACTGGCGCGAGTCCGCGCTGCACGGCGGCGACGCCCACGACGAGGCTTCCGGGGCGGTGACCGCTGATGGCCGGTGACCGTCGCGATCTGCGGGACCGTCGCGATCTGCGGGAACTGCGCGACCGCCGCGATCAGCGGCTGCGCGAGGTGACGGGTCCGCGCCCGCCCGAACGCGAGGACCGCCGCCGCAACCGCCTGGACCAGCCGCAGCGCCGGCGTAGCCGGGTGACCCTGCCGAACCCCGACTCGGAGGCGTTCGGACGGCTGTCCGAGCGGATCGCCCGCTTCCTGGGCACCGGACGGTTCCTGGTCTGGATGACCGTGCTCATCCTGCTGTGGGTGACCTGGAACATCCTGGCCCCGGCGGGCTGGCGGTTCGACGAGTACCCCTTCATCTTCCTGACCCTGGTGCTCTCGCTGCAGGCGTCCTACGCCGCCCCGCTGATCCTGCTCGCGCAGAACAGGCAGGACGACCGGGACAAGGTCAACATGGAGCAGGACCGCTCCAGGGGCGAGCGCAACATCGCTGACACCGAGTACCTGACCCGCGAAGTGGCGGCGCTGCGGCACGGGCTCGGCGAGGTCGCCACCCGCGACTTCCTCCGCTCGGAGCTGCAGACGCTGCTCAAGGAGCTGGAGAACCGTTCTCCCGGCGACCGTGCCGAGGTGGACGAGCATTCGGCCTGACCCCGCTGTGACCTGCCGCACGCGGCCGCCGGGTCCGGGCGGCGCGCGGCGCGCCGTACCATCAGTGCATGGCTTCTGACACGCAGGCAACCGCCCTTGAGGAGTCCGTGCGCGCGGCCCTCGGGACGGTGCAGGACCCGGAGATCCACCGGCCCATCACCGAGCTGGGCATGGTCAAGTCGATCGAGATCGACGCCGACGGCTCGGCCCGGGTCGCCGTCTATCTCACCGTCTCCGGCTGCCCGATGCGGGAGACCATCACCTCCAGGGTCACCGACGCGGTCGCCTCCGTTCCCGGCATCACCTCGGTCGCGGTCGAGCTCGACGTGATGAGCACCGAGCAGCGCCAGGAGCTGGCGTCGATGCTCCGCGGCGGCAAAGCTGAGCGGGAGATCCCGTTCGCCCAGCCCGGCTCGCTCACCCGCGTGTACGCGGTCGCCTCCGGCAAGGGCGGCGTCGGCAAGTCCTCGGTGACCGTCAACCTCGCCGCCGCGCTCGCTGCGGACGGGCTGAAGGTCGCCGTCGTCGACGCCGACATCTACGGCCACAGCGTGCCCCGGATGCTGGGGGTGGACGGCCGTCCCACCCAGGTCGAGAACATGATCATGCCGCCGTCGGCGCACGGCGTGAAGGTCATCTCCATCGGCATGTTCACCCCGGGCAACGCCCCGGTGGTGTGGCGTGGCCCGATGCTGCACCGGGCGCTGCAGCAGTTCCTCGGCGACGTCTACTGGGGCGACCTGGACGTGCTGCTGCTGGACCTGCCGCCCGGCACCGGTGACATCGCCATCTCGGTGGCGCAGCTGGTCCCCAACGCCGAGATCCTGATCGTCACCACCCCGCAGCAGGCGGCGGCCGAGGTCGCCGAGCGCGCCGGGACGATCGCACTGCAGACGCACCAGACCATCGTCGGCGTCATCGAGAACATGTCCGGGATGCCCTGCCCGCACTGCGGCGAGATGGTCGACGTCTTCGGCACCGGCGGCGGGCAGACCGTGTCCGACGCGCTGACCAAGGCGACCGGCGCCAAGGTGCCCGTGCTCGGGAGCATCCCCATCGACCTGGGACTGCGCCAGGGCGGGGACGAGGGCAAGCCGGTCGTGCTGTCCGACCCCGACTCCCCCGCCGGGGCCGCTCTGCGCGCCATCGCCGGCAAGCTGAGCAACCGTCAGCGGGGCCTGTCCGGGCTGTCGCTGGGCATCACTCCCCGCAACAAGTTCTAGGAGGGTGCTGGGAAGGGGCGATTCCCGAAGGAATCGCCCCAGGCTGCTCGGCGCTACTCGGCGTAGACCGCCAGGTCGGTCACCGTGGTGAAGCCGATCCCGTAGGCGCTGACGCCCCGCCCGTACGCGCCCAGGTGGACGCCGGGCGCGTTGCCCGCGAGCACCCAGCCGTACTCGGACTCCCGGTAGCGGAACGGCTGCGGGGTCCCGTTGATCGGCAGTGTCAGCGAAGACCAGCCGGGTCCGTCCAGGTCGTCGGCCAGGTCCCAGGCCAGCGCGGTCTGCTGGTCCAGCCAGTTCTGCCGCAGCTCGCGCGCCAGCGGGGACTGCTCGGTCGCGGCCAGCAGGCCGGCCCCGGCCAGCCAGGCCGCCGAGGACACCGAGGTGGCCTCCAGTATCCCCGTGCCGTCACCCAGTCGGCGGCCGGGACGGCGGGCCACGGTGACCACGACCGCGTAGCGGCGGCCCTCGGCCGGCTCCGGCGTGGCGTAGGAGCGCACCGGCTCGTCGCCGTGGCCGATGGAGCCGTAGTCCACGGTGCCGTCGGGCGCGGTGCCCACCGGCGCCAACCAACGGCGTCCGGTCCACCCGTCGTCCAGGCTGTACCAGGGGAAGTCCGCGCGCATGTATCCGTCGATGGTCGCATCGGCTGCTGACGCGCGACGCGCGGCTCTGTCCGGCGGGGTCCCCGGCCCGGCCTCGGCGGTGGCCGCCCCCGTGTGGCTCGTGGTGTCCATCTCGGCCCTCCTGCTTCTCGTCGGCCCAGTCTGGGCGCACCAGAACAATAGCGGGGGGCGGCCTCGGGCCCTCTGAGGTGAGGTCAGGTGGCGTCGAGGTCGTACGGGGGGCGCTCGCCCGCCTGCAGCGGCGGCGACTGGGCCGGCTTCTCCATGTCGATCCGGCCCAGCGGATCGGCCTTGACGGCCCGGACCGCCGCCGTGGCGTCCGCCGCGTCCTTGCTGAAGCCGTTCTTGATCTCCTGGATCTCCTTGAGCCCGAAGTCCTCACCATGGGTCGCGAGCTGCTTGCGCACGAAGGTCTTCGGGTTGAGGTCCTCGAACTCGAAGTCCTTGAACTCCGGGCCGAGCTCCTTGCGGATGTCCTCCTTGGCGGTGTCGGAGAACTCCCGGACCTTGCGGATGAAGCCCATCACCTCGGCGACCAGCTTGGGGAGCTTGTCCGGGCCGAAGATGACCACGGCAAGGACCACGAGCGCGATCAGCTTGATCGGGCCTATGTCGAAGAACACCGTGCAGCTCCCCTGGAAGGTGAAGACAACCGCTCATGGACAGAGAGCGGTGTACCGGCACCAGCGTAGTCGCCGGATCGCCGCAGGCGGCCATACCCGACGTGATCATCCGGGCGTACCGCCGGGTCAGGCGCTGTCGGCGGAACCGGCTCGGGGCGTCGAGTGCAGCAGCGCCGGTACTTCGAGGGTCGTCCCGTCGCGCTGCACCGTCAGCACCGTCGTGTCGCCCGGGCGCCGCCCGCGGACCAGGGCGACCAGGTCGTCCCCGCTGGTCACCGGGGTGCCGTCGACCGCCGTCACGATGTCCCCCGCCCTCAGCGCGGCGGTGTCGCCGCCGGGCGCGCCGAGGAGCCTGGCGCCGCCCTGGTAGGTCAGGTCCAGGGTCGTGCCGATCACCGTGTGCGCGGCCCGGCCGGTGTTGATCAGCTGCTCGGCAACCCGCAGTGCCTGGTCCACCGGGATGGCGAAGCCGAGGCCGATGCTGCCGGCCCCGTCCTGCGCCCCGAACGGGTCGCTGCTGTCGGAGTCGGCGGAGCGGATCGCGGTGTTGATGCCGACGACGGTGCCGGCCGCGTCGAGCAGCGGGCCGCCGGAGTTCCCGGGGTTGATCGGGGCGTCGGTCTGCAGGGCGTCGAGGTAGGCCAGCCCCGCGCCCGCGTTGGTGCCGCCGGAGGTGAGCGGACGGTCGCGGGCGCTGACGATGCCCGAGGTGACGGTCCCGCGCAGTCCGAAGGGCGCGCCGATCGCCACCACCGGGTCCCCGACCTGCAGCCGGTCGGCGGAGCCCAGGGCCAGCGGGTGCAGCCCGGCGACGCCCTTGACCTGGATCACGGCCAGGTCCGAGTCGACATCCCTGCCGACCAGCGTGGCCGGGTGCTCCTGTCCGGTGCTGAAGGTGACGGTGATCCGCCCCGGCTGCCCCTGCGGGGCCACCACGTGGTTGTTGGTGAGGATGTGTCCGGCGCCGTCCAGGACGATGCCGGTGCCGGTGCTGTCGCTTCCCGCGACGCCGACGCGCAGGTAGACCACGCCGGGGAGGACCGCGCGGACGACCGCGGCGGTACTGCCGGGGTCACGTCGCAAGCCCACGTCGTTCACCGGGTGCAGCGTGATCCGGCCGCCCTGGCGGGTGCCCTGCACCACCGCGCCGACGCCACCCCCGAGCAGCCCGGCGCAGAGCACGACCAGAACCGCGCAGACGGCGATCCGCACGGCGGGACGGGACCGGCGGACGCAGGGGGGCGCGGAGCCGGGCTCCGCGCCGGGCAACTGGTCGACCGGGGCAGCCGGCTGTCGCCCGGGTGGCAGGCGCCCGGGCGGCAGCCGGAAGCCCGGACCGTGGCCGGTCGCCCCGTCCGGATGGCTCCACCAGCTGGCCTCGACCGCCATTTCACGCACCGCCCTCCGCGTGCCGCCTGAGAGGGCTCGATTCAACCAGGTCCGCTGCGCTCGCGCCGCTATCTCAGCAGGGAATGCCCCGCCGCCGGATAGGGCGCCGCGGGCAGCGACGTCGCGGTGGCCGAACTACCCGGAGCAGCGGGCCCGACCGGGCTGCGCAGCAACGGCCCGGCCCCGTACGGGGAGACGGCCCCCGGCACGTTCGCCGGCACGCCGAAGGCGAGCTGGCCGTTGCTGCGGCTGCCCGCGCTCCCCGCGCCTCCCGTCGCGGAGGTGCTGGTGGCGTCGGCGACCGGTGCCACATTGCCGTAGGGCTCGTCCACGGACGGCTCCGCCGCGGTCACCCCGGTGATGGCACTGCCCAGGGCGACCGCCGCGACCGAGAAGGCGCCGGCCGCCGCGAAGGCGAAGCGCCGCCCCCTGGCCGCCGAGGGACGGTTGACGATCTGCTGCTCGACCCGCTGTCCCCGCTCCGCCTCCGGGAAGCCCTGCGGACGGCCGTCGGAAGGACCGATCCCGGCCCAGAGCCGTGCCGCGATGGGGCGCAACTCGCCCTGGAACGGCATCCCACGCTCGGCCCGCGGGTCCACACCCGGCACCGGGTGGTCCGCGCCCAGCGCGCCGCTGCCGAAGCGGGCGTTGCCGAAGCCACCCGAGCCGAAGCCGGTGCCGGCGCTGCCGAAGGCCGCGCCGGCGAAGCCGCGACGAGCCGGCGGGCCGGCGGGCGGCTGCTCGTCCCTGTCGGCGGCGATCGACACGAGTCTGGACAGGAACACGGCGCTCGGGTCCGGCGGCGCCGCCGCCGCGAGACGGCTCTTGACCCGTCGCTCGTCCTCGGCCCGGGTCAGGCAGGCGGAGCAGGTCGCGAGATGGGACTGCACCCTCTCCCGAGCGTCGTGGTCGAGCTCGCCGTCCACGAAGGCGGCCAGCCTGTCTCCCAGATGGTGATCCTCCGCTGCCGGGGCAACGGGGGCGACGGCGGAACGGGCCACCCGCAGCTCCACGACGACCTCCTGCGGTCGGGCGCGGCGCGACTGCTCCGTCACAGCGCTCGCCTCCGCTCCGAGAGCTCGTCTGCGGACTCGGCGGACCCGGCGACGGACGCGCTGCCCGCCCCGGCCAGCGCGCTCTCTCCGGCACGACGCTCGCGCCCCTCGGCGGCGCCCGGAGCGCGGTGCTGCAGCGCGGCGCGGAGGTGCGCACGCCCCCGGTGGATACGGCTGCGGACGGTCCCGAGCTTCACGCCCAGGGTCGCCGCGATCTCCTCGTAGGAGAGGCCTTCGATGTCGCAGAGCACCACCGCCGCGCGGAACTCCGGCGCCAGGGTGTCCAGGGCCTGCTGCACGTCGGCGTCGAAGTGGGTGTCGTGGAAGTGCTGCGCCGGGGAGGGCTCACGGCTGGGCAGCCGCTCGGCGGCGTCCTCGGCGAGGGCGTCGAAGCGGATCCGCTGCTTGCGGCGGACCATGTCGAGGAAGAGGTTGGTAGTGATCCGGTGCAGCCAGCCCTCGAACGTGCCGGGCGTGTACGTGGACAGCGAACGGAACACCCGGACGAAGACCTCCTGGGTGAGGTCCTCGGCGTCGTGCTGATTGCCCGTCAGTCGGTAGGCGAGTCGGTACACCCGGGCGCTGTGCGTCTGGACGATCTCCTCCCAACTGGGCGGGGTCCAGGCGGGAATCGCGCTTCCCGCGTCGAAGGAGGCGGTCTGCGTGCTCTGCGGGTGCTCGGGCTTCGACTCACTCATCACGGGCTTCGGCGTCGGGCCAGGCGCATGGCCGCGAAACTGCCGCGAACGGGCGCCCCCCTCGGCCACACCTCCTCGATCGGCTCTTCTGCCAAGCAGGGCCACCACCATATCCGCCTCACCCGTTAGCACCGGATAAAAGCCAATCACCATACGACCCACCTGCGGCGATTCGCCGGGTCGGCGCGACGTCCCGGACTTCGGAGCTGCTCGCTCCGCCGGACCGTCCGCCTACCCACCAGTCCCAACGGGCCGCGTCCCGCTCGGGTTCCTCCATGACCCACTAACCTGTGGCCTGAAATATCGACTCATGGCAGCATCGGCGCACCGCCGACAACACGGAGGGACCAGCCATCACCGGCTACGGGCAGTCGGACGCGCGCCTCGCCGACGCCTACGCCGTCGAGGACGAGGTGCTGCTGCACGCCCGCAGGCAGTCGGAGCTGGCCACCGTACGACCGGTGTCACCCGCCAGCGGCGCGGCCCTGAGCCTGCTGGCCGCCGCCCTGGGCGCCCGATCCGTCGCCGAGATCGGCACCGGCGCCGGGGTGTCCGGGATCTGCCTGCTGCGCGGAATGCGCCCGGACGGCGTGCTGACCACCGTCGACATCCAGCCCGGACTGCAACGCCAGGCCCGGGAGGTCTTCGCGGACGCCGGCTTCGCCTCCAGCCGGGCCCGGTGTATCCCCGGCGCGGCCCTGGACGTACTGCCGCGGCTCGCCGACGGCCAGTACGACCTGGTGTTCTGCGACGGCGATCCGGCCGAGTCGCCGGACTATCTCGCTGAATCGTTGCGCCTGCTGCGACCTGGGGGAATGGTCTGCTTCGAGGGCGCGGTCAGCGCTCTGGACGCGGCCGCGTTCGAGGCACAGAGCCATGCCGCCCGCGAGCTGGTGCGCACCGTGCGCGAGCACCCCGCGCTGCTCAGCGCGCTGCTCCCGGTCGGCGACGGCCTGCTCTGCGCCGTGCGGCGCTGACGCCGCGACCCTGCTGGGAGCATGGCTGTGGCCCTGGCCCCACGCCCGATCCGGGCATGAGGCCAGAGCCACAGTCGTCTTCGTCGCGACGAGGCGACAAGGAGGTCGTCAGCCGCAGGCCTTCTTCAGGGCCTCACCGAGAGCGTCGGCCTCGTCCGGCGTCAGTTCGACCACCAGCCGCCCGCCGCCTTCGAGCGGTACTCGCATGACGATGCCCCGCCCCTCCTTGGTCACCTCGAGCGGGCCGTCGCCCGTCCGCGGCTTCATGGCCGCCATGCTCGTTCCCCTTCCTGCGAACCTGCTCACCGACGCACCCACGGCCCGTCCACCGCAGGTATCGAACGCATTGATCGGAGCCCAGTATCCCGCATCGGAGTGCCCGATGACCAACGTCACTGTTCTCCCCCGCCTCGATGACCCCTGAGTCGCTCTCCGAACGCGTTGCCGATCGCAACTCAGTTCCCTTTGCTCCTGCGGCCCGCCCGGCCCCCGGCCCGCCGCCCGCGCGGCGATGGTTCGTGCAGCGATAGTGACCCACGTCACATCCACCTGGGGTCGGCGAATCCGTCATGCTGGCCTGGGACTACTGGTAAGTAATGAGGAGATCCGCATGGCAGACACCGTGCTGTACGAGCTCAACGACGGACTCGCGACCGTCACCATCAACCGGCCCGAGGCGATGAACGCCCTCGACACGCCGACCAAGGTCGCGCTCCGGGACGCGATGATCACCGCGAAGGACGATCCGGCCGTACGTGCGGTGCTGCTCACCGGCGCGGGCGACCGGGCCTTCTGCGTCGGGCAGGACCTCAAGGAGCACCTGGGCAAGCTGCAGGTCGCGCGGCAGGGCGGGGAGGCACCGCTGAGCACCGTCCGGGAGCACTACAACCCGCTCACCACCGCCATCGCCACCATGCGCAAGCCGGTCGTAGCCGCCGTCAACGGCGTCGCCGCGGGTGCGGGCGCCAGCCTCGCCTGGGCCTGCGACTTCCGGATCCTGGCCGACCACGGCGGATTCAACACCTCCTTCGCCGGTGTCGCGCTGACCGCCGACTCGGGCGCGTCCTGGACCCTGCCCCGCCTGGTCGGCCAGGCCAAGGCCGTCGAGCTGCTGATGTTCCCGCAGACCGTCCGCGCCGCCGAGGCGCTGGCGCTCGGTCTGGCCCACCGGGTCGTCCCCGCCGCCGAGTTGGCCGAGACCGCGCTCGCCTTCGCCCGGACCCTCGCCGCCGGGCCGACCGTCGCCTACGGCGCGATCAAGGAGTCGGTGGCCTTCGGGGCGTCCCACTCCCTGGTGGACACGCTGGCGAAGGAGGACGAACTGCAGACCGAGGCAGGCGCCGCGGAGGACCACTGGATCGCCGTGCAGGCGTTCATCGCGAAGGAGAAGCCCCGCTACGTCGGGAAGTAGCCGTGCTCTTCCCGCGCGCACAGCAGTCGGCCAGGTGGTCGTCCACCAGGCCGCATGCCTGCATCAGCGCGTAGGCGGTGGTCGGGCCGACGAAGCGGAGGCCGCGGCGCTTGAGCTCCTTGGCGAGCGCCGTGGACTCCGGGGTGACCGCGGGGACGTCCGCGAGGGTGCGCGGCGGGTCGCCGGGCTCCGGGGCGTACGACCAGATCAGCGCGTCGAGACCGCCGTCGAGGGCCAGCACCGCGTGGGCGTTGGCGATCGTGGCGAGGATCTTGGAGCGGTTACGGATGATCCCGGGGTCGGCGAGCAGGCGCTCGACGTCCGCGTCGCCGAACCCGGCCACGACGGCGGGATCGAAGCCGGCGAAGGCCTTACGGAAGGTCTCGCGCCGCCGCAGGATCGTGATCCAGGACAGGCCCGACTGGAACGCCTCCAGGCAGAGCCGCTCGTAGAGCACCTGCTCGCCGTGAACCGGACGGCCCCACTCCTCGTCGTGGTAGGCGAGGTACTCGGGCGCGGACAGGCCCCAGGGGCAGCGGAGCAGCCCGTCGGGCCCGACGACGGCGCCGCTCACGGCGTGGTGTCCGCGTCGACGTCCACGCCCGGCAGGGTGTCCTGCGGCGGCTGCGGCGTGGTTCCCGACACTGACTCGGATCCGGCGCCGGGTTCGGCACCGAGCCCGGCACCGGACTCCGCCGACCGCGCGCCAGGAGTGGCGAAGCGCATCCGCAGCGCCTCGAACTCGGCCGTCCCGGGCTCGCCGGCCTGGGGATGGCCGGTCGCGAGGGCGGCCCCCAGGGCCGCCTCCAGCTCCGCGACCCGGACGTCACGGTGCGTCAGCTCGGCGCCGAGCCGGTCCAGCACGTCGTCGACCTCGTCCATCCGGTATCCGCGCAGGGCCATCGGGAAGCGCAGCGCGTCGACGTCGGCACGGCCCAGCGGCCGGTCCAGGGGCAGCCGCGCGGCGAGACGGTCCCGCTCGGCCTCCGGCAGCGAGCCACCACCGCCCAGCGCGACCAGCGCCGCAGCGCCCACCACCAGCACCATGACGGCGACGATCAACCAGAACACAAGCCCACGACTCCCGGCTCCCGGTGGGGGATCATGTGTACGCCCCACAGCACAACGCCCATCATGGCCTACGGATCTCGGAGGACGCATGGCTCTCGCGCTCGGACCGCGAATTTTCGGTGACGACGAGCCGGTCATCATGGCCATCGTCAACCGCACCCCGGACTCCTTCTTCGACCGGGGCGCGACCTTCGCCGACGAGGCGGCCTTCGCCGCGGCCGAGCGCGCGATCGCCGAGGGCGCGGCGATCCTCGACATCGGCGGGGTCAAGGCAGGTCCCGGCGAGGAGGTGACGACGGAGGAGGAGCTGCGGCGGATCGTGCCGTTCGTCGCCGAGCTGCGGCGCCGGTACCCGGACACCGTGATCAGCGTGGACACCTGGCGGCACGAGGTCGGCGAGGCGGTCTGCGAGGTGGGCGCCGACCTGCTCAACGACGCCTGGGGCGGGGTCGACCCGGAGCTGGCGGTGGTGGCGGGCCGCTACGGCGTCGGCATCGTCTGCACGCACGCGGGCGGTGCGGAGCCGCGCACGCGTCCGCACCGGGTGGCCTACCAGGACGTGATGGCGGACATCCTGGAGCGGACGGTCGCGCTGGCGGAGCGGGCGGTGGCGCTGGGGGTGCCCCGCTCGGGCGTCCTGATCGACCCTGGGCACGACTTCGGCAAGAACACCCGGCACTCGCTGGAGGCCACCCGGCGGCTGCCGGAGATGACGGCGACGGGCTGGCCGGTGCTGGTGTCGCTGTCCAACAAGGACTTCGTCGGCGAGACGCTGGACAAGCCGGTGGGCGAACGGCTGCTGGGCACGCTGGCGACCACCGCGGTCTCGGCGTGGCTGGGCGCGCAGGTCTACCGCGTGCACCAGGTCGCCGAGACCAGGCAGGTGCTGGACATGGTCGCCTCGATCCGGGGCACCCGTCCCCCTGCGGTGGCCCGCCGCGGACTGGCCTGACCGGCCGGCCTACTCCGGGTTGTGGGCCGGGTTCTGGACGCCGTTGCGGCGGGCGGCCTCGTCGAGGATCTTCATCGCCTCGTCCACGGAGTCGGTGAGCTGGATCAGGTCCAGGTCGGCCGCGGACGCCTTGCCCTCCGCGATGACGGTCTTCCTGACCCACTCGACCAGCCCGGACCAGTAGTCCACCCCGAAGAGGATCACCGGGAAGCGGGTGACCTTGTGGGTCTGGACCAGCGTGAGCGCCTCGAAGAGCTCGTCCAGCGTGCCGAACCCGCCGGGGAGGACCACGAAGCCCTGGCTGTACTTCACGAACATGGTCTTGCGCACGAAGAAGTAGCGGAAGTTCAGGCCCAGGTCGACGTACTGGTTCAGGCCCTGCTCGAAGGGCAGCTCGATGCCGAGGCCCACCGAGGTGCCGCCGGCCTCGTGCGCACCGCGGTTCGCGGACTCCATCGCGCCGGGGCCGCCGCCGGTGATCACCGCGTAGCCCGCTTCGACCAGGGCGCGGCCGATGCTCATCCCGGCCGCGTACTCGACCGAGTCCACCGGCGTCCGCGCGGAGCCGAAGACGCTGACGGCGGGGCCGAGTTCGGCCAGCGCGCCGAAGCCCTCGACGAACTCGGACTGGATGCGCATGACCCGCCAGGGGTCGGTGTGCAGCCAGTCCGCGTTCTGGGCCGAGTCCAGCAGTCGCTGGTCGGTGGTGCTGCTGTCCACCTGCTCGCCGCGCAGCAGCACCGGGCCGCGCCGCTTCTCCGCCACCTTCTTCAGACCCGGGCGGACCTGGTCCGGGCCGTGGCTGTTCTGCTTCTCGTTGGTCATACCTACGCAGGGTACGACGGCGGGCCGTGGTCGGGTGGGATCTTTCCGGTCTGTTCAGCTCCGCAGCTCAGACCGGCAACCAGGCCCGGGCGAGTCATTCCTGCAGCCAGGCGCGGATGCGCTTCTCGCACTCGGTGACCGCCGCCAGCGAGCAGTGCTCCTCGCGGGTGTGGGCCAGGTTCGGGTCGCCCGGGCCGTAGTTGACCGCCGGGACGCCGAGTGCCGAGAAGCGGGCGACGTCGGTCCAGCCGAACTTGGCCTGCGGGGTGGTCCCGGTGGCGGCGATGAACGCGGCCGCGGCCGGGTGGCCCAGGCCCGGCAGCGCGCCGGGGGCGGAGTCGGTGATGGTGACGTCGTAGCCCGCGAAGACCTCGCGGACGTGCGCCTCGGCCTGGGCCTCGGTGCGGTCGGGGGCGAAGCGGAAGTTGACGGTGACGGTGCAGCTGTCGGGGATCACGTTCCCGGCGACGCCGCCCTCGATCCGAACCGCGTTCAGGCCCTCGTGGTATTCGAGGCCGTCGATGGACACCAGCCGCGGCTGGTAGGCGGCGAGGCGCTCCAGCACCGGCGCGGCCTTGTGGATGGCGTTGTCGCCGAGCCAGCTCCGGGCCGAGTGCGCCCGGTGGCCGCCGGTGCTGACGGTGGCCCGCATGGTGCCCTGGCAGCCGCCCTCGACCTGGGCGTTGCTGGGCTCCATGAGGACCGCGAAGTCGGCGGCGAGCCAGTCCGGGTGGTTGCGGGCCAGCCGGCCGAGGCCGTTGCGGGTCGCCTCGACCTCCTCGCAGTCGTAGAACACGAAGGTCAGGTCGCGGTTGGGGTCGGGCACCGTCGCGGCGATCCGCAGTTGCACGGCGACCCCGGCCTTCATGTCCGAGGTACCGCAGCCGTAGAGCAGGTCGCCCTCCACCCGGGAGGGCAGGTTGTCGGCGATCGGTACGGTGTCGAGGTGCCCGGCGATGAGCACCCGCTCGGCCCGGCCCAGGTCGGTGCGGGCCACGACGGCGTCGCCGTCGCGGGTCACGGTGAGGTGCGGCAGGGCGCGCAGGGCGGCCTCCACGGCGTCGGCGAGGACCCGCTCGTCGCCGCTCACGGAGGGGATGTCCACCAGCAGCGCGGTGAGCTCCCCACCGGTCAGGGAGAGGTCGAGGACGGGCGTGGAGACGGGCGTGGAAGCCGTGCCGGGGGCACCGGCGGCGGCGAGGCTGCGAGTCATGAAAAGCCAGGTTACGGCCTCGGGCCGGACCGCCGCCTGAGCGGGTGGGGCGAGGACCGGACTGACCACGCGGCCGTCGGAGTCGGTAGGGTGCATCGAACATGCGAGGAGGAACCGGCCGGTGAGCCTGAAGTCGATGATGGACTCCGCCGAGAGCGCACCCGTCCGGCGGCGTCGGCGCGGCTGGCTTGGCTGCCTGCCGCTGGTGCTGGCACTGGGACTCGTCGTCGCTGTCGGGTTGTACCTGAACCAGCACCGCGACCTGCTGCCCATCCCGGTGGTCGAGGGCTGCCAGGTGGACAGCCAGGACGGCGTGGTCTCGCTCTCGGTCCAGCAGATGGACAACGCGGGAACGATCGCCGCCGTGGCCCTCTCCAGAAACCTGCCCGAGCGGGCCGTGACGATCTCGCTGGCCACGGCGATGCAGGAGTCGCGGCTGCAGAACCTGGCCCAGGGAGACCGCGACTCGATCGGCCTGTTCCAGCAGCGCCCGTCGCAGGGCTGGGGCACCCCGGCGCAGATCGGCGACCCGGTGTACTCCACGAACAAGTTCCTCGACAAGCTGGTGCGGATCGACGGCTACGCGCAGCTGCCGCTGACCGTGGCGGCGCAGGACGTCCAGCACAGCGGCTTCCCGGACGCCTACGCGGCGCACGAGGCGGACGCCAAGACCCTGTCCGGGGCGCTGACGGGCCGCGTACCCGCAGCGCTGACCTGCACCGTCAACGGGGTCGGTGCGGCCACGGCCGGTGCGGTGAGCTCGGACGGGCTGCAGCCCGGGGCCGACGCCGTGGCGCAGCGGCTGACCAAGGAGTTCGGGCGCACGGCGACGCCGCAGGCCGTCCCGGCAGCGGCCTCGTCCTCCGGGTCGTCGTCGGACTCGTCTTCGTCGTCTTCGTCGTCTTCGTCGGCCTCTGCCTCGCCGACGGCGGGCCTGCACCTGGAGGTGACCCCGAGCGCCGGCTCGGGTGCGCTGCAGCAGGGCTGGGCGGTCGCCCAGTGGGCCGTGGCGCACTGCCAGGACCTGCACATCTCAGCCGTGCAGTACGGCGGCAAGGCCTGGCGCAGCTCGGCCTCGACCCAGGGCTGGCAGTCCGCCGGCACGTCGGCGCAGAGCGGTGTGGTGCAGATCACGGTGGCCGCACGGTAGACCCCGAGCGGGTTAACCCTGGCGTGGCGTGTTGACGTCACGGCTGCTCGGACGGCCCAGTCCGGCGGTCCGATGCGAAGACCCTGTGTGCGTCTTGCCAGCCTTGGGAAAAGCGCGAGGAAACATTCCTGCAATACGCCGATCTATGTCCAGAATATCCGCATATGTCGGGGAAAAGATTATGCGATGTTTAGGAATTCTTTACCCGGGCGAACCGCAACCTTCTTGCTCCTGGCGCGGTAATCACCACGTCCGCCTGGCGGACGGGTCTTGTCCCCATCTCCACTAGGAGCACCATGTCTCTCCCCCTCTCGCGCCGGATCGTCCAGGCCGCGTTCCTCGTCGCCGCCGGCGCCGTCCCCGCCGTCACGGCGGGCGTGGCCTCCGCGGCGCCGGCGCTGCCCAACATCCCGGACCTGGGTGGGCTCAGCCAGCTCGACACCGCAAGCCTCGGCAACCACGTCCAGGACGCCGCGCACCAGGCCGGCCGACTCACCGGCAGCAGCGCGGGCAGCACTGTCGCGGGTGCCATCCCCACGGTCGCCGACGCCACCGGCGGAGCGGCGGGCAAGGCCATTCCCGAGGCGAACCGGGTACTCGGGTCCACCGCGGGACAACTGGCCCAGGCGGCGGGCTCCACCACCTCCGCCACCGGCGCCCTGTCCGGTGCCACCCGGGCCATGCCGGCCGGCGCGGCCATGCAGCAGGCCGGCACCACCCAGTCGGGCACCGACTCGGCGCCGGTGCAGGCAAACGTCAACCCGGGCAACGCCGCACCCAGCAGCCCGCTGTCCTCGCTGCCGATCAACAGCCTTCCGGTGCAGTCGCTGCCGCTCGGTGCGGCACAGTCCGCCCTCGGCCACGTCTCCGAGCTCGGCGGCGCCACCGGTTCGCAGCGCCTCGGCGGCCTGCCGGGCCTGGGCAGCGGCTCGCCGCTGGGCACCCTGACCGGCCTGCTCGGTGGCGCGGGCGGCCTGACCGGCGGCGGTCTCCCGATCGGATGACCGGACGCGGCTGAAGAAACATGACGGCGGGGCCGGGAAGCTCTCCAGCTTCCGGGCCCCGCCGTCTGTCCGCTCTGCGGAGCTGCGCCGCTCAGCCGCCGAGGCGCTGGACCGCCGCGCGCACGCGCTCGTCGGTGGCCGTGAACGCGACCCGGACGAACTGCGCACCGGCCTCGCCGTAGAACTCGCCGGGCGCGACCAGGACGCCATGCTTGGCCAGGTCCGCGACCGTGTCCCAGCAGGGCTCGTCCCGGGTGGCCCACAGGTACAGGCTCGCCTCGGAGTGCTCGATCCGGAAGCCGTACGCCTCCAGCGCTCCGCGCAGGGCCGACCTGCGGCGGGCGTAGCGCTCGCGCTGCTCGGCGACGTGCGCGGTGTCGGCGAGCGCGGCCACGGTGGCGGCCTGCACCGGCGCGGGGACCATCAGGCCGCTGTGCTTGCGGATCTCCAGCAGCTCGCCCAGCACCGCCGGGTCGCCCGCCAGGAAGGCCGCGCGGTACCCGGCGAGGTTGGAGCGCTTGGACAGCGAGTGGACGGCCACCAGGCCGTCGTACGAGCCGCCGCAGACATCCGGGTGCAGCACCGAGACCGGCTCCGCGTCCCAGCCCAGCTCCAGGTAGCACTCGTCGCTGACGACCAGGACACCGTGCTCCCGCGCCCAGGCGACGGTACGGCGCAGCTCGGCAGCAGTCAGCACCCGCCCGGTCGGGTTGGACGGGGAGTTCAGCCACAGCAGCTTCAGCCCGGCGGGGTCGAGCTCCCAGGGGTCGTCATAGACGACGTAGTCAGCTCGGGCCAGGCGTGCGCCGACCTCGTAGGTCGGGTAGGCCAGGCGCGGGTAGGCCACCCGGTCGCCAGGGCCCAGACCGAGCTGGGTCGGCAGCGAGGCCACCAGCTCCTTGGAGCCCACCAGCGGCAGCACATGGTGGTGCGTCAGGCCGCTTGCACCCAACCGGCGCTCGGTCCAGCCGACAAGGGCGTCCCGCAGCGCGGGGGTGCCCCAGACGGTGGGGTAGCCCGGACTGTCGGCGGCGGCGCTCAGCGCGGCCTGGACCAGCTCGGGCACCGAGTCGACCGGGGTGCCGACGGAGAGGTCCACGATGCCGTCAGGGTGGGCGGACGCGGTCGCCTTGTACGGCTCCAGTCGGTCCCAGGGGAAGGTCGGAAGGAGGTCCGAGACGCGGCGCGCCGCCCCTCGGGAGAGGGACGGCGCGGCGGTGCTGTCGTGCACGTTGCTCACAGGATCACTGGTTCTGCGGCGGGAGCGCCGCGATGAACGGGTGGTCCTTCTCGATCAGGCCGAGCTTGGAGGCACCGCCGGGCGAGCCGAGGTCGTCGAAGAAGTCGACGTTCGCCTTGTAGTAGTCCTTCCACTCGTCCGGAGTGTCGTCCTCGTAGAAGATGGCCTCGACGGGGCAGACCGGCTCACAGGCACCGCAGTCCACGCACTCGTCGGGGTGGATGTACAAGGACCGCTTGCCCTCGTAGATACAGTCGACGGGGCATTCTTCGATGCAAGCCTTGTCCTTGACGTCGACACAAGGCTGCGCGATGACGTAGGTCACGCTGACGTTCCTCCTCGTAGGGGCTGGCATTCGCGCAGGGGAGCGCGGCGTCGTCGATGCCCGCCTCTAGTATCGCCGTTTCAGGACGGCGGTTGCACCGGAGGTGGCGGGTATGGCGGACAACACTATCGGACATGGCCGGGCAGAGATCCACATTACCCACGCTGACCTGGGACGACGGGTGTCCGCCCGGCGGATTCTGGAGATCGCGGAGGGCCGTCCGGTGTTCGGCGATGTGGTCGGTGTGCTCACATCGTGGGACGGCGGGGTGCTCACCGTCGTCGACCGGACCGGCGCGGCGGTCCAGATCAGGGAGAACGCGCTGGTCGCGGCCAAGGCCGTGCCCCCGGCGCCGGTCCGCAGGGGCCGCGGAGCGGTGGCCGCGCACCGCGCCGTGGGCGCGCCCGAACTGCAGCGGATCGCGGGACGCGGCTGGCCCGCGACCACCACCGAGCCGCTGGGCGCGTGGACGCTGCGGGCCGCCGCCGGGTTCACCCGACGCGCCAACTCGGTGCTGGTCAGCGGGGACCCCGGGCTCCCGCTGGACCAGGCCCTCGAACGGGCCGTCGACTGGTACCGGGAGCGCGGCCTGCCGGTGTACCTGCAGATCACCACGAGCGAGGCCCGCGAGGACACCGACGACGCGCTGGACGCTGAGCTGGCGGCACGCGGCTGGACGGTCGAGCAGGCGGCCCTGCTGCTGACCGCACCACTGGCCCCGGTGGTGGACTGCGTTCCCACCGTTCCCACCGTTCCCACCGCCGCCTCCACCGCCACCCCCCACCACGTGCTGCTCAGCCGCGAGCCGGGCGACGCCTGGCTCTCCCGCTACCACCACGTCGCCGACCCGGCCCGGGCGCGGGTGGCGCGAGCCGTCCTCGGCGGCGGCCCGTCGGTGTGGTTCGCCACCGTCCCCGGCCCGGAGGGCGAACCTGCCACCGCGATCGGGCGCTGCGTGGTGGACGGCCGCTGGGCGGGCTTTGGTGCCGTCGAGGTCGGCTCCGACCAGCGCCGACGCGGCCTGGCCGGCGCGGTGATGGCCACCCTTGCCCGCGCCGCCGCGGACGAGGGCGCCGACCTGGCGTACCTGCAGGTGGAGCCGGACAACGACGGAGCGCTCGCCCTCTACGACCGCCTCGGCTTCTCCACGCACCACCGCTACCACTACCGCCGCTCGCCCTCCTAGAAGGGCGCTGAAGGTCTGGGCCGGGCTCGCAGCGGGCGCGTCCGGGCCTGATGCGGCCTCAGCCCGGCTGAGGCCGCATAGAATCCCCCGCGATGACCGAGCAGAGCAGAGAGCGGTTCGCCGCCGAGGCACGAGGCGATTCGCCCGACCTCGCTCTGCTGTGCCTGCTCATGGGCTTCGAGACGGACCTCGACGACGCCGAGGGCGGCATCGACGCCTGCCTCGTGCCCGCGCGCCGCGCCCTGGACCGGCTCGCCGCGCTGACGGCGACGGCCTTCCGCAACACCCGGTGCCCCTCACCGGCCGAGACCGCCGCCCTGCTGGCGGGTGCCCTGGCCGGTTCGGCGGACCTCCGCGGCGGCCCCGGCGCGTACCGGCGGCTGGAGTCCTCGCTGCTGCACCAGGTGCTGCGGCGCGGCCGCGGCCTGCCGATCACCGTCTCCGTGGTCTGGATCACCGTCGGCCGGATGCTGGACCTGCCGGTGTACGGGGTGGCCCTGCCTGGCCACTTCGTCGTCGGCGTGGGCGACCCGGACGGCGAGTACGTGCTCGCGGACCCCTTCCACGGCGGGCAGGTGCTGTCCCACGAGGAGGCCCAGGGCATCGCCGCCGAGGCCGGCCACCCGCTCGATCCCGGCCTGCTGCGGCCCGCCGAACCACTGGACACGGTGCTGCGGGTGCTCGGCAACATCCGCGCCTGGGCCGCCGCCCGTCCCGAGCAGGCCCGCACCCAGCTGTGGGCCACCGAACTGTCCCTGCTGCTGCCCCGCCACCCCGCGCAGCTGCGGCTGGAACGCGCGGAACTGCTGGTGAAGACCGCGCGCTTCGTGGAGGGCGCGAAGGAGATGGACTCCTACGCGGAGATCCTCGACGCCTTCGACCCGGAGTCGGCGGCCAGGGTCCGGCTGGAGGCCAAGGCGGCCAGGCACCGCCTCAACTGACGACCGGCCACGGCACCTGACGAGAGGCCACAACACCCTGCCTCCGCTCGGATCGCGGACGGCTGCTAGCGTCGCACCGGTGTTGCACCCCCCGCAGTCCGTCGTCGCGCCCGCGCCTGCCCGGAGCGCGCCAGTCGTGCGCGCCTGGTGGCAGCGGGTCCGGGTGCAGGCGTGGGGGCTCGCGGGAGTCTTCTTCGCCCTGTACTGCGTGCTGTCGGTGCGTCGGCACCAGCGGATGCAGTCTGCCGGTTTCGACCTGGGGATATTCGAGCAGGGCATCCGCGCATACGCGCACGGCCATGCGCCGGTCACTCTGCTCAAGGGCCCCGGATTCAATCTGCTGGGCGACCACTTCCACCCGCTGCTGGTCGTCTTCGCCCCGTTCTACCGGCTCTTCCCCTCCCCGCTGACGCTGCTCGTCGGCCAGGCCGCGCTCGCCGCGGTGGCGATCGTGCCGCTGGTCGGCTGGGCGCACCGGGTGCGCGGGCCGAAGGTGTCGGCCTGGATCGGGCTGGCCTTCGGCGCCTCCTGGGGCATGGCCGAGCTCAACCACTTCGACTTCCACGAGGTCTGCCTCGCCGTCCCGCTGCTCGCCTTCGCGCTCGCCGCGGCCGGTCAGCAGCGCTGGAAGGCCGCCGCCGGGTGGGGACTTCCGCTGCTGCTGGTCAAGGAGGACCTGGGGCTGACCCTGGCTCTGCTCGGCGGCTACATCGCCTGGAAGGGCGTCGGCAGGGGGCCGAAGCGGCTCGGCTGGGCGCTGGTCGCGGTGGGCGTGCTGGGCTCGGCGCTGGAGATGCTGGTCATCCTGCCGTCGATGAACGCCCATGGCAGCTTCGACTACTGGAACGAGATAGCCAGCGGCAGCACCCAGGCGTCGGTCCACGCGAACACGCCACTGCAGACGGTCCTGCACACCTTCTGGCCGCCGGAGAAGTACGGCACGGTCCTGATGCTGCTCGCGCCGACGGCGTTCGTCGCGTTGCGCTCACCGCTGGTGCTGCTGCTCCTGCCGACGCTCGGCTGGCGCTTCGTCTCCGCGAACCCGCACTACTGGGGGACGCTGTACCACTACAACGCCACCCTGATGGTGATCGTCTTCGCCGCCGCGATCCACGCGCTGGACCGTGACCGCGCCGTGCTGCGCGGACGGTTGCTGCGCTGGCTGTGCGCGGCCAGCGCGGTGTTCACGGCGGTGACCGTGCCGATATACCCGCTGCACGAGGCGTTCCTGCCACGCACCTGGACCACGCCCGCGCAGGTGGGTACCGCCGCCGCGATCATGGCCCGGATCCCGGACGGCGCGGGCGTCGCCACGTCCAACCGGCTCGCCGCGCAGCTCGCGGGACGCACCCAGGTCAGCCTGATCTGCAGCGAGGCACCGCCGGCCGCACCGCCCGAGTGGGTGCTCCTGGACGCCACCGACCCCACCGAGTGGCCCTGCCCGATGCCGAGGATGGCCGCCGAGGTCGCGGCCGACCAGTCGTCGGGGCGCTACCACCTGATCACCCGTCAGGACGGGATCACGCTGCTGCGGCGCAGCGACCGGTAGCCCCAGCAGGGTGCTGAAGAGCTAGGCCGGGCAGAGGCCGACCGGGCTCAGAGCCAGCCCTTCTCCCGCGCTATCCGGACCGCCTCGGCGCGGTTGCGGGCTCCGGTCTTCTGGATCGCGGCCGAGAGGTAGTTGCGGACCGTGCCTTCGGACAGGTGCAACTGCCGCGCGACCTCCGCGTTGGCCGAGCCGTCCGCGGCAGCCGCGAGGATGTCCCGCTCGCGGGAGGTCAGCGGGTTGGCGCCGTCCGCCAGCGCGGCGGCGGCCAGTGTCGGGTCGATGACCCGCTCGCCCCGCAGCACCCGGCGCACGGCCTCGGCGAGCTGCGCGGCCGGGGCGTCCTTCACCAGGAAGGCGTCCGCGCCGGCCTCCATCGCGCGGCGGAGGTAGCCGGGGCGCCCGAAGGTGGTCAGGATCACGATCTTCGTCTGCGGGCTCTCCCGGTGCAGCAGCGCCGCAGCCTCGATGCCGGTCATGCCGGGCATCTCGATATCCAGCAGCGCCACCTCCACCTCGTGCGCGAGCGCCGCCGCGACCACCTCGTCACCGCGGGCCACCTGCGCGACCACGTCGATGTCCCCCTCGAGCCCGAGCAGCGCGGCGAGCGCCTCCCGGACCATCCCCTGATCCTCCGCGAGCAGCACTTTGATCACGGGAGCACGGTACCGGCCACCGAATCGTCCGCACGCACGACCGGCGCGCGCAGCGGCACCGACGCGCGGACCCGGAAGCCGCGGCCGCGCTCTCCGGGGCCGGCCTCCAACCGGCCCTCGGCGATCTCCAACCGCTCGGCCAGGCCGGTGAGGCCGTTGCCGTGGCCACGCCCGTGGCCCGCGTGCCTGGCGCCCACACCGTCGTCGGCGACCTCCAGGCGCAGCGACCGGCTGCCGTCGTTCTCCATGAACTCGGCGAGACGCACGGTGCAGTGCTTGGCACCGCTGTGACGGACGACGTTGGTGACCGCCTCGCGCAACGCCCAGCCCAGCGCGCCCTCCTCGTCCGGGCCGAGCCCGGGCTGCTTGTCCGCGATGGCGGGGTCGGTGTCCACCTCGATGTCGGCGGCGGTCAGCGCCGTACGGGCGGCCGCGATCTCGACCGCGAGCTTGGGACGGCGGTATCCGCCGATGGCCTCGCGCACGTCCACCAGGGACTGGCGGCTGACCTTCTCGATGTCGGCGACCTGGGCGCGGGCCTCCTGGTAGCGCTCCTGGTCCAGGAAGCGCGAGGTCAGCTCGGTCTTGAGGGTGATCAGCGAGAGCGAGTGGCCGAGCAGGTCGTGCAGGTCACGGGCCATCCGCAGGCGTTCGTCGGAGGCGGCGAGCGCCGCCACGGCCTGCCGGGCCTCGCGCAGCTCCTGCATGGTGCGGACGAGTCGCTGCAGGCCGGTCATGCCGGCGCCGCCGAGGAAGGCGGAGATGGTGATCGGGATCAGCGCGGCCCGGTCGGTGTGCAGCAGCTCCCCGGTGCCGACGACCAGGGCGGCGATCAGGCCGACTCCGTAGATCGCGAAGCGCGACGGGAGGATCACCCCGGCGGACACGGCGGTGTAGCTGTACAGGGCGAGCCAGCTGTCGCCGAGGGTGAAGCAGCTGACCACGGAGATGACCAGCATCGTCGCCAGGGCGACCCCGGCCCCCGGGTTCCACCGGGCGGCCTGGCCCAGCGCCTGGCGGTGCAGCACCAGGACCCCGTAGCAGCCGAGGAACACGGCCAGCAGGATCCAGCCGACTGCGGTGGCGGCCGATGAGTGCACACCCGACGTCAGATTGGTGACCGGATAGGCGAGATACACCATCCACAGCGTCATCCAGCACAGCTTGACGAACATCTGACGGCGGTTCTCCGGTGCCATGCCGATGTGCACCGCCCCGGGCTCTCTCATCCCGATCCTCCTTCACGCTGCGGTGACCGTGCCGGGCGGAGCTTGCGCTCCGCCCGGCAGGGTGGTGCCGACGACCGGTCAGGCCTCCTTGCGGTCCCGCTGGTAAAGCCAGGCGGCGAGGCCGACGAAGACGGCCAGGTAGGCCGCGGCCGCGACCAGCTGCTTCATGTCGACCGAGGCCCCGGCCTGGGCGATCCGGCCGAGCTGGTTGTAGATCGCGACCGGGGTCCACTTGGCGAAGTCCCCGAACGATCCGCTCAGCGGGAACCAGGTTCCGCCGAGCAGCACCATGCCCATGTAGCAGATCATGACGATCGGCTGGACCGAGTCGGGCCCGGCGGCGTAGCCGATGGCAACACCCAGGGCGGCGAAGACGAAGCCGCCCACCCACAGCGTCAGGCCGAGGGCGATCCACTCCACCGCGGAGAGCTTGACGCCCTCCAGAAAGCCGAAGAGGAAGACCGCGAGGATCGCCGGCAGCGTGGCGGCGGCGACGGCGGCTATCTTCGCCACCACGTAGCCCCAGCTGGGCAGCGCGGTCAGCCGCAACTGGCGGGTCCAGCCCGACTTCCGCTCCAGCGAGATCCGCTGCGCGTTGCCGGTCAGCGCCGCGCCGACGGTGCCCAGGGTCGCCATGGAGACCATGAAGTACGCCTTGACCGAGACCCCGCTCAGGTCGCTGGTCTTGCCGTAGGCGGTGAGCATCAGCGCGTACAGGGCCACCGGGTAGATCACGGTGAAGAACAGGTAGCGCCGGTTGCGGAGGACCCGCATGATCTCCAGCTTGATCAACGTGGTCATCGCGCGGTCTCCTTGTCGAGCGAGGCGGACTCGTCGGCGGCGTCCTGCTCGCCGGTGATGGCGATGAACGCCTGCTCCAGGCCCACGCTGGTGACCTCCAGGCCGCGCGGATAGAACCCGGCGCGGTAGATCGCGGCGACGGTGGCGTCGGAGTCGTTGCTGCGGATGCGGACGGTGTGGCCGCTGATGTCCAGCCCGGACAGCTCCGGCAGGTTGTTCAGCAGCGCCAGGTCCGGGGTGCCGTCGTCGGGGTGCAGATCGAAGGCGATCTTGCGCAGCCCGGCCCTGGCCTTGATCTCGGCGGCGGTGCCGTCGGCGATCAGGCGGCCCTTGTGGACCACCAGCACCCGGTCGGCGATGGAGTCCGCCTCCTCCAGGTAGTGGGTGGCGAACAGGACCGTGCGGCCCTCGTCGGCCTGCGCCCGCATCACGGACCAGAAGGCCTGACGAGCCGTGACATCCATACCGGTGGTGGGCTCGTCCAGGACGATCAGGTCGCTGTCGCCGGCCACCGCGAGAGCGAAGCGGACCCGCTGCTCCTGGCCGCCGGACAGCTTGTCGACCTTGCGGTCGGCGATGTCGGTGATGCCCGCGGACTTGAGGACGTCGTCCACGGAACGACCGCGCGGGTGGATGCCGCAGGCGAAGCTGACGAGCTCGCGCACCTTCACGTCCGGCATCAGGCCGCCGCTCTGCAGCATCACGCCGACCCGGCCGTCGACGATGGCCTGGCGCGGGGTGCCGCCGAAGAGGGTGACGCTGCCCGAAGTCGGCTCGCGCAGGCCCAGCAGCATGTCGATGCTGGTGGACTTGCCCGCGCCGTTGGGGCCGAGGAAGGCCACGGTCTCGCCCGGATGCAGCACCAGGCTGATGTCGTTGACGGCCTTCACCGTGCCGAAGGTCTTGCTGACGTTGCGGAAGGCCGCGACCTCCCCGGAGCCCGGACCTGTCCGGTCCGCCCCCGTGATCTGCTCTACGGAAGTACTCATCGCTTCGGCCGCTCCCTCGTGGTTCTGCTCGAACTGTCGTCCTGCTGACAGTTCCAAGGTTCGCCGACCGGGACCTGCCGCAGGCAGTGCCACAGCTCCAGAGCCCCGCATGACAGATGTCATGCGGGGCTCGTGCGGTGCTCATCCCGGGCTCATCCCGGGCTCATCCCGGAGCCGTCACCGGGAGGTGACCTCCAGCAGGCCCAACGACCGCTTGAGAAAAGCCACTTGGAGCAGCAGCAGATTCTCCGCCACCTCCTCCTGCGGTGTCATGTGGGTGACCCCGGACAGCGGCAGCAGCTCGTGCGCCCGACCGGCCGCGAGCAGCGCCGAGGACAGCCGGAGGGTGTGCGCGACCACGACGTTGTCGTCCGCGAGGCCGTGGATCAGCTGCAGCGGCCGGCGCAGCTTCGGTGCGTCGGCGAGCAGCGAGTTGGCCGCGTACACCTCGGGCCGCTCGGCGGGGTGGCCGAGGTAGCGCTCGGTGTAGTGGGTGTCGTACAGCAGCCAGTCCGTCACCGGGGCACCGGCGACGGCGGCGTGGAACACGTCCGGGCGGCGCAGCACGGCCAGCGCGGCCAGGTAGCCGCCGTAGGACCAGCCGCGGATGCCGACCCGGGTCAGGTCGAGCGGGTGCTCGTCGGCCAGCGCCTGCAGGGCCTCGACCTGGTCGTCCAGAGTGGTCCCGGCGAAGTCGAAGGCGATGGCCTTCTCCCAGGCGGGGCTGCGTCCCGGGGTGCCGCGCCCGTCCGCGACCACGACGGCGAAGCCCTGGTCGGCGAACCACTGCGAGGTGAGGTGGGCGTTCTGCGCCGCCAGCACCATCTGGCCGTGCGGACCGCCGTAGGGGTTCATCAGCACCGGCAGCAGGCCGTCGCGCTCGCGGTCGTAGCCGGTCGGCAGCAGCACGGCCGCGGGGATGCGGCTCTTGCCGGCCAGGGTCAGCACCGGACGGGCGGTGAGCACCGGGGTCTCGGCGTAGGAGGCGATCCGGGCGACCTCCTCGCCGTCCCGCAGCACCCGCACAGCGGCGCCGAACCGGTCGAGTGCGGCGGACGCCAGCACGGTCACCGCGCCGGAGCGGACGCCGGAGTGGTAGCCGGCCTCCTCGCTGACCCGCACGATGCCGCCGTCCGCCACGCGGTACAGGTGCACCTCGCCGAGTTCGGGATCCGCGTCCTCCCCGGCGGACGCAGCGATCAGCACATCCTCGTCCCCGACGTCCAGCACGGCCCGTACGTGCAGCGCCGACGTCGTGAGCACCCGGTCACCGACGGCGAGCACCCGTGCTCCGCCCTCGTCGGCGATCCGCACCAGCCGCCCCTCCGCGGTCCAGGCGGGAACGCCGTCGTACGGCTCCACCCACATGTGGTCCTCTTCTGCATGGACCGGGGTGGTCGCGCCCGTGTCCGGGTCCACCGCCAGCGTCAGCTGGGCGCGCTGGTCCCGGGTCTGCACCAGCAGCAGCGGCGGGCCGCCCGCCGACCAGTGCACCCGGGCCAGGTACGGGTACGCCGCCCGGTCCCAGTCGACCTCCACCCGGTCACCGTCCAGGCTCAGCACCGCGACCGTCACCTCGGCGTTGGCGGTGCCCGCCTTCGGGTAGGCGACCTCGGCGGCGGGGCGCTCCGGGTTGGCCGGGTCGGCGATCCACCAGCGCTGCACCGGAGTGCTGTCGACCCGGGCCGCCAGCAGCCGGTCGCCGTCCGGGGACCACCAGAAGCCGCGGCTGCGGTCCATCTCCTCCTGCGCGATGAACTCGGCCTGCCCCCAGGTCACCTCGCCGTCCTCCGCACCCGAGGGCCCAGCCAGCGCATGGTCGCCGCTCCCGTCCGCCGCGATCACCCGCAGCTCGCCGCCGGTGTTGGCGTACGCGATGTGGCGTCCGTCCGGGGACGGCCGGGGATCGAGCACGGGCCCGCGCGCGGGAAGTTCCCTGGCGCCGTCCCCTGCCCCCGGCATCAGCCCGGTGGCGAACAGCCGACCGGAGAGTACGAAGGCGGCCAGCGTCACCTCGGCGTCGGTCGCGTAGGCGACGACCCCGGCCGAGCCCTCGCGACTGCGCTCCCGGCGGGCCCGCTCCTCGGCCGACAGCTGTTCCTCCCCCGCGCCGAGCAGCGCGGCCGGATCGGCGGCGACTCGCTCGGATGGAGCACTGCCCTTCGGAAGATCCAGAACCTGGAGCAGGTTCGCCCGTTCGGCCCCTCCGGCCGAGCGCAGGAAGACGACCCTTCGCCCGTCCGGGGAAACGCTGAAGGACCTGGGCGCGCCAAGGGTGAAGCGCAGTGTCCGCGAGTACTGGCGAGGGAAGGAGATCTGCGTGGTCATGCCCCGACCCTATGGCGACACCGACGGCCGCGGAGCCTGGCAAACGTCAACCCGGCTTCGCTCGCCCGTTCGGGCCCCTGGCTGGGACGACGCCACGACGCCACGTGCGCCCCGGTCGTGCGCCGATGCCCCGGCATATGCATGATGACGGAAAGTGACACCAACGTCACTCTCTGGGTATCAACGAACTGTAGGGCGCACCGCGCCCAGGAGCCGGGCGTCCCCGGCGCCGATACCCGCCCCATCCTCCGGTGCGGAAGTCCCCGCCGCACCGCCGCTGAGAGGTGAGTCGCGATGGTTCTGCCGATTTCCGCCGCCGTCCTGATGCTGATCATCGTCATCCTGCTGATCCGGCGCTCCGGACTGAAACTGTGGCACGCCTTTGCCTGCACCCTGCTGGGGTTCTATCTCGCGTCCACCTCGATCGCCCAGCCGATCCACACGCTCACGACCAACGTCGCCGGGATGATCTCCGGCATCAGGATCTGAGCGACAGCCGGTCGGCCCCTGCCCGTACGCTGACCCCATGACAGCCCAGCCTGACGCCCCCTCGGCGGCACGCCGCCTGCTCCTCGTCCACGCCCACCCCGACGACGAGTCGATCGGCAACGGCGCCACCATGGCCCGTTACGCCGCCGAGGGTGCCCACGTCACCCTGGTCACCTGCACCCTGGGCGAGGAGGGCGAGGTGATCGGCGAGGAACTGGCCCATCTCGCCGCCGACCGGGACGACACCCTCGGCGTCCACCGCATCGACGAGCTCGCCGCTGCGATGCGCGAACTGGGCGTGAGCGACCATCGCTTCCTGGGCGGCCCAGGCCGCTACCGCGACTCGGGAATGATGGGCGTGGACAGCAACAAGCGCCCGGACTCCTTCTGGCAGGCCGACCTGGACGAGACCGCGAGCCACCTGGTCGCGGTGACCCGTGAGACCCGCCCGCAGGTCCTGGTCACCTACGACGAGAACGGCGGCTACGGCCACCCCGACCACATCCAGGCCCACCGCGTAGCGATGCGGGCGTTCGAGCTGGCCGCCGACCCGGAGTACCGCTCGGACCTCGGCCCGGCTCACGCCATCGCCAAGGTGTACTGGAACTGCATGCCGTTCTCGGTGCTCGAGGCGGGCTTCGCGGCCCTGCGCGCGGCCGGGCGGGAGTCCCCCTTCCCCGGCATCGCCGGCCCCGAGGACGTGCCCGGCGTAGTAGCGGACGAACTGGTCACCGCGGCGGTGGACGGTACCGCCTTCACCGCGCTCAAGGGCGCGGCGATGCGGGCGCACGCCACCCAGATCGCGGTGGACGGCCCCTTCTTCTCCCTCTCCAACGACCTGGGCCAGCCGATGCCCGCGACCGAGTACTACCGGCTGGTGCACGGCGAGGCCGGGCAGCGCGGGACGAACGGCTGGGAGACCGACCTGTTCGCGGGCCTCCCGCTGCCGGAGCGGGCCGGCGCGGCCGCCCCTGCCGCTCAGGAAGGAGCGTGACGCGATGAGGCACCCTCAGGACCGGCTCGGCCGGGCGACCGTGCCCGCGCCGCGCTCCTCCTCGCCCGGTCCGGTCCAGGGCCGGACCGCGCTCGGCCACGGGGCCAGGGGCATCGCCTACGTACTGCTCATCCTGCTCGGCCTGATCGTGGGTCTCGCCGGGTGCTTTGTCCAGGCGCTCTGGTTCCCCGGCGGCCTGCTCCTGTCGCTGGGCGGCGCGTTCGCGCTCTTCCACGGCGGCCGGGTGCTGACCGGCACCCGCCTGGGCGCCGCCCTGCCCGCCGCCGGCTGGTTCGCCATGCTGCTGGTCGCGAACTCCCCCCGCCCCGAAGGGGACTTCCTGCTGACGGCCGGACTCGGCTCGTACGTCTACCTGCTGGGCGGAATGGCTCTGGGCGTGATGTGCGCCACGCTGCCCTCGCCGCTGCCGACGCACTCCCGGCGGGACGACTCACGGCGTTGACCGGGATCGTTCTCCCCCTGGCAGTACCGCCCAGATCAGGACAAAAGGGACCAATCCGTGTCCTCGGTAGGCATGCCAGAGCACCTGCGGCACCAGTAAGGTGGTGCCTCGACAAACGGGGGCGGTATCGACGGGGCGAGCCAGTCCCCCGAGATACGGCCCGCACCAGACGGCCCGCAACACGGCCCAGATGCCGGACCCCAAAGGCGGCGGAGGCTGCTGTCCTTCCGAGGAGCTGCCCGCCCACCGCGCACACTGCGCGGGACCGACGATCCACAACCGCACCCTCGTCCCACAGACGATGGAGCGAACCGGAGCAGACGCAGTGAGCCGAGAATCTGACAATACGTCGCCGATGCCGCCCCGCCCCGGTGGGGACGCGTACCCATCAGGCACTCCGCCGTACGGCGCTCCCAGCGACCCAGCCTTCTCCCGAGCCGGGCAGAACGGCACGTCGCAGGAGCCTCCGGCGGAGGAGCCGCGCACCGAGCAGACGCTCACGACCCGGATCCGCATCAACATCCCGGGTTCCCGGCCCATCCCGCCCGTCGTCGTCCGCAGCCCCATGCCGACGGCGGGCAGCGGCAACGGGCCGGAGCGCGCGGACGATCCCGCCGTTCCGGGGAACCCCAGGCACCGCTCCGACACCGGCAGCTCGCCCGTGCTGGGCGTGATGGACTCCAGCAACGGGTCGGCGACCATGCCCGAGCTGCCGATGGAGTGGCGCACCCAGAGTGCCGCCGCCACCCCGGCGGCGCCCGGCGCGGCTTCCGGCCCGGCCGGCGAGGCCGAGGCCCCCAGCACCTGGTTCGCGCCGCGCAAGAAGGGCTCGACGGCGTCGCCGTCGGCACCCGAGCCGGCCGCCGAACCCGCACCGGAGCCCTTCCGCTTCGAGCCCCCGGCCTTCGAGCGCCCCCCGTACGACCCCGCCACCGCGCAGGCGCCGTTCCAACCCGTCTACCAGCAGCAGCCCTACGGCACGCCGCAGCCGCCGATCGCGCCCCAGGCCGCCACGCAGGCTCCGCCCATGGCGCCCGCACCGCCCCCCGCACCCGCCGCACCGTCAGGTCGCCGGCAGCCCCTCGCGCCCCGTCCCACCCCGGCTCCCGGTACGGGCATGGACGCGGGCTTCGGCAGCGGCATTGGGCGCCCGCCCGGCATGAACGGCGGCCTCAGCGTCGGCGCCGCCGACGCGCTGGAGTCCACCGCGGCGATGCCGATGTTCCGCGATCCGGCACCCACCTCGGCACCGACCTCCGCCCCCGCAGCTGCCCCTGCCCTTGTCCCCGACGGCTTCGCGGGCGGCACCGGCGGCGCCGGCGCCCCGCCGCGCAAGCCCGGCGACGCGGCGGCGGCCGCACCGGCGACGACGCCGGCCGCCGCGGCCCGCAAGCCCGCACGCGGCGGCCGCAGCCGCAAACTCCTGGTGACCGGCATAGGCGTGCTGGTCCTGGCCTCGGGCGTGGTCTACGGCGCCGGCCTGATGCTCAATCAGGCCGATGTACCCAAGGGCACGACCGTCCTCGGACAGAACATCGGCGGCGACACCCGCGACGCGGCCGTGCACACTCTGGACGGCTCCGTCGGCGTGCTCGCCACCCAGCCGCTGCAGCTCGTCGTGGGCGGCAAGAACGTCCAGCTCAACCCCTCCGTGGCCGGGTTGACCATCGACACCACGGCCACCGTGCAGGGTGTCGCCCACCACAGCTACAACCCGGTCGCGGTGGTCGACTCCCTCTTCGGCGGCAACCACGCGGTGGCCCCCGTGGTCAGGATCGACCAGGACAAGCTGCGCTCCGCACTCCAGCAGCTCGCGGGCAGCGCCTCCGGCGGAGCGCGCGAGGGCAGCGTCCACTTCGACGCGGACGGCACGATCGTGCCGGTCCTGCCGCAGACCGGCCAGACCCTGGACGTGAACGCCTCGATGGCGCTGGTCCAGCAGGCCTACCAGGACCGTGCCGCGGGCCTGCCGGGCAAGCCGGTGAGCCTGCCGGCGACCACCCTGCAACCGAAGGTCACCGCCGCCGCCGTGCAGGCCGCCGCCGACTCCCTCGGCAAGTGGGCCATGGGCGCCAAGTTCAAGGTGGTCGTGCACGGTGTCACGGTGCTGTTCGGACCGAAGACCTTCAGCAAGTCGCTGACCCTGCAGGCGGACGCCGGCGGCAAGCTGGTGCCGTCCTTCGACCTGACCAAGCTCCAGGACGCCTACGCGGGCCAGTTCGACGGACTGAAGATCAACCACAACGGGGTGCCCGGCCCGGTCACCCCCCAGGACGTCGCCACCGCCCTCACCCAACTTCTCAGCAAACCGGGCGGCTCCCACAGCATCACCCTTTAGCGCACTATCCCGCGCTTTGTCGATCCGCCGATGGGCCATTCTTGAGGCCGGTACCTCTTACAGGTACCGGCCTCAATGCGTGGTATGCCGTGCGCTAATCGTTTGTGACGGCTGGGTTACGCGACCCGCCCGCGGTGGAAGAGTTCTGGCGACCGAGTCCGCCAATTGTCGGAGCCGAAGAAATCCGACGTTCAACCAACGCACCTATGTGTCTCCTATGTCCGAAATAATAGTGTACGCAGTACTAGCGTCCTGATTAGGTGTGATGACCCATCAAGAGGCTTTCACTGTCCGGATTCCGGACGTCTCTGACGCAAACTGTTTCGCTCAGCAAAACTGCATGTCACCAACCCAAGTGGTGGCAGCCGTAACGGACATCCGCTAGGTTGAGTCATTACCTGCCTTTAGAGCGTTACCAATCTTTGATCCGCATCCTGTCGACACAACCTGCTCGTCGCATCAAGATGCTCTCAAGCCGTACCAGCAAATAATTCGTCAGATCAGCCGACAGACCGGAGAAGTCACCGGCGCCACAACCCCCGGGGGGTGATGCGCAGGGGAACAACGCCGGACAACCTGTCACTTTCGGGAGTGGGGAACAGATGACCAGAAGGAGCCTTCGGGCCGTCCAGGGCGCAGCCCTCGTCGCGGCCGGCGCCATGGCGCTCAGTGCCTGTGGAAGCAGTGGCACCAAGCCCGCCACCAAGGTGGCCGCCGACTACGCGTACGGCTCCATCCCCGCTCCCTCGTCCACGGTCAAGCCCGGCGGGGTTCTGCACATCGCCGAGGACACTGGCGCCGGCCCCACCTGGATCTTCCCGATCACCCCGGGCGCGCAGTCCTCTGTCTACGACATCAACCAGTTCCAGTACCTGAGTTGGCGGACGCTCTACTGGTCCCCCAAGGGCGCCACCCCGGACTGGGACTACTCCCGCTCGATGACCGACGGCAAGCCCACCGTGTCGGCCGACGGCAAGACCTTCACCATCAAGCTCAACGGCAAGTACACCTGGTCGGACGGCTCCAAGGTCTCCGCCAACGACGTGCTGCTGGACTTCTACCTGTACAGGGCCGGTGTGAAGGAGAGCGCCGCCAACGCGGGCAACTACACCCCGGGGCAGTTCCCGGACAACGTCACGGCCGCGACCGCCGTGGACGACCAGACGGTGACCTTCACCTTCGACAAGGTCTACAACCCGGACTGGGTTCTCGGCACCGAATTCGCACAGCTCATTCCGCTTCCTGCGAAGGCCTGGGCGAAGTCCTCCGCCACCGGCGCGACGCTGGACTTCACCAAGCCGGCCAATGCGAAGGCGATCTACGACTTCCTGGCCGCCCAGTCGAAGAACCTGGCGACCTACGCCACCAACCCGCTGTGGCAGGTGGTGGACGGCCCGTACAAGATCAGCACGTACAACTCGTCGACCAACGCGACCAACTTCGTCGCCAACACCGCGTACACCGGCGAGGGCAAGCCGAACATCTCCGAGCTCGACTTCCTGGCGTACACCTCGCCCACCGCCGAGTTCAACGACCTGCAGACCGGCAAGCTCGACTTCGGCTACGTGAAGTCGGACAACTGGCCGCAGCTCGACAAGCTGAAGGCCAACAACTACAACGTCTACGGCCTGCCGGACTTCGGCTTCGGCTACATGTACTTCAACTTCAAGAACACCACCAACGGCTGGGACAAGGCGATCAACCAGCTGTACGTCCGTCAGGCCTTCGCGCACCTGCAGGACGAGGACGCGGAGATCAAGGGCATCTACAAGGGCCTGGCAGCGCCCGCGTACGGTCCGCTGGGCGTGGCGCCCAAGTCGCCGTATACCCCGGCCAGCGCGCTGACCAACCCGTTCCCCTACTCGGCGGACGCCGCCAAGAAGCTGCTGACCGACCACGGCTGGACGGTCGTGCCGAACGGCACCACCACCTGCACCAGCCCCGGCACCGCTGACAACCAGTGCGGCGCGGGCATCACCAAGGGCCAGAACCTGGACTTCACCTTCTACTACACCAGCACCCCGAAGTCCGAGGGCCAGATGGTCACCGCGTTCGCCGGGAACCTGAAGCAGATCGGTGTCAACGTCACGCTGAAGACGGACACCTTCAACAACATCATCCAGAACCAGAGCGTGGTGAGCTCCCCGAAGCTCGACAACACCTGGGGCATGGCGGCCTTCGGTGGCTTCACCGAGAACATCTACCCCTCGACCATCAACCTGTTCAACACCGGTGGCTCGTACAACCAGGGTGGCTTCTCGGACAAGAACATCGACACCCTTATCAACAACTCGATGCTCTCCACCGACTCCAGCGCGCTGGGCAAGGAGATCACCGCAGTCGACGCCGCCCTGCCGGGCATCTTCCAGCCGAACGAGGACCGCGTCTACGCCTGGAGCCCCAAGCTCTCCGGCTCCACTGACTCCTTCGCGGCGAGCACGCAGTTCATGCTGAACCCCGAGGACTGGTACTTCACCAAGTAGTCAGGGAGGCCGGGGGCGGCGGCCACACGGTCCGCCGCCCCCGGCCTCCGGTTCCGTTCCTGGCCCACTCGGTTCCCCTGGAGCCGAGTGGGCTGCGCAGCACCCGGGCACGGATGTGCCGGTGCTGCCCTTCCTCCCCAACGAAACACTACAGAGGAGGAGATTCCGGACATGGCCGGCTATCTCATCCGACGCCTGGGCACAGCACTCATCGTTGTCCTCGGCATCGTCCTGGTGACGTTCCTGATGCTGCACATCATCGCGCCGTCACCTGCCCTGACCATCCTGGGCGCCAAAGCCACACCCGCGGCGATCAAGTCCTGGAATCACGAGCACGGCTTCGACCGGTCGGTGTACGCGCAGTTCGGCACGTACCTCAGCAACCTGCTGCACGGCAATCTGGGCTGGTCGTTCAAGCTCAACCAGCCCGTGACGAACCTGTTCCTGGAGAAGGCCCCGCTCAGCGGCTTCCTCTCCGGTGCGTCTCTCATTGTGGCAGTAGCAGTGGCCCTCCCGCTCGGCATTTATCAGGCCGTGAAGCGCAACAGCCTCGGCGACGTCTCCGCCACCGCGCTGGCCATGATCTTCTACTCGATGCCGACCTTCCTGGTCGCACTGCTGCTGATCCAGGTCTTCGCGCTCAGCCTCGGCTGGGTCGACGCCAACGTGCCCCAGGACCAGTCCCTCAGCGGCGCGCTGGGCCAGTGGTGGCAGCTGATCCTGCCGATCGTCGCCCTCGCGACCACCGCCGTGGCCTCGTACTCGCGCTACCAGCGCTCGGCCTCCCTGGACGTGCTGGCCCAGGACTACATCAAGGTCGCCCGCGCCAAGGGCCTTTCGGACCGCCTGGTGTACTCCCGGCACCTCGTCCGCAACGCCTCGCTGCCGATGATCACGCTGATCGGGCTCTCGCTCCCGGTGCTGATCGGCGGCAACATCCTGATCGAGTACGCGTTCAACATCAACGGCCTCGGCCTGCTGTTCGTGAACTCGCTGTCCGGTGACGACTACAACGTGCTGCTGGCCTACACCCTGATCACGGCCATCCTCACCGTCGTCGGCAACCTGGTGGCGGACATTTGCCTCACCCTCTCCGACCCGCGCATCAAGCTGGTATGACGATGAAGCAGATGACGACCCATCAGATGATGCCCCTCCCCCTGTCGGGCCCGACCGAGGAGTCGAAGTGACCGCAGCCATCGAGTCTCCACTCCCGGCGACCCCGGGTCCCACCTCCTCGGACGCCGGCGACATCACCGCCGCCGCCTCGAGCGGATGGAAGCTCACCCTGCGCGAGTTCACCAAGAACAAGCTCGCGGTGACCGGGGTGGGGATCCTGCTCTTCTTTGTCCTCTTCTCGTTCGTCGGCCCGCTGGTGTACCACTCCGACCAGCTGAACACCAACCTGCTGAGCACCTACCAGGCTCCCGGCGGCGGCTACCCGCTGGGCACCGACAGCAACGGCTTCGACGTGCTCGGCCGGATCATGCTCGGCGGCCAGACCTCGCTGGAGATCGGCTTCATCGCCGCCCTCATCGCGACCGTCATCGGCACCCTCTGGGGCGCGGTGGCGGGTCTGCTCGGCGGCATGGTCGACGCGGTGATGATGCGCGTCGTCGACATCCTGCTGGCCATCCCGTTCCTGCTGGTCGTGCTGATCATCGCGCACCGCTACGGATCCAACACCTGGAACCTCAGCCTGATCCTCGGGGTGTTCTCCTGGCTGGTCCCCGCCCGCCTGATCCGCGGCGAGGTGCTCACCCTGCGGGTGCGCGACTTCGTCTCCGCCGCGCGGGTGATGGGCGGCTCCAAGACGCATCTGATCTTCCGCCACCTCATCCCCAACGCGATGGGCACGGTGATCGTCAACATCACCTTCCAGATCGCCGACGCCATCCTCGCCCTCGCCGCGCTCAGCTACCTCAACTTCGGTGTGCACTACCCCAACACCGACTGGGGCTCGCAGATCTCCGACGCCCAGGACGCCCTCTCCAACGGCTACTGGTGGCTAGTCTTCCCGGTCGGCGCCGCCCTGGTGCTCGTCGTGATGGCGTTCAACCTCATCGGTGACGGCCTTCGTGACGCCGTCGACGTCCGACTGCGCAAGCGCTGACGGCGCCCGCAACCGAGACGACAGCGACGGAATCGAGGAACCACATGTCCCCCTTGCTCGAGGTCAACAACCTCTCCACCCACATCCAGATCAGCAACGGCGTCGTCCAGGCCGTCGACGACGTGTCCTTCCAGTTGGAGGCCGGCGAGACGCTGGGCCTGGTCGGCGAGTCCGGCTGCGGAAAGTCGATGACCGGCCTGTCCCTGATGGGCCTGCTCCCGCCCGGTGGCGCGCTGGTCGGCAACTCCTCCGTCAAGCTCGCCGGGCGCGAGCTGGTCGGCCTGCCCGAGGGCGAGCTGCGCAAGATCCGCGGCAACGAGATCGCCATGGTCTTCCAGGACCCGATGAGCTCGCTGGACCCGACCAAGACCATCGGGTACCAAGTCGCCGAACCGGTGCTGCTGCACCGCGGCTGCACCAAGGCCGAGGCGATGGACCGTGCCGCCGAGGTACTGGGCCTGGTCGGCCTGCCGCACCCCAAGGAGCGGCTGAAGGACTACCCGCACCAGCTCTCCGGCGGCCTGCGCCAGCGCGTGATGATCGCCATGGCCCTGGCCAACGAGCCCAAGGTGCTGATCGCGGACGAGCCCACCACCGCCCTGGACGTGACCATCCAGGCACAGATCCTCACCCTGCTCGCGGACCTCAAGGACCGCCTCGGCATGGCGATGATCCTGATCACCCACGACATGGGTGTGGTGGCCGGCCACGCGGACCGCATCAACGTCATGTACGCGGGCCGCATCGCGGAGACCACCCGGACCGACACCCTGTTCTCCGCCATGCGCCACCCCTACACCCAGGGGCTGCTCGCCTCCATCCCGCGTCTGGCGCAGGACAACACCCAGCGGTTGTACACCGTCCCCGGCCTGCCGCCGGACCTCTCCGACCCGCCGGCCGGCTGCCGTTTCGCCGCCCGCTGCGCGTACGCCACGAGCCAGTGCCGTGACGAGGACCCGGTGCTGACCGGTCCCGAGGGGCACAAGTTCGCCTGCTGGCACCCGGTCAACGGTCCGCTGGACCTGACCGCGTCCACCGTCGCCAAGCCCCGGGACGAGAACGCGCCGGAGAAGGCCGCTCCCCGGCCGCTGCTCGAAGTGACGGACCTGGTCAAGGAGTTCCCGATCGGCGGCGGGCTGTTCGGCCGCGGCCGGCACGTCGTGCACGCCGTCTCGGGGGTGTCGCTCTCCCTCGGCTACGGCGAGACCTTCGGCCTGGTCGGCGAGTCCGGCTGCGGAAAGACCACCCTGGGCCGCATGATCGTCGGCTTGGACAAGCCGGACGTCGGCCGGGTCACCCTGGAGGGGCAGCAGGTCGGTTCGCTGCGCGGGCGCGAACTGCGCCGGCACCGCCGCGACCTGCAGATGATGTTCCAGGACCCGTACGCCTCGCTGGACCCCCGGATGCGTGTGGGCGCGATCCTGCGCGAGCCGCTGCAGGTCCAGGGCATCGGCTCGGCCCGGGAGCAGCTGGACCGGGCCGCGGAGCTCCTCGCCGAGGTCGGCCTGCCCAAGTCGGCGCTGGAGCGCTTCCCGCACGAGTTCTCCGGCGGTCAGCGCCAGCGCATCGGGCTCGCCCGCGCGCTCACCCTGAACCCCAAGGTGATCGTCGCCGACGAGCCGGTCTCCGCCCTGGACGTGTCCATCCGCGCCCAGGTGCTGAACCTGATGAAGCGTCTGCAGGCGTCCCACGAGCTGTCCTACGTGGTGATCTCGCACGATCTCGCCGTGGTCAAGTACCTCGCCGACCGGATCGGCGTGATGTACCTCGGCAAGATGGTCGAGGTCGGCAGCGGCGACGACATCTACCAGCGCGCGGCGCACCCCTACACCGCGGGTCTGCTGGAGGCCATCCCGGTCCCCGAGCCGGAGGCGGAGCGGTCCAAGCGCGGTGGCGGCATCAAGGGCGAGCTGCCCAGCCCGGTGGCTCCGCCGTCGGGCTGCCGCTTCCGCACACGCTGCCCGCTGGCGCAGGAGAGGTGCGCGGAGGAGGAGCCCGCGCTCCGCCTCTTCGGCACCGGCCACGCCGCCGCCTGCCACTTCCCGCTGCAGACCCCGCTCTCGGACGCTCCGGTCACCGTGGTGACCTCGAGCACCGAGACGGCGCCCGAGACGGCGCCCGAGGGCGCGGCCGGCGACGAGCCCGCCGCCGTCTGACCGGGCGACAGAACACCGCCGGGCCGGTCTCCCTCCTCGTGAGGGGGGACACCGGCCCGGCGGCATGAGCGGGTGGTGCGGAGGCGTCAGCTCGCGCCGACGATGTCCACGTCCTCGGCGAAGTGGCAGGCCGAGTCGTGCGCCGCCGGGGTGTCACTGCCCCGGAACACCTCGGGAACCGCCAGCAGCGGCTCTTCCACCGCGCACTTCTGCTGCGCCTTCCAGCAGCGGGTGCGGAAGCGGCAGCCGGACGGCGGGTTGGCCGGGGAGGGGATGTCGCCGGAGAGCAGGATCCGCTCGCGACCCTCGCGCCCGGACGGGTCCGGGACCGGCACCGCGGAGAGCAGCGCCTGGGTGTAGGGGTGCGTGGGGTGCTCGTAGATCTCTTCGTCCGAGCCGATCTCGACCATCTTGCCGAGGTACATCACGCCCACCCGGTCGGAGATGTGCCGGACGATGGAGAGGTCGTGCGCGATGAACATGTAGGAGAGGTTGAACTCGTCCTGCAGCTTCTCCAGCAGGTTGATCACCTGCGCCTGGACCGAGACGTCCAGGGCCGACACCGGCTCGTCGCAGATGATGATCTCGGGCTTGAGCGCGAGGCCGCGGGCGATGCCGATGCGCTGCCGCTGCCCGCCGGAGAACTGGTGCGGGTACCTGTTGATGTACTCCGGGTTGAGCCCCACCACGTCCAGCAGGTCCTGCACCGCCTTGCGGCGGTCGCCCTTGGGCGCCACCTCCGAGTGGATCTCGTACGGTTCGCCGATGATGTCGCCCACCGTCATCCGGGGGTTCAGCGAGGTGTACGGGTCCTGGAAGACCATCTGGATGTTGCGGCGGATGTCCCTGAGCGCCCGGCCCGAGGCCCCGGAGATGTCCTCGCCCTTGTACAGCACCTGCCCGGCCGTGGCCCGCTCCAGGTTCATCAGCACCTTGGCGAGCGTCGACTTGCCGCAGCCGGACTCGCCGACGATGCCCAGGGTCTCGCCCTGGTAGAGGTCGAAGGAGACCCCGTCGACGGCCTTGACCGCGCCCACCACCTTCTTGACCACGATGCCCCGGGTCAGCGGAAAGTGCTTCTTCAGGTCGCGGACCTGCAGGATGGGCTCGCCCCGCTCGACCGGCCGGCTCAGCGCCGCTTCGATCCGGGCCTCCTCGGGCGTGAATGCGGTGTCCTCAGCCATGGAGGGTCTCCTTCCAGAAGTGGCACGCGCTGCCGCGGCCGGGCAGCTCGCGCCCGTCCTCCTCGGTCACCGCGTGCAGCGGCGGGACCTCGACCCGGCAGATCTCCTGGGCCCTCGGGCAGCGCGGGTTGAAGGCGCAGCCTGGCGGGATCCGCAGCAGGTTGGGCGGCAGGCCCTTGATCGCGTAGAGCTCCTGCCCCTTCTGGTCCAGCCGCGGGATGGAGTCCAGCAGGCCGCGGGTGTACGGATGGGCCGGCCGCGCGTAGATGTCGTGCACCGGCGCGGTCTCGATGATCCGTCCTGCGTACATCACCGCGATCTTGTCGGCGACGTCGGCGACCACGCCGAGGTCGTGGGTGATCAGGATGAGGCCCATGTTGTACTCGCGCTGGAGGTCCGCCAGCAGCTCCATCACCTGGGCCTGGACGGTGACGTCCAGAGCCGTGGTGGGCTCGTCGGCGATGATCAGGTCGGGCTCCAGGGCGAGCGCCATCGCGATCATGACGCGCTGGCGCATGCCGCCGGAGAACTGGTGCGGGTACTGGTTGACCCGCTCCCGGGCGCCCGGGATGCCGACCGTCTCCATCAGCTCGATGGCCTTGACCTTGGCGTCCTTCTTGGAGGTGCCCTTGTGCACCCGGTACATCTCGGCGAGCTGGGTGCCCACGGTGTGCACCGGGTTCAGCGAGGACAGGGCGTCCTGGAAGACCATGGCCATCTGCGCGCCACGGACCTTCCGCCGCTCCTCGTTGCCGAGCTTGAGCAGGTCGCGGCCCTTGAAGATGATCTCGCCGCCGGTGACGAACCCGGGCGGGCTGTCCAGGATGCCCATGACGGCCTGCGAGGAGACCGACTTGCCGGATCCCGACTCGCCCAGGATGGCGAGGGTCTCGCCGGCCCGGACGCTGTAGTTGACTCCGTTGACGGCCTTGGCCACGCCGTCCCGGGTACGGAACTCCACATGCAGGTCGCGGACCTGCAGCAGCGGCGCGTCCACGGAGTCGGCGGTCGCCGAGCGGGGCGACCTGTCCGTTGCAGAGGTTGCAGTACTCACGCTTTCCGCCTCTCTCAGCGCAGCTTGGGGTCGAGAGCGTCGCGGACCGCGTCGCCGAGCATGATGAACGCCAGAATGGTGATGCACAGCGCACCGGCCGGGAACAGCAGCATGTGCGGCGCGTTGCGGAAGGTGTCCGCGGCGCCGGAGATGTCGATGCCCCAGGACACGGTCGGCGGCTTCAGACCGACGCCCAGGTAGGAGAGGGTCGCTTCCAGCGAGATGTAGGTGCCCAGTGCAATGGTCGCGACGACGATGATCGGCGCCAGGGCGTTGGGCAGGATGTGCCGCAGCATGAGCCGGCTGTTGCCGGCGCCCAGCGCGCGCGCCGCGGTGACGTAGTCCTGCTGCTTAGCGGTGATCACCGCGCCTCGGGCGATACGCGCGATCTGCGGCCAGCCGAGCACCACGATGAAACCGACCACCACCCAGATCGACTGGCTCGGGATCACGGACAGGAAGACCAGGCCACCGAGCAGGATCGGGATACCGAAGAAGATGTCCGCGATCCGGGAGATGACCGCGTCGAACCAGCCGCCGAAGAACCCGGCCAGACCGCCCATCAGGGTTCCCAGCAGCGCGGCGCCGGCCGTGGCGAAGACGCCTACGGTGATCGAGGCGCGGGCGCCGTAGATCGTCCGGGCGTAGACGTCGCAACCCTGGGTGTCGTAGCCGAACGGGTGGCCCGACGTCGGGCCCAGCTGGGACTTGGACAGGTCGCAGCTCAGCGGGTCGACCGAGGTGAACAGGCTCGGGAAGATGGCCACCAGCACCAGGAAGACGATCAGCACCCCGGAGATCAGGAAGACCGGGTTGCGACGCAGCTCGCGCCAGGCGTCCTGCCACAGGCTGCGCGGGACCTCACGGTCCGTCACGGCGACGGACTCGGCCGACTCGTGCGCCGCGTGGCTGAGGTCTTCCTCGTCGAGCAGCGACTGCGCTCCCATGGCCCCGAGGGTCGGAGTCTCCGCGAAGGCGCTGGAGAGCTCCGTGTTGCTGTCGTCGGGGACGCCGACGGGCTTGTTCGGCTGGTGGTCAGGCATACCGGATCCTCGGGTCCAGGACCGCGTAGAGCAGGTCGACGAACAGGTTGGCGAGCAGGTAGACGACGACCAGAACGGTCACGAAGCCCACCACGGTCGGGGAGTTCTGCCGCACGATGCCCTGGTAGAGCCAGTAGCCGACACCCTGGATGTTGAAGATGCGCTCGGTGACCAGCGCCCCGCCCATCAGGGCGCCGAGGTCGGTGCCGAGGAAGGTGATCACCGGGATCAGCGAGTTGCGCAGCAGGTGGTGGGTGATCACCCGGCGCCGGGGCAGGCCCTTCGCGGTCGCTGTGCGCACATAGTCGGCCTTGCTGTTCTCCGCGACGGTGGTGCGGGTCAGCCGAGCGACGTAGGCCAGCGACACCGACGCCAGCACGAACCCGGGCAGGATCAGGTCGCTGATCGGCGCGCCGTAGCCCACCGTGGCGTTCACGATCCCCCACTTCACGCCGAACAGGTACTGCAGCACGTAGCCGATGACGAAGACCGGGATGGCGATGACCACCAGGGTCAGCACCATCACCCCGGTGTCCGCGGACTTCCCACGGCGCAGACCGCTGAGAACCCCGAGGCCGATGCCCGCCACCACCTCGATGGTGAAGGCGACGGCGGCGAGCTTCAGCGTGGTCGGGTAGGCGGACTTCAGCAGCGCGGTCACCTCCTCTCCGCTGAAGGTCTTGCCGAGGTCCCCGGTGAAGATCCCTTTCATGTACTCGAGGTACTGCCGCCACAGCGGGTCGTTCAGGTGCAGCGACGCGCGGATCTGCGCCGCGACCGCCGGGTCCGGCGCCTTGTCGCCGAACAGCGCGTTCACGGGGTCTCCGAGCGCGTGCACCATGGCGAAGATAATGAACGTGGTCCCGATGAAGACCGGGATCATCTGGAGCAGTCGTCTGATGACGTAGCGCCCCATGGAACCTCCAGGGAGTCGGCGAGGCGGCAGCCGGGAGCCTACGGGCTCCCGGCTGTCGCCGTGCGTCGTCTAGCAGCCAGCGTGCGGGGCGACTACTTGTTGACGGTGATGTTGGTGTAGACCGGGACGCTGAACGGGTCCAGGGTCACGTTACTGACCTTCGAGGACCAGCCGGCGGTGCCGTTCTGGTACCACAGCGGGATCGCCGGCAAGTCGGTGGCCAGCAGCTTCTCGGCGGACTGGAAGTCCCCGATCGCCTTGGTGGTGTCGCCCTGGGCGTTCGCCTGGTCCACCAGGCCGTCGAACTGCGGGTTGCTGTAGTGCGAGTCGTTCGAGGCCGCGTTGGTGTAGTACAGCGGCTGCAGGAAGTCCTGGATCAGCGGGTAGTCCATCTGCCAGCCGGTGCGGAAGGCGCTGGTCTCGGTCTTGTTGGTGACCTGGTTGCGGAAGTCCGCGAAGGTACCGACCGGCTTGCCGACGCAGGCCGTGGTGTTGCCCATGGCGTTGTTGATGCTGTTGCAGACCGCGTCCACCCACTCCTTGTGCGGACCGTCGGCGTTGTAGCTGATGGTCAGCTGGCCGCCGGGGAGGCCGCCGCCCTGGGTGATCAGCTGCTTGGCCTTGGTGGGGTTGTAGGTGCAGGCGTCGCCGCAGATGCCGGACTGGTAGCCGCCGGCCGCCCCGAGCACCGGGGAAGTCCAGTCGGAGGCCGGGGTACGGGAGTTGTTGAAGATCTGCTTGGTGATCGTGGGCCGGTCGATCGCCATGGAGATGCCCTGGCGGACCAGCTTCGCGTTCGCGGTGTTCCAGGCCGCCTGGTACATCGGGAACGAGATCGTCTGGATGATGCCGGCGGGCTGGTTGATGTAGCGGCCGTTCAGGTCGCTGCTGACGGTCTTCAGCGCGCTGTTGGGCAGGCCGTTGTCGACGTCCAGGTTGCCCGACTGCAGGTCGGCGTAGGCGGCGTTGGGGTCGGTGTAGACCTTGAGGTTGATCCCGCCGTTCTGCGCCTTGTTGGTGCCCGCGTAGGTCGGGTTGGGGCGCAGCTGCATCTGCTGGCTCTTGGTCCAGGAGTTGATCACGTAGGGACCGTTGCCGACCGGCTTGGCCAACCACGCGGTCGGGTTGGAGAAGAACGCCTGGGGAAGCGGGTAGAACGCCGAGTAGCCCAGGGTGTCCGGCCAGGTGGAGAACTTGTGGGTGAGCGCGACGGTGAAGGTGGTCGCGTTGACGACCTTCAGGCCGGACATCGTCTTCACCTTCGGCGTGCCGGAGGCCGGGTGCACGTCGGTGTAGCCCTGGATGGAGGTGAAGAAGGGGTCCGTGTTGTTCTGCTTGTTCGGCAGGTAGCTGCCGTAGTTCCAGGCGTCCACGTAGGAGCTGGCGGTCACCGGGGTGCCGTCGCTGAAGGTCCAGCCGGACTTCAGCGTGATGGTGAAGTTCTGCTGGTCCGTGGTCGTGATGGAGCTGGCCATCGCGTTGAACGGCTGGCCCGTCTTCGGGTCGTAGCCCTTGAGGCCGGTGAAGATCATGTTGAGCACCGCGCCGCCGTTCACCTCGTTGGTGTCGGTCGGGATGAGCGGGTTCTGCGGGTCACCCCACCATGCGCTGACCACACCGCTGGTGTTCGAGCCCGAGCTGCCGGAGCTGCTGCTCCCGCTGCTGCTGCAGGCTGTGGCTGCGAGGGCGATGACGATCGCCCCGGCAGCGAACTTGGCTCGCGTGGCTCCACGCATGGACGTGCCTCCTCAGACGTGCAGTGCAGTTCGTTCCGTGCGCCCGGCGCCCACCCCTGGGCGCCCTGCGCTGTGTCGCTCGCGGGCCTGCGCCAAGGGGCGGCGGACCCGGTGACCCGAGCGGCGTCATTCCTACTATCTGTCACTGTCGGCGATGCCTATGACCAAATCACATTTCGTTTTGATCACACGCCCGTGACCCATATCTCGCAACCCGAGCATGACCAGGTTGGTGCAAGAGAGACCCAATCGGACAGGATTCACCGCCTCTGAGCATCCTGTCACCGATATCCGTACCACCCGGCACTGACACACGGCCGGAGCGACACTACGTTCCGTCACTGCCAGGGGGCATGAAAAAGCCGCTGTGCGGCACCCTCGAAGGGGCGCCGCACAGCGGCCTGGAGTCCGGGGTCAGCCCTTGGCGCGACCGCGCTGGCGGCCACGGGTCTGGGCGTCCAGGATCACCTTGCGGATGCGCACGGTCTCCGGGGTGACCTCGATGCACTCGTCCTCGCGGCAGAACTCGAGCGACTGCTCCAGCGACAGCTTGCGCGGCGGCACCAGGTTCTCGGTGGTGTCGGAGGAGGCGGCTCGCATGTTGGTGAGCTTCTTCTCCTTGGTGATGTTGACGTCCATGTCGTCGGCGCGGGAGTTCTCGCCGATGATCATGCCCTCGTACACCTCGGTGGTCGGCTCGACGAAGATCACGCCGCGCTCCTGGAGACCCATCATCGCGAACGGCGTCACGACGCCCGGGCGGTCGGCGACCAGCGAACCGTTGTTGCGCATCCGCAGCTCGCCGAACCACGGCTCGTGGCCCTCGAAGATGCTGTGCGCGATGCCGGTGCCGCGGGTGTCCGTGAGGAACTGGGTGCGGAAGCCGATCAGGCCACGTGCCGGGACGATGAACTCCATCCGGACCCAGCCGGAGCCGTGGTTCGTCATGGTCTCCATACGGCCCTTGCGGACCGCCATGAGCTGCGTGATCGCGCCCAGGTACTCCTCGGGCGAGTCGATCGTCATGCGCTCGACCGGCTCGTGCAGCTTGCCGTTGATCTCCTTGGTGACGACCTGCGGCTTGCCGACGGTCAGCTCGAACATCTCCCGGCGCATGGTCTCCACCAGGATGGCGAGCGCCAGCTCACCACGGCCCTGGACCTCCCAGGCGTCCGGACGCTCGGTCGGCAGCACGCGGAGCGAGACGTTGCCGATCAGCTCCCGGTCCAGGCGGTCCTTCACCATGCGGGCGGTGAGCTTGTGGCCCTTGCCGCCCTTGCCGACGATCGGCGAGGTGTTGGTGCCGATGGTCATCGAGATGGCCGGCTCGTCCACCGTGATCAGCGGCAGCGCGACCGGGTTCTCCAGGTCGGCCAGGGTCTCGCCGATCATGATGTCCGGGATGCCGGCGATCGCGCAGATGTCACCGGGGCCCGCCCACTCGGCCGGCTTGCGGGTGAGCGCCTCGGTCATCAGCAGCTCGGTGATCTTGACCTGCTTGATGGTGCCGTCCCGCTGGATCCACGCGACCTGCTGGCCCTTGCGCAGCTCGCCCTCCTCGACCCGGCAGAGCGCGATGCGGCCGAGGAAGTTGTCGGCGTCCAGGTTGGTGACGTGGGCCTGGAGCGGAGCGCCCTCGGTGTAGGTCGGGGCCGGGACGGCCGACAGGATGGTGGAGAAGAACGGCTCCAGCGAGTCGCTGTCCTGCGGGACGGTGCCGTTCTCCGGCTTCGTCATCGAGGCCACGCCGTCGCGCGCACAGGCGTAGACGATGGGGAACTCGATCTGCTCCTCGGTCGCGTCCAGATCCAGGAACAGGTCGTAGGTCTCGTTGATGACCTCGTCGATCCGGGAGTCCGGGCGGTCCGTCTTGTTGATGCACAGGATGACCGGCAGGTTCGCGGTCAGCGCCTTGCGCAGCACGAAGCGGGTCTGCGGCAGCGGACCCTCGGAGGCGTCGACCAGCAGCACGACCGCATCGACCATGGACAGACCGCGCTCGACCTCGCCACCGAAGTCGGCGTGGCCGGGGGTGTCGATGATGTTGATGGTGATCACGTCGCCGCCACCCTTGGGGTGGTACTTGACGGCCGTGTTCTTGGCGAGAATGGTGATGCCCTTCTCGCGCTCCAGATCGTTCGAGTCCATCATGCGGTCGTCGAGGTGCTGGTGAGCGGCGAAGGCACCCGCCTGCTTCAGCATGGCGTCGACCAGGGTGGTCTTGCCGTGGTCGACGTGAGCGACGATGGCGACGTTGCGGATGTCATTTCGCGTGGGCATACGGGGGTGAATCTCCCGGGTCGTGGGGCGTGGTCGGCGTCTTCTGGGAGTGGGCCGCCTCGGTCCGCCGACTCTCCCGAGTCATCCGCGCCACCTGCCGCCGGTCCACCTGCCGGGCACCACACGCCACGGCTTACCCCCATGGTACGGGGCGGCGTGCACCAGCGCCGCCCGCGCCGGTGCCGCGGGCGGTGCGACCCGGGTCACATCCGGGCCGTTCCGGGCCGGACGGGCCGGTCAGGCGTGGGTGAAACCGAGGTCCTGGAAGCGCGGGGTGGCGAAGCCGAAGGCTCCCGCGTTGCCGACGTCGTCGCGTACCGCGACCAGCTCGGGCTGCTGGAAGAGGGGAAGTGAGGGTGCCTCCTGCCAGATTCGGGTGTCCGCCTCGGAGATGAGCCGGGCCGCGTCCTTGGGGTTGAGCGCGGTGGACGCGTCGGCCAGCAGTCGGTCCACCTCGTCGGTGCCGGTGTCGGCCAGGTTCTGACCGTTGATCAGCGAACCGTCCGGGCCGACCTGTGGCTTGGCGAACAGCGGGCGCTCGTCGGCGACGGGGTAGCGGGAGGCCGGCCAGGAGAACAGGGCGAGATCGAAGTCGCCGGTGCTGACGTGGTCGGCGAAGTAGGAGTCGCCGGGGACCGCGCGGGTGCGGAGAGGCACCCCGACCCGGTCCAGCTGGGCTGTGAGCAGGTCGGCGACCTGGGCGTCCAGGCTGGAGCCCGCGCGGGTGAGCAGGGTCAGGCCGAGCGGTCGACCGTCCTTGGTCCGAACGGTGGTGGCCGAGCCGGCACCGGGGGCCGGCGAGCCGCTGGCGCCGCCCACGGCGCTGCCGCTGGCCCGGGCGGCGTCGGCGGCAGCGCCCGCGGCGCCCGCACCGCCGACTCCGGCTGTGCCGGTCGAGGCCGGCAGTGCCTTCCCGAGCCGCCAGCCGGCGGCGTCCAGGTGCCGGGTGGCGTTGTCGGCGCTCGCGGCCAGGGCGGAACTGTCGTCCTGGTAGCCGTTCTGGTCGGCCATCACCAGGTGGTTGCCGAGCGGCACCGCGGGCAGTCCGAGCGGCTTGAGCACGGCGTCGGCGATCCGCACCCGGTCGACGGCCTGGGCGACCGCGCGGCGCAGGTCGGGGTCGGCGAGCGGGCCGCTGCCGCCGTTGAAGGTGAGCTGGAGGTAGCCGGGCGCGGAGGCACGGTGCAGGGTTACCCCGGGGACGGACCCGGCCTGGGACCGGGCGGCGGAGCCGCCGTCCTCGACCGCCGTACTGAGGTCGGCGATGTCGAGCTGTCCCGCGCGCAGCGCGGCCGTACGGGCTGCGGGGGCGACCGGGGTGAAGGCGATCGCGTCCAGCTTGGCCGGGGTGCCCCACCAGTGCGGGTTGCGGACCACGGTGACCGTGCCGCCGTTGAGGGTCTTGAGGGTGAACGGACCGGAGTCGGCGGCCAGCCGGGTCCGCGAGCCGTCGTTGAACGCCCCGGCGTCGCCCATCGCCGCGGCGGGGTAGAGGGGCGAGAAGAGTCGCTTCCAGGACGCGTAGGGCTTGCTGAAGGTCACCTGGACGTCGAGCGCCGTCGATCCCTGGCGGACGTCGGCGATGCTGTCGTAGCCGTCGGTTCGGGCCGTCCAGTACGCCGAGTCACGACCGCTGAGCGCCTTCCACTGGGCCGAGAAGTCGGCTGCGGACAGCGGCCTGCCGTCGCTCCAGAGCGCTTTGGGATTGAGGTGGTAGACAACGGTCTGCGGCTGCTGCGAGGTCTGCTGGACACCCGTGAGGTAGTCCGCGTCCGGGGTGGCGACGGCATGCTCGTCCAGGGTGAAGAGGGTCGGCAGCACGGCTTCGGTGACCAGGGTGCTGCCCTCGGTCGCGTCGGTCTGGAACACGTTGAAGGTGGTGGGTGCGGCGTCGACGGCCCAGCGCAGGGTTCCGCCCTGGACCAGCCCGGACCGGGCGACGTGGGCCACGTCCGCGGCCGTCGGGGTCGGACCGCCGCCGGAGCAGGCGGCGAGGGTCACCCCGAGGGCGGCGCAGGCGACGAGGCCGAACGTCCCGTAGGGGCGGGAGCGGCGGATCGGCATCCCGGTCTCGCTGTCGAGGGGACTGCAGGGCACAGGTACCTCCGCGCATGCGCATATAGGCACATCTCATGGTTTTCACGGCGTAACGCCCCTCCACTGAAGTGCAAACGCCGAACGGGAACCGTCCGACACGGCTACGGGGATACGAAGGGTCACCCGTTCAGGGCAGCGGTCGCAGTGCGGACAGGGCGCGCACGCACGCGCGCAGATCAGGAAATCCCGCCAATCCTGTTCAAGGTCTTCCCAGAGGCCTGTGATCAGGGCCACACTCGCTTCCGCGCAACTGCCTGACGGCATATCAGAATTGTTGATCAGTACCACGTGCGGAGGTGAGCATCGCCATGCCCTCGGACACCGCCCCGGCCACGGCCGAGCCCCAGGCAGAGACGCCGGCCCAGACTCCGGCCGAGACAACGGCCCAGACATCGGCACCGACATCGGCCGAGCCCCGGCCCGGCCCGCTGGCCGAGGCCAGACGTTGCCTGGACGAGCTCGATCGCGCCCTCCGCGCCACCCAGGCCCGACTGGGCGGCGGCCTCGACGTCCGCCGGGTCCGCACCGACCTGGTCCACCTGCGGGAGAGCCTCGCCCTGTTGTCCGCCTCCGCCGAGGAATCCCGAGCCGGTCAGGCCCCCGCCTCGGCCCCTGCCCCGCAGGCGATGGTCGAGGTTCCCGACACCCCGTACGACCCGGCGATGTGGCGTGACGCGGACGACGAAGGCATCGGCTGCCGTCACAGCTAGCCGCCAGCAGTTACCAGCCATCAGCAGAAGGAAGCAGCGAGCGTGACCACCGAGATCCGGCCCCCGGAGATCCCCGCAGCACCGTCCGCCGGGGGGATCCACTCCCCCGGGCGTGCCACCATTCCCGGCCGCCACCTCCGCACCGACCGCTGGTGGGTGCCGCAACTCGCCACGGCACTGGGCCTGCTGGCCTTCATCGCCTACTCGACCTGGCGTGCCTTCTGGGGCCTGCACACCTCCTACGCCGCCCCGTACGTCTCGCCGTTCTACTCGCCCTGCCTGGCCGCCAACTGCCCGACCATGCGCGGCGGGGCCGACTGGGCGCTGTTCGGCAGCTGGTGGCAGCTCTCGCCGGCGCTGATCGTGCTGATCTTCCCGCTCGGTTTCCGGATGACCTGCTACTACTACCGCAAGGCCTACTACCGGGCGTTCTGGTCCTCGCCCCCGGCCTGCGCCGTCGCCGAACCGCACGCGAAGTACAGCGGCGAGACCCGCTTCCCGCTGATCCTGCAGAACATCCACCGGTACTTCTTCTACTTCGCCATCGTCGTGGCGGGCATCCTCAGCTACGACGCGGTGCTGGGCTTCCGCAACCCCGCCGGGCAGTGGGGCCACGCCGGGCTCGGCACCCTGGTGCTCCTCGTCAACATCGTCCTGATCTGGGCGTACACCATCTCCTGTCACTCCTGCAGGCACATCGTCGGCGGCCGGCTGAGGCACTTCTCCAAGCACCCCGTCCGCTACCGCATGTGGAACTTCGTGGGGAAGCTGAACGCCCGTCACATGCAGCTCGCCTGGGCGTCGTTGATCAGCGTCGGCGTCGCCGACCTGTACGTCTACCTGCTTGCCAGCGGTGCCTTCACCGACCCCAGCTTCTTCTAGTTAGGACAGTTGCATGACCGAGGTGGAGCGCCACTCGTACGACGTGGTCGTTGTCGGCGCCGGAGGCGCCGGGCTGCGGGCCGCGATCGAGGCCCGCGAGCAGGGAATGCGCACGGCGATCATCTGCAAGTCGCTGTTCGGCAAGGCCCACACCGTGATGGCCGAGGGCGGCATCGCCGCCAGCATGGGCAACGTCAACTCCGACGACAACTGGCAGACGCACTTCCGCGACACCATGCGCGGCGGCAAGTTCCTCAACCACTGGCGGATGGCCGAACTGCACGCCCAGGAGGCCCCCGACCGGGTCTGGGAGCTGGAGACCTGGGGCGCGCTGTTCGACCGCACCAAGGACGGCCGGATCTCGCAGCGCAACTTCGGCGGGCACGAGTACCCGCGTCTCGCCCACGTAGGCGACCGCACCGGCCTGGAGCTGATCCGCACCCTGCAGCAGAAGGTGGTCAGCCTCCAGCAGGAGGACTTCAAGGAGTACGACGACTACGAGGCCCGGATCAGGGTCTTCCAGGAGTACACCGTCACCAGGGTGCTCAAGGCCGGCGAGCGGGTCAGCGGGGTCTTCGGCTACCAGCGCGAGTCGGGCCGCTTCTTCACCATCGAGGCCCCGGCCGTGATCCTGGCCACCGGCGGCATCGGCAAGTCCTTCAAGGTCACGTCCAACTCCTGGGAGTACACCGGCGACGGCCACGCCCTCGCCCTGCTCGCCGGGGCGAACCTGCTCAACATGGAGTTCGTGCAGTTCCACCCGACCGGCATGGTCTGGCCGCCCTCGGTGAAGGGCATCCTGGTCACCGAGTCCGTCCGGGGCGACGGCGGGGTGCTGCGCAACAGCGAGGGCAAGCGCTTCATGTTCGACTACATCCCGGACGTGTTCCGGGAGAAGTACGCCGAGACCGAGGCCGAGGGCGACCGCTGGTACGCCGACCAGGCCAACAACCGCCGCCCGCCCGAGCTGCTGCCCCGCGACGAGGTGGCCCGCGCCATCAACTCCGAGGTCAAGGCCGGACGCGGCACCCCGCACGGCGGGGTCTACCTGGACGTGTCCACGCGCCTGCCCGCCGAGGAGATCCGCCGCCGACTGCCCTCCATGCACCACCAGTTCAAGGAGCTGGCGGACGTCGACATCACCGCCGAGCCGATGGAGGTCGGTCCGACCTGCCACTACGTGATGGGCGGGGTCGAGGTCGACCCGGACACCGCCGCCGCCTCCGTCCCCGGCCTCTACGCGGCCGGCGAGGTGGCCGGCGGCATGCACGGCTCCAACCGCCTCGGCGGCAACTCCCTCTCCGACCTGCTGGTCTTTGGCCGCCGTGCCGGCCTGCACGCGTCCCTCTACGCCGCCGCGCTGGCGGAGCGACCGCAGCTGGACCAGGAGCAGATCACCGCCGCCGCGGCGGAGGCGCTGACGCCGTTCGAGGGCGGCGCGGCCGGAGGATCCGAGGAGGGATCCGAGCCGGGACCGGTGGAGAACCCGTACACCCTGCACCAGGAGCTCCAGCAGACCATGAACGACCTCGTCGGCATCATCCGCCGCGAGGGCGAGATGGCCGAGGCGCTGCACCGCCTGGCGGCGCTGCGCGAGCGGGCCGAACGGGCCGTGGTCGAGGGCCACCGGCAGTTCAACCCCGGCTGGCACCTGGCCCTGGACCTGCGGAACATGCTGCTGGTCTCGGAGTGCGTCGCCCGCGCCGCACTGGAGCGGACCGAGAGCCGGGGCGGCCACACCCGCGAGGACCACCCCGAGATGGACAGCGCCTGGCGGCGCGTCAACCTGATCTGCTCGCTGGCCGACAAGCCCTCCGCCGAGGCCCAGATCAGCCTCCAGCACAAGGACAATCCGCCGATCCGCCCCGACCTGCTCGCCCTGTTCGGGACGGACGAGCTGAAGAAGTACCTCACCGAGGCCGAGCTCACCGCTCCGGACTCGGACGTCCCCAACCAGCGCGACCTCTCCACCGATGCCCCGACGGGAGCCGACCAGTGAGCTATCAGGCCAACTTCCGCGTGTGGCGCGGCGATTCCTCGGGCGGCACGCTGGAGCCGTACCAGGTCGAGGTCAACGAGGGCGAGGTGGTCCTCGACATCGTGCACCGCCTGCAGGCCACCCAGGCTCCGGACCTGGCCGTCCGCTGGAACTGCAAGGCCGGCAAGTGCGGCTCCTGCAGCGCCGAGATCAACGGCCGGCCGCGGCTGATGTGCATGACCCGGATGTCCACCCTCCCGGCGGACGAGCCGGTCACCATCACCCCCATGCGCACCTTCCCGGTGCTGCGCGACCTGGTCACCGACGTGTCGTTCAACTACACCAAGGCCCGCGAGGTCCCCTCCTTCATCCCGCCGCAGGGCCTCAAGCCCGGCGAGTACCGGATGCAGCAGGAGGACGTGAACCGCTCGCAGGAGTTCCGGAAGTGCATCGAGTGCTTCCTCTGCCAGAACACCTGCCATGTGGTCCGCGACCACGAGGAGAACAAGTCCGCCTTCTCCGGCCCGCGCTTCCTGATGCGCGTGGCCGAGTTGGACATGCACCCCCTGGATGCGGCGGAGGACAGCGGCCTGGACCGCAAGCGCACCGCGCAGGAGGAACACGGCCTCGGCATGTGCAACATCACCAAGTGCTGCACCGAGGTCTGCCCCGAGCACATCAAGATCACGGACAATGCCCTGATTCCGCTCAAGGAGCGGGCGGTGGACCGCAAGTACGACCCGCTGGTCTGGCTCGGATCGAAGATCGGGCGCAGGAAGTAGCGGGGGACGCTGTGCCCCGATGATGGGAGGGCGGTGTGGGGCGGAGCGCCCCACACCGCCCGATTCCGTTCAGCGCCCGACCGGGAGTCCCAGCTCGAACCACACCGTCTTGCCGGTGGGCGTACGGCGGCTGCCCCAGCGGTCCGCCAGTAGGCTGACCAGCTGCAGTCCGCGCCCGCCCTCGTCGGTGTCCCTGGCGCGGCGCTGTCGCGGCTGGGCGTAGCCGTTGTCCCACACCTCGCAGACCAGCACCGTGTCCCGGAGCAGTCGCAGCCGGATGTCACCGCGGCCGTGCCGCAGGGCGTTCGTCGCCAGCTCGCTGACGAGCAGTTCGGTGGTGTCGATCAGGTCGTCGAGACCCCGTGACAGCAGCCAGGCGCACGCGAGTTCGCGGGCACGGGCCACCGACGTCGGCTCCGAGGGGAGCGTCCAGTCGCCGACCGAGTCCTCCGGCAGCGCGTGCACCCGCGCCATCAGCAGCGCGATGTCGTCCTCGCCGTGATGCGGGTCGAGTGCGGTGAGCAGGTGGTCGCAGAGGTTCTCCAGCGGGCGCGAGGGCCCGGAGAGGGTGGCCCTGAGGGCGGAGAGGCCCTCCTCCAACTGGTGCTTGCGGGACTCGACCAGGCCGTCGGTGTAGAGGCCGAGCAGGGCGCCGTCCGGGATCTCGACGGTGACCTCCTCGAAGGGCTCGCCGCCGACGCCCAGCGGCAGGCCGGGCGGGACGTCCAGCATCAGCGCCTCTTCGCCCGGGTTGACCAGGACCGGCGGGAGGTGGCCCGCGTTGGCGAAGGTGCAGCGGCGGGTGACCGCGTCGTAGACGGCGTAGACGCAGGTGGCCAGGTAGAGCTCGACCCGGTCGGAGTCGTCGGGCTCCGGGTCGTTGCCGTCGCCCAGCCCACGCGCGATCTCGTCGAGAGCCGTCAACACCTCGGCGGGGTCGAGGTCGAGCATGGCCAGAGTGCGGACGGCGGTGCGGAGTTGGCCCATGGCGACGGCGGCGCGCAGGCCGCGTCCCATGACGTCGCCGATGACCAGGGCGGTGCGGTTGCCGGGTAGCTGGATCACGTCGAACCAGTCGCCACCGACTTCGGTGCCGCTGCTGCCGGGGCGGTAGCGGCAGGCGATCTCCAGGCCCGATGCGGCCGGGCTGCCGGGAGGCAGCAGGCTGCGCTGGAGGATCAACGCCCGCTCGTGCTCCCGGCGGTAGAGCCGGGCGTTGTCGATGCAGACGGCGGCGCGCGCGACCAGCTCGGTGGCGATGGCCACGTCCCGGGCGTCGAAGGGCTCGCTGCCCTTGGCGCGGGAGAGCTGGACCAGCCCGAGGACCGTGTCCCGGGCGACCATGGGCACGATCACCGTGCTCTGGATCATCGGGTCGGGGTCGGGGTTGGCCGGACCGTTCAGGGTGACGCTGCGTCCGGTGCGCAGGGCCTTCGCGTACGGGGAGCGGGGCGGGTAGCAGAAGGTGCCGCCGATCTCGGCGCGGGGGCCCTGGTGTTCCGGCAGCGGGTGCACCACGGCGATGTGGGAGACGGTGCTCGCGGAGGCGACGCGGCGCAACTCGCCTGCCCCGTCCGCCCGGCCGAGCTGAAGTCCGAGCCCCGGGTCGGTGTCCGCGGCCAGGACGCCCTGGTACAGGTCGACGGCGGCGACGTCGCAGAAGCCAGGGACGGTGACGTCGAGGAGCTCCCTGGCGGTGGTCTCCAGGTCCAGGGTGGAGCCGATGTGCGCCCCGGCCTCGTTGAGCAGGGCGAGGCTGCGGCGGGCGCTTGCCGCCTCGCGTTCCGCGCGCTGACGGCCCGTTACATCGACCACCTGCCCCGCCACTCCCATCGGGCGGTTGTTCGCGCTGAGCAGGCGGTAGAGCGAGATGGACCAGCGGCGGCGGCCGGGCCTGGACGGGACGCTGCCGTTGAAGCGCAGGTCGACGACGGGTTCGCCGGTCTCCATGACCGAGTGCAGGGCCTGGTGCAGCCGGTCCGCCTCGGGACGCGGCAGCAGGTCCTGGATGGTCAGGCCGGTCAGGTCGGCGGGGACCGCGCCGAGGCCGTCGGCGAAGCTCTCGTTGACCCGCTGGACGGTGAAGTCCTGGTCGAACAGCACGAAGCCGGTGGGGGCCTGGCCGAAGACCGCCTCGGAGGCGGCCAGGTCGGTCTCGATCCGGCGGAGCTTGCGCAGGTCCACGGCCATGCAGACGACGCCGCTGCGGCCGTCCTCGCCCCTGGCGGGCATCAGGTAGAGCTCGGCGACGCTCTCCTGGCCGTCGCTGTCGCGGTAGGGGGCGGTGCCGACCCATTCCTGGCCGGCCAGGATTTCGGCCATGCGCTCCCGCCCGCGCCGCCACAGCTCGCGGGGGGCGAAGGTGGTCACCGGGTCGTAGCCGACGGCCTCCTCGGCCGGGATGCCGAAGAACTCGGCGGCGCGGTCACTCCACTGGCTGATCAGGCCGTCGGGGCCGATGGAGAAGGCGGCGACCCGTATGTAGTCGTAGATGGAGCCCGGCTCGCCGTGGCCCCAGTGCTCCACCGACTCGGGGTCGTGGACCGCTTCGCGGACGGCGGTGTGGACGGCTTCGCGGACCGCCTCGTGTGCGGGCAGTCTGACCTCGCCTGCTGGGTGGGGAAAGGTGGACTCGCCGGCCGGCTCGGGGCGCGGCGGCTGCTCCCGGTCATGCCGGGAGGGCCCTGGGCCCGCCCCGCTGCCCAGAGACGCCCCGCGTGTCGGCATCTCGCTCAACTGCCCGACTCCTCCAGCCATCGGCACCTGGATGTCGCTTGTCCGAGTATTCATCATGCCGGTGCGGCGGCACACGTCCCAGGAGTACACAACATCAAATCGAGGTAAGGAATTGCCATATCCGTCTCACCGGAACCCCTGGCCGTGCTTCTGCGCCGCCTCCTCCCCCCCGTGGTCACGCACGCGTCGGAAACGGAACCCTACGCCTCGGGCGGGGTGAACGGGAGGGTCGGCGGGCGATCCACCGGCCTACCGGCGGTAGGTTCGTCCGGAGGTTCGTCAGCAGGCCGGTCGGGAGGCTCACCGGGGAGCGCCTGTTTGAACCAGACGACCTTGCCGGCCCCGTCGGCCCGGGTGCCCCAGCTGTCCGCCAGCCTGTGCACGAGTTGCAGCCCCCGGCCGCCCTCGTCGGTCCCCGCCGAGGTCCGCTCCAGCGGCGGGTCCGGCAACGGATCGGACACCTCCACCAGCAGGCTCGGTCCCTTGGTCAGCCGCAGCCCGATCGGCGCCGACGCATAGCGGACGGAGTTCGTGACCAGCTCGCTGACCAGCAGTTCTGCCGTGTCGAGCAGAGACAGCAGGTCCCACTCGGTGAGCGTGGCCCGCACCAGCCGCCGGGCCCGGGAGGCTGCGGTGGGTTCGGCAGCCAGCGTCCAGGCCAGGGTCGGCGCGGAATCCGCCCGGGAGTCGGCCGGACCCGTGCTGCCGAGGCGCGCCAGCAGCAGTGCCACGTCGTCGGGCTCCTGGCCGCGCTCCAGGGTGCCGATCACCCGCTCGCACGCCTCCTCCACTGAGGCGTACGGCTGTTCGAGCACGGCGGACAGGCGCCGGGTTCCCACGTCGATGTCCTCCGTGCGCGACTCGACCAGGCCGTCGGTGTAGAGGACCAGCAGGGTGCCCTCGGACACGGTCAGCTCCACCGACTCGAACGCCACCCCGCCCACCCCGAGCGGCGCACCGGAGGGCAGGTCCAGGATCCGCGCAGGCTCGCCCGGGACGATCAGCAGCGGCGGGGTGTGCCCGGCCTTGGCCAGCACGAGCCGGCGCGTCCTGGGGTCGTACACGGCGTAGACACAGGTCGCGATGAGCGCCTCGTCCGGGCCCTGCGCCAGGTCGTCGGCCAGGTCGTGGACGTGCTGCAGCAGGACGGCAGGGGGCAGGTCGAGCCCGGCCAGGGTGCGCACGGCGGTGCGCAGCCGGCCCATGGTCGCCGCGGCGCGCAGGCCGTGGCCCATCACATCGCCGACCACGAGCGCCACCCGGTCCTCCGGCAACGGGATCACGTCGAACCAGTCGCCGCCGACCTCCGTGCCGCTGCTGCCCGGAACGTAGCGGTAGCCGATCTCGACGCCCGCCAGCTTCGGCACGCTCTGCGGCAGCAGGCTGCGCTGCAGCATCAGCGCCGCGGCGCGCTCGCGGGCGTACAGGCGCGCGTTGTCGACGGACGCCCCGGCCCGGTCCGCGAGCTCCCCCGCGAAGGCCAGATCGTCCCGGTCGAAGCCCTCCCGCCGCCCGGCCCGGCTCAGCACCATCAGGCCGAGCACGATGCCCCGCGCCCGCAGCGGCACCACCAGCATGGAGTGCACGCCCAGCTCGTAGGCGGCCCGGAGCCGGGGATCGCCGGGGGCGGTGGTCTCCTCCAGCACGTCGGGGGACTCCACCTGCTCCGCGAAGCCGCTGCGCAGCACCCGGGCGAACAGCGAGCCCTCGTTCATGGTGATCGGCGCGCCGGGGGTGAGCAGGGCGTCGGCGGCAGGCCCCGGATGGGCCGCTGCGGTGCCGGTCATGACGAGCGGAGTCAGCCGGGTGTGCGGGTGGCGCGGCAGGTCGTCGCCGTCCGCGACGGCCTGCAGCAGCACCACCCCGGCGAAGTCGGCGAGCGCGGGCACCAGCGCGACGGCGAGCTCCTGGGCGATCCGACCGGCGTCCAGGAGGTCCCCGATGCGGGTGCCGAGCTCGTTGAGCAGGGCGAGGCGCTGCCGGGCGTTTTCGACCTTGGCGACGGCCCGGTAGCGGTCCGTCACGTCCATGATCATGCCGGTGACGCCGAGGATCCGTCCGGCGCGGTCGTGCAGTCGGGAGTAGGAGATGGAGCGGAACCCCGGCTTGCGCGGATTGGGTCCGGTCACGGTCAGGTCGACGACCGGTTCTCCCGAGGCGAGCACCTGCCGCTGGATCGTGCTGACCTCGTCGGCGGCCTGCTCGGGCAGGGTCTCGCCGACCGTTAGGCCGAGGTGGTCTGCCACGGCGAGGCCGTTCATCCGGGCGAGCGTCTCGTTGAGCCGGACGTAGCGCAGCTGGCGGTCAAAGACGGCGATGCCCAGCGGTGACTGCTCGAACAGGGCGTCCTGGACGGCGAGGTCGTGTTCGACCGCGCTGAGCTTGTTGGCGTCGGCGAGCCGCAGCAGCAGGTAGGGCACGCCGTCGCCGTCGACCAGCAGCGACACCCGCGCGTCGAGCACGATCCTGGCGTCCTCGCGGTCGCGCATCACGACGGGGCCGCGCCAGCCGCCCTCGCGGAGGACCAGGGCGATCACCTCCTGCCCGCGCTTGAGCAGTTCGGGGTCGTCGCCGACGAGGGCTTCCAGGCCGCGGCCGACCAGGGTCTCACTGGGCCAGCCGAGCAGTTCCTCGGCGGCAGGGCTCCACAGCACGACCCGTCCCGAGGTGTCCAGCATGGCGATGGCGACCCGGACCACGTCCAGGAGACTGCCAGGGAGCGAATCCCCCTGGGCGAAGTCGTCCGGCTCGCCGGTGGGGAAGGGTTCCGGCCTACGGCCGCGCAGCAAGGTGCCGGGTACGACCGGAGCCTCGGCGGGGTTCTCGGCGGGGTCCTCGACCGGGTTCTCGATGGAGCGGGGTGGGGCGGGGTCCGCGGTCCGGCGGGAGACAGCACGGCGGCGCAGGCGTGCGCGGGCGGCTGCGATGCTCGGCCTGCGGCGTGGCTGCGTCACGTACTCCCCGTCCGGGTCGGGTCGCGGGTCGCCGCTCGGAGGCGACCAAATACTGACATACCCCCTTAAACATTGGGCTACCCCGCCGTGCGGGTCAAGTTGCGCAGAGCAGAAGAGCTAGGAGAGCAGAAGAGCTACCCGTGGCAGCGCGAAGCGGTCCTGGTCGAGCCAGTCGACGGTGTGCAGCTCCGCGGCGGCCAGCCAGCGCAGTTCCGAGTGGTCCTGCAGCGGCGCGGGCGTGCCGGAGACCAGCTCGGCCGTCCAGATGTGGAGTTCGAGATCCGCGCGCACCGGCCAGGCCCCGGGCACCCGTTCCAGCGCCCGCGCCTCGACGCCCAGTTCCTCGCGCAACTCCCGTACCAGCGCCTCGGGCGGGGTCTCCCCGGGCTCGGCCTTGCCGCCGGGGAACTCCCAGCGGCCCGCCACCTCTGCGGGGGCGCTGCGCCGCGCGGCCAGCACCCGCCCGTGGTGCAGCAGGGCCCCACCGACCACGATCCGCTTCTCGCCACTCACCGTCACAGCAGCCGAGCCTATGCCGAGACGGCCCGCGGGCCGGGCCGGGCCCGCCTCCGTGGGGGTTTGAGGCGGGCCCGGCTCGCCCCACGCTAGGCAGCGCATGTGAAGGGCGGTGTACGTGCCGCGTTTCGTTCGGATGACCGCGCTGCGGGATTGCGCTGCCGGATTGCGCTGAGGGACTCAGCTGAGGGATTGAGCTGTGCGCGGACAACTGGACGACGCCGGTGCGGATCTGCGGGAATGGAGCCATCGAGGACCGCTCGCGGACAGGAGCCAGCAATGCCCCTACCCAGGCCCGTGCCCATGCCCGGACCCGACCAGGTCGACCTGCGGCCGCCGGACCACGCCGAGACAGTAGTGATCATGCGCGGCTGGAAGGGCGCGCTGTCAGGTTCCACCGGCCTGACCGAGCTTCAGAAGCTGCTGATGCGCGCGATCTCCCGGTCGATGACCGGCTTCGAGGTCGACCCCGACGGGATCGAGCCGCTCGGCGCCGAGGGATTGGCCCGAGCCCTGGCGCGGCGCAACGAGATCTTCCGGACCAGGATCCTGCAGCTGATCCTGCTCGGCGAGCTGGTCCTCGCGCCGCCGCCGGCGGACGTGTACGAGGCCGTGGGCGAGTACGCGGCCGCGCTGGGCGTGGACGACGACATGCGCGAGGTGGCCAAGCACTACGCCGAGGGCTCGCTGGGACTGGCCCTCACCGACTTCGAGCGCAACGGCTACACCGCGGACTGGGACAGCGCCCGCTCCGCGCAGCTGCACGCCAAGGTGGCGCTCACCGAGCCGTGGCAGCAGGTGGTGGACGACCCCGCGCTGGCCGCCCGCTGGGCCGATCTGGCCCACTGCCCGGAGGGCTCGCTCGGGCTGGGCGTCCATCGCTTCTACCGGGCCCGGGGGTTTGTCCACCCCGGGTTGCCGGGCAGCGCGCCGCCGTATCTCGCCCAGCACGACTGGGTCCATGTGCTGGCCGACTACGGCACGACACTGGAGTCGGAACTCGAGGTCTTCGGCCTGATCGGGCGGGGCATCCCCGATCCGCGCGGCTTCTCGCTGCTGGCCATGGTGCTCGGGCTGTTCGAGACCGGGCAACTGCAGCGCGCTGCGGGCCTGTTCGAAGCCGACGCCGGGCACCTGTCCGGGGAGGGCGTGGCGCTGCGGCTCGGCGATGCGATGCGCCGTGGCGCGAGGGCGGGCGTCGACCTCCTCGGCGTCGACTGGTTCAGCCTGGCGGAGCTGCCCGTCACCCAGGCGCGACGCGACCTGGGCCTCCCCGACAAGGACCAACTGGCGGTCAGCGCGGGCTCGGTGGGCCCGTGGAGCCAGGGCGGCATCTCGCCGTTCCAGCGGGGCTCCGGCATGAAACTCGCCGCGGCCGAGGGCCGGCCCTACCAGTCCTACGGCGCGGAGCTGTAACCACCGCCCGCGAACAGTCGTCAGGGCCCTGCCGGTTCCCCGGCAGAGCACTGACGACAGCTCACCCGTCGCACCTCCGGCCCGAGCGGCCCTCCGGCCCATTCCCCTGCATCCCTCCGTGGGCGTACTCGGAGCGGACCCTGAGCTTCGTTCCTGCGGCCGGGCTTCATCCCGGACATCGAGGCGGAACATTCGTGGCGCTCATCGGGCGCGCACCCTTTTCAGTGATCTTCTAGATTTGCTCACCAGGGGATGTCGAAAGGCGCCGGACGGCTCCGACTCCCTGTCGAGCCGCCCCGGGGCGGAACCCGACGCAAGGAGCAAGGACATGAAGTACCTCCTGATCATGCAGGTCAACCCGGAGATTCTGGACGCCCTCTCGGAGGACGAGCGGAAGCTCGTCATGGACGGCCACGGCGAGTTCATGAAGACCGTCCAGGACTCGGGGGAATTCATCCTCACCCAGGCGCTCGCCGACCCGGCGAACTCGACCGTCGTCACCGGCACCGGCGGCACGCCCGCCGTCACCGACGGGCCGTTCATCGAGGCCAAGGAACACATGGGCGGTTTCTACCTGATCGACTGCGAGAACAAGGAGCGCGCGATCGAGATCGCCAAGCTCATCCCGGACACCCGGGTCAAGGGCCTGTCGATCGAGATCCGCCCGGTGATGTTCTCCTACGGCGCCGATCTGTGAGCGGTCGTCCGTGAGCGGTGAGATCAGCGGTGAGATCGAGGACCTGCTGCGCGCCCTGGCGCCGCAGGTCCTCGGCACGCTCGTCCGCAGCCACGGGCAGTTCGAAGCCTGCGAGGACGCGGTTCAGGAGGCGCTGCTCGCAGCGTCGGTCCAGTGGCCGGAGCAGGGCGTGCCGAGCAGGCCCGCAGGCTGGCTGGTCACGGTTGCCGGCCGCAGGCTGACCGACCACTGGCGCAGCGAGGCAGCCCGCCGGGAGCGCGAACTGACCGTCAGCATGGAGCCGCTGCCGGACGACGACCCGTCCCGGCACCTCGACGACACGCTGCGCCTGCTGTTCCTGTGCTGCCACCCGAAGCTGTCGGCGCCCTCGCAGGTGGCGCTGACGCTCCGGGCGGTCGGCGGCCTCACCACCCACCAGATCGCGCACGCGTTCCTGGTGCCGGAGGCCACCATGGCGCAGCGGATCAGCCGGGCGAAGCAGACGATCAAGGGCACGGGCTTCCCGGACGGCCCCGAGCGGCTCCCGGCGGTGCTACAGGTGCTGTATCTGATCTTCAACGAGGGCTACACCGCCACCTCCGGGCCCGAGCTGCAACGGGTCGAACTGGCCGCGGAGGCGATCCGCCTCGCCCGCGAGGTGCACCGGCTGCTGCCGGACGACGGCGAGGTCGCCGGTCTGCTCGCGCTGATGCTGCTCACCGATGCCCGGCGGGCGACACGCAGCGCTGACGGCGTGCTGGTGCCGCTCGCCGAGCAGGACCGCAGCCTCTGGGACCGCGCCCGGATCGAGGAGGGCGTCGCGCTGGTCTCCGGCACTCTGCCCAAGGCGCCGGCCGGGCCGTACCTGTTGCAGGCCACCATCGCCGCGATCCACGACGAGGCGCCGTCCACCGAGGAGACGGACTGGGCCGAGGTACTGGTCCTCTACAAGATCCTGGATCGGACCGCGCCGAACCCGATGGTCACCCTGAACCGCGCGATCGCGACCGCGATGGTGCACGGCCCGGTCGAGGGGCTGGCCCTGCTCGCCACGCTCGACGGCGACAAGCGGGTCGCCGGCCACTACCGGCTGGACGCGGTGCGCGGGCACCTGCTCGACCTGGCCGGTGAGCACGAGCAGGCCCGCGAGCACTACCGGCGCGCCGCGAGGCTCACGTTGAGCCTGCCGGAGCGGGAGTACCTGCTGCGCAGGGCCTCGCGATGACCATCGGGCCGCGGCCCCGCCGCATCCTCGAAGGCGGGGCCGTTCGGGTTCAGGGGAAGGGCCGCCATGCCCTCTGCCTGGCCCTGACCGTCCTCGCCACAGCAGCAACAGCACGGCAAGCGAGGTGAGCCTGGCCGCAGCCGTTGCGGTCCAGGCCACCTCGCGCTGGGGGACGTCAGCGGGCGAGCACTCAGGCTCGCTGCCGCGATTGGACCTGGCGGTTGATGACCCGGTCCAGAACCCTGACAGAGGGGCCATCAGGGGATCCTGGAGCCTGCCGGGTATCAGTACGTCAGAAGTGGGCTCCGAACCCGTGACCGCAGGACTGGCAGGTCTGCACGCCGTTGCCGCGGTATCCCTGGCACCCGCAGAGATTCCAGTTGCGGCAGATGCCGTAGCCGTACGTAGGTGCGAGCGGCGGGGCACCAATGGGAGTGGAGCCGTCCTTCGGCGAGGTTGGACCGAACCGGGTGAAGAGCGGGATCACCGCGGGCATGGATATGGGCAAGGCTGTCACCTTTGTGTGGGGGGACCGGCGAGCCGCAGGCCAGACCGGCGGACACGTGCGTGTCGCGGAGGTCTCGATTCACCTTTCCAAGGCCGCGTCGGTCTGTCGATTCCCTGTTCTGGCGTACCGTGTGCGATCGGTCTTGAAGGCGCACGTGGGGGGCGCGACGGCGCACATCCAGCCGGGCCCGTGCAACGCGACAGCGCCATGGCCGCCGGGACCCTCCACCGCTGCCCGGAATAGTCAACAGGCCGTGCGGTCCGTTCCACAGGGCCGACGGATTCTGAGTGCGGAGCCGTTCAGGCCTGGAAAGGACTATGTCCGGTTCCTACGGTGAAGCCAGACGGTGAAGTCGCGGAGCTCCGTCGGTTCCATGGCCCTGGTACCGGTGCGATCGTGGAAGACCAAGGGCGCGCCATGCCCGCTCCGCACGGCCGCCAAGGGAGCGGTGGGCCGCCGTGCCCGGACTCGGACGTAGGTGTAGTCCCGAGGCACCCGCAGCCCGGGGCTCGGCTCGGGAAAATCCCATACGGTTGAGAGGTTGCCCGGCGACTTCTCAACCTCCTCGTCCTCGATGGGCCGATGCTCGCGAACGAGGCGATCGCGCTGCCCTTGGGCTTCAACACAGATACCAGCCAGCCGAACTCGGCGATCACGGGCATAGTCCTCAACACCACTGTGCCCAGACCAAGGGAGGCGGCTACCTTTCGGCCACCCCGTACAACGATGAGGGCACGATCAGCACTCCGGCGACGTCGCTATGGCGGGCACTAGACGTCGCAGCGGAATGCCCCGTGCAGCGCAGTCACCTGCGGAAACGTCGGATTCGGCCGAAATATCCAGCACCGTCGACGGCCGCAGCGCCGACTTCAGTCGCTGTAGTGGTAGCGAGCCTTGAGGATCTTCACTTCCTTGTCGTCAGCCCGATATACGAGCCGGTGTTCATCGTCGATTCGGCGCGACCAGTAGCCGGACAAATCCCCCTTGAGCGGTTCAGGCTTGCCCGCGCCCGTGAACGGATCCCGCTGGATCTCCCCGATCAGGCGCGTGACCCTCTTGGCCTTCTTCCTGTCCGCGCCGAGCCAGAAGAGGAAGTCCTCCCACGCACCCGGGTCGAAATGGACACTGCTCACACGTCACCGGCCAGGGCTTCCAACTCAGCCATCGTCTTGGCGACGACTGTGTACCCCGCCTTGTCGCGGGCGACGGCCTCCATGAGGCGCCGGGCATTGGCCGGCGAACGCAGGAGATAGATCGTCTCCTGCCACGAATCGAAATCCTCGGCAGACATGAGTACGACGTCGCCCGCCTTGGATGCAATCCGCACCGGCGCATGGTCGTCATTGACCTGCTGTATGAGGGGGAACAGCCGAGAACGGGCCTCGCTGGCACTGATTGTCATGCCCGCCACCTCCTATGTTGCACTTCCCCACTGGCACCTCTCTACGGTACCACTCCCGTACCCAAATGTCGTACCACCAGTCAGCCTTGGATTGCGCCCTGCAACATGCCCGCTCCCCCGCATGCCATGGGACTCAAGCACACGAACCACAACCAGCGCTGAGCAGCTGTGGCCTGTGGACTTCAGTGGCGCCGGGCTGCTGGCCAGTCGGTTCGGGGTGTCTGCGCCCATCTTCCGTGATCTTGTCCACGGTGCATGCCGTCACTCGCCGTCTCCTGTCGCAGCCCGCCACAGGCCCATGGCAAGAAGTCCGTGGCCGCTAGCACCACCAGTGGTGCGTTCGGGGTGGGCTGCGGTGATGTCCGGATCCTCTACGGGGCCCGCGAAACTTACTGGCCGCCTACACCTGATGCGCCGGTTCGGCATCAGCGACGCACCGCCATGCGCTTCCTGTGGACCTGCTGCATCGTCAAGCCGACTGCGGCGAAGGCGTCCTTCAGGCTTGAGGTGGTGACGCAGGGGTGGTGGGTGCGCATCGCGGTCTGCCCTTTCATCAGCAGGTGGGGGTTGCTGGTTCCAGGCCAGTGGCGGTGGCGCTCGGTGGGCCAGTCGGAAGGCGCATGGTGTTCGAGGTGCTCATGCGCGGAGTACCACACCGGGCCGTCGCTCGCTCAGTCCTCGTCGTCGTTCCCGCGCAGACGCAGCGCCCAGCCAGTGATCTCGTCGGAGAGCTTACCTGTCGCCGCTCTGGCCCGGTCGAAGGTCTCGTTGCCGATGCGCTGGGCGGCATCGACCTGCGCCGCTCCGATCTCGAGCGCCTTGTCCTTCGCCTCCGTGGCCGCGTCCATCCATCGCCTGGCTTCCAAGGACTGCCGACCACTCTCGATCCCGAGCCGCCCGTGGAAGTCGACGACGGAGGCCTCGACGTGGTTGCGCGCATGCACGACCTCGTGGGACGCCGTCGGGTGGAACAACACCTTCTCGTTGGCCACGCCGGCGGCCCCGTGCATGCGGGCCAGGAGGCCCTCGGTGCTCCTGGATATGAGTTCCAGCCGGTTCTGTCGGGCCGTCCGAAGGCCGAGCCGATGCCGGTCCAGTTCGTCCGGAGCCGCGTCCAGTACCCGATCGAGTTCGATCACGGCTACGGCGTCCTGGAGTTGGAAGCAACGGGCCAGGACTGCGAGCCACTCCCGGGCCTTGGCCTGGGCCTCCTTAGACGCCGTGGCGAGATCGCCGATCGTGGACTTGCTCTCGACCTTCTCGGCGAGTGCGTCGAGCCGCCGTAGGGCGTATCCCTGGGTGGCCGCGATGGTGATCGGTGCGGTCTGCACCTTCGACCACGTCACCTCGGAGACCCGGCCCACTTCCGCACGGATGGTCATGGCCTCCTCGATCACGAGGTCCACTCCGATCATCGCCGCCAGCGCGAGGTCGTTCTGGGCGCGGATCACGTCGCCGATCTTCTCGTCGATCACGGCGAGATAGTCGGTGATCTCGTCCATTGCCTGCCGCATCGCCAGCTGCGCCATGATCCCCGCGGCGCCGGCCAGGAGCGCAGGGTTGGTCAGGAACGATCTGGGATTACGCGCGAACTGGACGAACCCTCTGATCTGGCCGTGCTTTCCCTTGACCACACCCGTACTGAGACCGGTCTGGGAGCTCTGCCTCAGGCCGTACTGGTCGACGAGCTGCGCGGACTCCTTGGTCAGCTTCACCCAGCGACCGGAGTTGGCGGCGATCTCGGAGCCTGTCTGCGCGACTCCGGCAGCCTTGCCGAGGGCGGGGCCGAGCCGGTGCAGTTCGAGGTCCTTCGACGGCAGCCCTTCGGAGACGAGGAAGCGTTCGACGGCCGTGGAGTTCCCGAAGACAGCCAGGCCGTCGCCGTCGTAGATCATCTCGAGGTCGCCGTCCATGGTCGGCTGCTCCTTCAGTGGCTGTCCGATGCGGGGCGGTGCGGGACGCGCACGTCGCGCCCCGGCTCCTTCACGATGGCGCGGAGACGCCGGGGCGCGGTAGCCGGGCTGCTTCCTATGCCTGGCCAGACCATCCGAGAGAGTGCGCACCCCGGTTGATCAGCTTGTCGGTCTCCGGGTCAATGAGCGGGACCTGGCGTGGGCCGCCCGATGCGCAGTAATGGGCATCGTCATCACCTCTCCTCGGTCATGGCACCCAAAAACCTCAGGCCATGCAGGCCGATCATGCCATCCCAACGGAGCGAAGGATCCGCAACCCAGGATCCGCCCCGGCGTGGATGGATGCACAGAGCGCCCCGCCGGGGATGCGAACCTACGCAGAAACCAGAGCGTCTTTCGCACCCCCGATCCGGCGCGCCTCGCGGCCCTGATCGGCAGTCAGATCGGGTCTCGGTGGCGGCTTCAAGATCGCCGATATCCAGCACATATCCAGCACCGTAGTGATGAAGAGGAGTGATGACGTGGGACGAAACCGCTGACGGGGCGTCATTTTATCCAGCACATATCCAGCACGGGTGGTGAAACGGGGCAGGTTGGCATATGCGCAAACTACCTCTCACCTGCAGATTTGGTGAATTGTCACCACCCGTGCCATGGCGGGCACTAGACGTTGAAGCGGAATGCCCCGTGCAGCGCAGTCACCTGCGGAAACGTCGGATTCGGCCGAAATATCCAGCACGGATCCAGCACCGTCGACGGCCGCAGCGCCGACTTCAGTCGCTGTAGTGGTAGCGAGCCTTGAGGATCTTCACTTCCTTGTCGTCAGTCCGATAGACGAGCCGGTGTTCATCGTCGATTCGGCGCGACCAGTAGCCGGACAGATCCCCCTTGAGCGGTTCAGGCTTACCCGCGCCCGTGAACGGATCCCGCCGGATCTCCCCGATCAGGCGCGTGACCCTCTTGGCCTTCTTCCTGTCCGCGCCGAGCCAGAAGAGGAAGTCCTCCCACCCACCCGGTCCCGGCAACCAGCCCTACGGACACGAAGCGTCATCACCTACCGAGCCTCCAGATACCTCCCCGCCGCTGAACTTCGTTGCCCCGCGCATCGGCTATGAACGTCCGCTGCCCACGAGACACTTGAGCAGCAGGTCCGTCGCCCCCAGCAGGAGCGTCAGCAGCCACCGCGCCACTGGGGCCAGGAGAATCTGGGCACGCTGCCAGGCCATCGGTACGGTCCTCCTCTCCGGTAGCGTGGTCACGCGTCAACGCGGTGGACCATCAAACAACCTCGGCCTTGGTCGCATAGGCGTGGATCCAGGTCAAGTCCCGGTAGCCGGGACCGAAGCGCTCGAACTCGTTCGAGCGCTCCACCGACGCCACCTCGAAGCCTGCTTCCCGAAGCATCGCGGCGACCTGCGGGACCGTCTGGTAACTGTAGAAGCGGGCGCTGTCGCTGCTGAACCGCTCAACAATCTGCTCCTCGCCTATACCTTCCTTGAAGCTGACGAAGAGACCACCCCCGGGAGCGAGAACGCGGAAGAACTCGGCGAACGCAGTGGCGACATCCCCATCCCTGAGGTGGAGCAGTGTGGCCTGGCACCAGACACCAGCGAAGGTCCGGTCGGGGAACTCCAGCTTGCGGGCGTCCATCCGACCAAAGGTGAGAGTGGGGTGGAGCTGGCGGGCGCGCTCGACGAAGCCAGCCGACAGGTCGACACCCTCGGCCCGCAGGCCCCGCTCGGCCAGCAGTGCGGTGTCCCGCCCGAATGCGCAGCCCACGTCCAACACGCGTCCGGACGGGTCGGCGACGAGGGCCATGAAGGCGTCCAGTTCGGCTGCTGGGTCATCCCTTGGGTCGCCGCTTCGTAACGTGCAGGGTTCTGGTCGTACGCCCTGATAGTGCTGCTGAGGTAGTCCTCCACGGATGCGCTCCTCTGGATCAACCGACGGCGGGAACGATCTCGACGCTGTCCTGGAACCAGGTGCTCAGACCGGCGATCCGTTCGGCGACCTCCTGTGTATCCGCACCACTGAGGACGGCTTGGCCCGCGCGCATGTGGCTGGCCGAGTGGAAGTCCGGCGTGACGCCGCCCGGGGCCACATAGATGTCGACCTCGACTACGCCCGGCAGCGCCAGGGTCTCCTCCGTGGTCGGGACCGAGACCACCAGGCCCTGCTGGCACTGCAGGTTGAGACCGCCGTACGACTCAGTCGACCGCAGCGGCTCGTCCTGGATGCCTGACGGCAGGCCCAGCGCCGCCAGCGCCCACTCGTCGTGCAGGTTCACCTCGAAGGTGAGCTCGAATACCCGGTCCGCACGCCCGCCGCCGACGCGGGCCGCGCACTCGCCGAACACCGCCTCGACCCCGTCCCAGAAGACCTCCAGGTGGAAGACGCCATCCTGGAACTGAAGCGCTTTGAACGCGGCCTCAGTCAGCGCGCGGGATTCCGTGTATAGGGCGGGGGCTTCGTGCTCTGGCAGCGTCTGATAGGCAACAACGCCGCCTCCATGACACTCGATCATGTTCTGGAAGTACCGGGAGAGCGAGAAGGCGAGCACCTCGCCGCCGCGGACGACGCCGTCGATGAAATACTCCTGGCCGGGGACGTACTCCTCCAGCAGCCAAGGGCCGTCACAGACCTGACGGGCCGCCTCGATTGCCTGCCGGAGCCCTTCCTCGTCGCGCACAACCACCGTGTGTAGGGCCCCCGCGCCATGCAGCGGCTTGAGCACCTGGGGAAAGCCGACCGTCGTGACGTCCAGTCGCTCCAAGCTCTCGACCAGTGTGTGGCCCGCGGTCCGTACACCCGCCCGGCGCAGCATGTCCTTCTGGACGAACTTGTCCCGCATGGCCAAGGTGGGCAGCGATCCGGCGCCGAGCGCCCCGCCGACCTCGGCGACAGCGGCCGCCTGTACGAGGTAGAACTCGTTGGCGCTGCAAATCGCGCCGAAATCCGAAGGGCTGAGGGCGCTTCGGGCCAGACCACCGAGGATGTCCTCGACGCTGCCCGGATCCGCCACCACGATGGCAGCGGCGCCTGCCGCGCGAACAGCCGGCGCGTCCTTGGCCGGCACGATGCAGGTCACTTCTGCGCCGGCCCGGTGCAGCGCACCGATGGGCCGCGGATCCCAGCCAATATGCAGGACCGGGTTGGGTATTTCCATGTCAGATCCTTTATCTGCGGCCGGAGTTGCTGTCTGCAGCGCGGAGAATGCCGTCAGGCCTGCGGCTGGGTGGCGGAGTTCCAGCCCACGTCGGCCTGATGGGTGGTCGCCGGCCGGTCGGCCGCGCTGGTCGCTGCGATCGCCAGACCGACGCCGATAGCTGCAGCAACAACCGCCACAACGCCCTTACGCACAAAGTTCCTGGCGTTGTCAACAGCAGCCATTGCCTGCTCCATGTTCTTACGTCAGGGCAATAGCCAGGGCCCCGGAGAAGTAGGGGAATGTCCGATTTGATCATGGGATGCCCTGGAGTCTGAGGGCCTGGGCTGGCGCTGTGTGGGCACGTCGCACGCTGGCGGTGTTGTCGTAGCCGGCGAGTCGGAGGGTGCCTCGGACGATGTCGCGCAGGACCGCCATCACGGTGGGGGTGTTGCGGGTGCGGACCTGGCTGGCGTCCTCGCCGAACGTCACGTCTCTGATCCAGTGGACGCTGTTCTCGATGGTCCAGTGGCCGCGGGCCCAGGTCGCGATTTCCTGGGCGCTGGCCTGGTGGGCGGCGAGGTCGGTGACGGCGAAGAGCGTCTCGCTGGTCCATTTCCTCGTGCCGAGGCGGCGGCGCCTGCGGCGGATCCGGACGACCTGCTTGGCATGGGGGAAGAGCAGGCCGTCCACGGAGGCGACCTGGACCTCGCGGACCTCTTCGCGGCCGTGGCCGCGACTGGTGGAGCGGTCCAGGACGGGCACGTCCTTCCAGGGCAGCCGCTGGAGTTGGCGGGCCGGGGTCGGCTGGTTGTTCTTGACGGTGAGCAGGTAGTGGGCGCCGCGCTGGTTCACCAGGTAGGTGGCGTGGGCGCGTTGGGCGTGGAGGGCGTCCACCGTGACGACCGCGCCTGCCGGGTCGGCATCGTCGACCTGGTCCAGTTGCGGGGCGAACTCGGGAATCTCGTTGGTCTTGGCGCCTATCTCGCGGGCCGCGAGGGTGACGGCGTCGCTGTGGCGCAGGGCGGACAGGATGAAGATCTGGCTGCCGTCGGGGCGCTTGGCGCCGCGCAGGCACTTGCCGTCCACGGCCACGGCGGTCCGACGCGGCTTGGGTAACGGGCTGGCGGTAGCGGTGCGGTGGGCGCGGCGCTGTTCGCGCTCCGGTACGCCGTCCGGGGTGAGCCGAGCGGGTTCGGGGCGGGTAAGCGCGGCCAGGCCGGCGAAGCCGGCCGCGGCGAGTTCGCCTGGGTCGACCTTGCCGTAGGCGTCGCGCAGGGTGCGCTCGTCCGGGACGCGGTGGCGGCCGGTGAACGGGTCGAAGGGGCACCCGAGCCGCCGCAGCTCCTCCTGGCCGCAGCGGCGCCCCCACTCCGCCATCGCAGCAAGGGAGTTGTGGCCTGCCGCGCTCATCGCGCACACCCCGATCGCCAGCAGCGTCGCCAATCGGTAGCGCACCCCGCGCGGATCCCGCGGGTCAGGCACCCGGACTAGGTGGTCGAGCAGGCCTTCCGGAACTGCCGACGTCGCGCGGAGCGGCAACACGGCCGACGCGAGGAAGGGCGCGACGTCCGGCGTCGGGGACATGAGCGATGATGGGGCAACGAGCACGGCAGCCTTGCGGATCTTGAAGCGTAGAGAACTCCATGATCCACGGGACCGTGCTCGCCTCACGTCGGGGCACTCGCCTTCCGCGACCAGGTTAAACGCGACATTCCCCTACTTCTCCGGGGCCCTGGGTGACCCGCATCTTCGATCGCCGTTTAAGTTCGGGCGTGTCGGATATCGCGCCCGCAGTTCCGTGCCGGTTCGTGCTGTAGTACTTGGCACCTGATGGCGACGTGTATTCAGACGCGAACTTCGTACCGTAAACCTCACGCTGTGAATCAGCATAGGTCTGCAGCGGATCGCAGCCATTGGTGTTGTGCACCAAGATCGGCGTCGTCCCGGCCAGTACAGAGTACGTGTCCGGTGCCCTTAGTCATTCTCGCAGGCCCAATCCATGCCTACGCAACGACTGAGGCCCTCTCGGATCACTCCGAGAGAGCCTCTGAACTGTACCCAGATCCCATGGGAACGAACGTTCCCTATCCGAGCTGCGAGAGCCAGTGCGTTGCAACCTCTGCTGTCAGCGGATCGAATATCTCTGGTGTTGCCGACTCGAGCAGAAACTCCTTGAGAAGATCAGCATGTCCGCCCTCGAATGCGAGGTCGTCGCGACCTTCCAGCGTCTCGGCCCATAGCCTCCATTCTTCCGGCCGCAGTTCACCGCTCAGGACTGCCTCCAGGACTCGAATTGCGTCCGATCTGGTGAGTTCAATCAGCTCGTGACTTGAATCCCAACCGAAAGCCGCCAAATCAGCGCATGCAGTTCTAAGATCACCCCTGATGCCTACCACCGATCGAAGCGCATCAGCGCGGGCTCGATGCGATTCATCTAGTGTCATATCGAGCTCCTCCAGCGAAATCTGTCAGCACGGCGGGTGAGATGGATTGAACTTGTCTTTGACGTGAGCAACCGAGCCATCGGGAACCACGGTTGTTTTATTGTAGGCAGTAGTGTCTCCGGCCGCATTTACGATTTTAGCGTAAAGGGCATAGGAGCCCGGAACCCGACCCGGGACACGCGTCTCAAACTGCACTGCACCGTCGCCTGCCGACGTAATTTCGGTATCGAGAGCAGCGGCAGGAAGCTTCTTTATGTACCGCTTGTAGTTGGACTGCTGCGCTGATGTCAGATCATCAACCGAAACAGAGTTGCCACTGTCATTGTGAACCAATACCGGCGTGGTGCCTGCCAGTACATAGTACGTGTGGAGTTCGGTGACGGTGAGGTCGTAGGTGGTGGCGGTGGCGTGGTAATTGCGGACGACTGTGACGTTGGGGGTGGTGGCGTCGGGCTGGCGGAGCTGGGTGCCCGCAGTGAGTTGGCTTGCGTTGGTCCACTGGTGGGTGGTGGCGTTCCAGAAGGGGTGGTGCCAGGTCGTCGTGATGACGGCCGTCTTGGGGTGTGTCGCCTGGTTGGTCTTGCTGTTGCTGTCCTTGGCCGGGGGGGCGTGGGCTCCGTGTCCGGTGGTGGCGAGGGTGAGTTGGGTGAAGTCGTGGTCGGTGGTGGTGGTGATCAGTTGGACGACGGTCTCGGGCCTGGAGAGGCCGGTCTGCGGGTCGGTGGCCAGGACTAGGTCCCCGGCATGGATGTCTTGGATCTTCTTGGTCGAACCATCTGCCATTGCGACCTGGGTGCCGGCGATGAAGCTGTGCGCACCGGCGGGGCAGCCGGCGGCTGCGTCTTGCTTGGCTGCGGCGACCTCCGCGTTGGCGGCTTCGGCTTCAGCTCTCGCTCCGTCTTCGGCGGCGACGGCGGCGTGTTCGATGTCTTCGGCGCCCTTGATTGCTTCTTCGGCGTGCTCGATGGCGTGCCAGACCTTGAAGGCTTCAACGCCGACCTTCATGGCTTTGAAGATCTTGCCCCAGGGGACGAAGTTGAGGGCGGTGCTGATACAGCCCATGACGTCGCCCTTGGTGAAGCAGTTGACCGCATCGGTGACGCCGATCAGGTCGCCCACCAGACTGATGATCTTGTGGAGCAGGCCTTCCTTGTTGGCCTTCGCAGCCGCTGCTACGGCGCTGGCGGTGGCGGCAGCGCGGGCTTGGGCTGCGGCTTCGGCTTGGGCAGCCTGCTGGTCCGCGGTGGCTTGCGCGACTGTGGTCTTGCCTGATCCGTCGCCTTGCCCGAGATCCCGACCGCCCCAGCTCTGGTTGTCCTGGGCGGAGTTGCGTGCTCCGGTGACGATCCACTGCGGGTTGCCGTCGCCGTCGGTGATCCTCGTGACTAGGCCCTCGGGATCAGTCTTGGAGACGGGGCTGTTGTTGGCGTAGGCGTAGGCGTTCCACTGCTGCGGGTCCCCGGAGGCGATCAAGGGATCGGGGGAGAGGAATTTGCCGGTGGAGGGGTCGTATTCGCGGGCGCCGAGGTTGGTCAGGCCGGTGGTGTCGTCGCGTTGTCCGCCGACGAAGCCCTTGTCGCCCATCCAGCTGAAGGTGGGGCTGGTGCGGTCCTGGCCGAAGGGGGTGTAGGAGCGGCGGTTGACCGAGGCGGTGTTGGAGGCGCTGATTTCCAGCTGGTTGGTGCCCTGCTGGTTGGGGATGGTGTAGAAGACCTGGCCGGTGGCGTCGTGGACGGCGACGGTCATGCCGGCCACGGCGATGTAGCGCACCGCGGAGGCCTGGGTTGCGCCCTGGTTGAGGGTGATTTCCTCGTCGCCGACGAACAGGGTGGTGGCCTGGTTGTCCTGACGGATCAGCAGGTTGCCTGAGGCGTCGTAGCGGTAGTTGGTGGTCTCGGTTGTTGAGCCGGTGGTGGCCAGGGAGAAGAGTTTGCCCTCAGTGTCGTAGGTGAGGGTGTCGGTGCCGGCCTGGCTGGTGCGGCTGGTGGTGTTGCCCGAGGCGTCGTAGGTGTAGTTGATGGTGGATCCGGCGATGGCTCCGGCGGCGTTGCTACCGGAGGCCTTGACCAGGCCGTGGGCCGGGGATCCGGGGTTGGTGCCGGTGGCGGTGTTGCCGGTGCCGCCGACGGGGGTGTTGGTGGTGGTGACGTCGTTGGCGGTGACGCCGGCTATGTCGTGGTTGACCTGGGTGAGCCGGTTGCCCTGCTGGTCGTAGGTCCAGGACCGCCAGTAGGGGTTGGGGCCGCCCACGCTGGGCGAGTTCCCGACCGCGGGGGTGGCGGCGCAGGCGTCGGTGCCGGTCCACGCCGAGGTGAGGCGCTGCAGGTAGTCGTAGCCGTAGCACTGGGTGTCGGTGGCGGCGCCGGTGCCGCCGGGGTTCTGCTGATCGGTGATCGAGGTGATCAGTCCCGATCCGGCGGAGACCTGGCTGTTGGCGTACGCGTAGCTCGTGTTGTCGACGGTAGTCGACCCAGAGCCGGTGACCACGGTGGAGTTGGTCAGGCGTGCGGTCTGGTCATCCCAACCCAGCGTCTGTTGGGCGAAGTTGGTCGAGGGCCCGTAGGTCAGGCGCAGGGGTTGGCCGAGTTCGTTGTAGGCGACCTTGTCGAGGTAGTCCCACGAGGCGGAGGAGGCGCTGGTCTGCTGTCCGTATTGGTCGTAGCCGTAGCCGATGGTCTCGGACGCGAGGTTGCCGGCTGCGCTGTCGGTGTAGGAGGTGACTTGGCCGGTGTAGCTGTAGGTGTAGGAGGTGCTGTAGGTGCCGGCCAGGGCGCCCTCGGAAGTGGGGACGGTGGTGTAGGTGCCCTGGGTCCAGCCGTGCGTGTCGTAGCCGGAGACCGCGGTGGTGTAGGCGTTGCCGTTGTAGTAGCTGCTCGAGGAGGTGGGCTGGCCCTTGGCCAGGGAGTCGTAAACGTAGGACTGAAGCTTGTTGGCGCTGCTCTTGATGGATGTGGTGGTGGTGTCGAAGGCTGCGGTTTTGCGTCCCATCTCGTCGTAGTTGTACGAGATCTTGCGTCCGCGAGCGTCGGTGGTCGACGTCACCAGTCCGGCGTTGTCATACACGGTCGTGGTGGTACCCGTGTCGGGGTCGGTGCTGGAGATTTTGCGCCCGAGCAGGTCATAGCTGGAGGTCCAGGTGTGCGCGGGGATGGTCGCGGTGGCCTGGTCGGTCTGCGATATCTGGTTGCCCGAGGGATCGTAACCGTAGGTGACGGTGTCCGGGGTAGTGCTGCCGGGCTGGTACTGCAGGAGCTGGGTGGTGTGACCGCGGGCGTCGGTGATCGTGGAGGTCTTGGTGGCGCCCTGCGGCGGGGTGACGTCGGTGCGGTCCGAGCCCGCATAGGTGGTCTGTGTGTCCCAGGTCTGGGTGGCCAGGTGGTAGGCGATCTGGTCGGTCGGACGCCCGATCCCGTCATACACGGTGCCTGAGGAGGAGGGGACCTGGTTGTCGGGCGCCTGGACCAGAGTGGTGGAGGGGGCGCCGCTGTTGTAGTAGGCGTTGTCGGTCTTCTGGACCCAGCCGTGGGAGTCGTAGAACGTATCGGTGATGTTCCGGCCGCCGTCCACGGTGCCGGTCTGGGTCTCCACCGGGCGCAGCATCGCGTCGTACAGCGAGATCTGGCTGCGGTAGGTGCCGTCGTTATTCAGCACCTGGGTGGTGACGGTGGAGGGTGCGGCGTTGGTCAGGTTGTAGCTGTAGCGGGTGTTGGGCTGGTTGGGGTTGGCCGTCTGGCTGAACCCGGGGGCCCAAACCCCGGTCAGCCGGCCCAGCGGGTCGTACGTGGAGGTGGTGACCAGACCGGAGGCGTCCACGGTCTTGGTGGTCTCACCGCGGGTGGGGTCGTAGAACGTGGAGCTCTTGAACCCGGCGGTCTGACCCGAGACCAGCGGCAAGGTGACGTCGACCTCGGTCGGTGAGGCACCGGTAGCCGGAAGGTAGGCGGTGGTGGTGACGCGGTTGTCGCCGTTGGTCGAAGAGATCTCGCGCCCGTACTGGTCAAAGCTGCTGCGGTCGACCGTCGTCCAGGTGGGGGTGCCGTCGGCGGCGACCACGCTGGCCTTGTCGACGCGGGTGACGTCGCCCGCTGTGGGGGCGGTGCCGGCAGTGGTGGAGCCGTCGTAGAACACCTGCTCGTCACTGACCAGGTTCTGCGGATACACCGGGGTGGCGCCACATGACACCGACAGGGTGGTGATGCGGACCGGGTCGGGCAGCAGGTTGCCGCTGGCGTCCTTGGCGTAGGTGGTGCGCACGCACTTGTCGTCGCTGCTGGTGGAGGTGTCGCCCTTGTCGTCGACCTGGGTGGGCAGCCCGGAGCCGGCGTCGAAGGTGGTGTCGGTCTCGGTGGTGCGCGGTTTGCCGTCGGCCTTGGTGGTCGTGGTGCGTACCCGGGTGGTGTTGACCTGGCGTGCGGTCAGCGGGCCCAGGCCCGCCGCGGTGCGGTCCTGGGTGGCGGTGACCGGGCCCAGCCAGGGGTCGGTCACGGTGTCGCCCAGCAGCGCTCCGCCGTCGCCGTTGTACGACAGCGTCTCGAAGGTCTGGCCGGCGTACTCGTTGTGGTCGGCCTGGGGGTCGTCGGCGGCGTGGTCGTTTAGGGTGACGCTGCGCGTGCCGGTCTTGGTCTTGTCGCCGTCCATGCCGCGGAAAAACAGGGCCGACTTCAGGGTCGATCCCGTGCCGGGGGCGCCGGTGCGGGTGTCGACCTGGGCGAAGCCGCGCCACTGGTCCCAGGTGCGGTACTGGGCCTGGGTGCCGGGGCTGTCGTCGAAGTGCCAGGCACCGCCGCCGGCGTAGTTGTAGTCGGTCTCGGTGGTGGCGCCGCCGCCGGTGGGGTCGGTCTGGGTGACCGTGGTGACCACGTACTTGTTGAACCAGTCCAGGATCGGGACGGTCAGGCCCGGCGGGGTCCAGTACGCCGGGTAGCACAGCCAGGTGTTGGTGTCCTCGCCCGGAAGCACCACGCTGGTGCCCACCCGGTTGTCACAGGCCGGGATGGCGGGGTTGGTGCCATAGGCGGCCTGGTAGTTGGCGTAGTTGACCTGGATGACGCTGCCGGTCTCGGTGGTGACCTTGTACAGGCGTCCGCGGGTGATCGGCTGGTAGCCGGTCAGCGAGGAAACCCGGTTGGCGATCATCCGCGGGGTGAAAATCACCGGCTTCAGCTGGGCGGTGCCTCCGACCTGGCCGGTGCGCTGGATCTGGGTGAGCCACAGCGATGGTGGGGTCGCGTCGCCGGTCGGCGGGAAGGAGTAGCTGAGCGCCCAGGAGTCCACCGGGGTCTGCGTGGTGCCCACTAGGGCGGTGGTGCGGATCCCGGTCAGTTCCTTGGTGGTCCAGAACGAGGCGCCGTGGTTGTTGCACGTCCCCGTTGAGGGGCAGTTCTGGTCGTAGGGCACGTCGGGCCAGTGCGGGGCACTCGAGGAGTTCAGGACCGCAGTGCTGCAGTCGAAGCCGCCGCTGGTGTCGCAGCGCTCGGAGACGTCGAAGTGCAGTTGCGCGGCCGGCGGCTGGGCGCTGTCGTAGACGTGTCCGGCCCGCTGGCCGTAGCTGACGTGGTCCAGCCAGCTGTCGCGGATGTAGGAGACCGGGGTGGTGCCGTTGTCGGCGCCGTAGTAGTTGGTGGCCTGCTGGTACCAGTAGCTGACCGCGTCCTGGTGCGAGTCGACCACGTAGTCCAGGTGCCACTTGTAGGCCTGGTTGCACGAGGAGGCTGCGAAGGTGGCCGCGTGGCAGGGCTCGGTTGGGTCGTTGCCGTAGACCGGGACGGTGTCCACCGAGTTGGTGGTCGCCGCCCCCGTGGTCCAGCCCGGGAGCCGGTTCAGGCCGAAGTAGTAGGAGGTGCCGCCGGTGGTGACGACCCAGTACTGGTTGCTGTTGTCGCCGTTGACGGTGTCGGTTTTGACCTGGATCTGTTCGCCGTTGTCGCTCTGCGGGCGCCAGCCGCCGGACGCGTCGTGCACCAGGGTGGTGGAGGAGCCGTTCAGCGACAGGGTGAGCGTGTCGGCCGCGTCCGACCAGCACATGTCCCCGGTCTTGGGGGTGTTGTTGGTGGAGTTGGAGTCCTGCGAGCAGGGCGTGAAGTCCCGTTCGACGTAGTTCTGGGAGTCTGACCATCCGTCACCGGCCCAGCCTGCCTGCGGCGAGGTGGCAGAGGTGCGGCCGTCCACGGCCTGCGAGTTGTAGCCCAGTCCCGCCGTGGGCTGCAGGCCGCCGGGCACGGTGGGAATGCTGATCGGGTAGGACCACGAGAAGCCGCCGGCCCCCGAGCCGCCGGACCACTGCCCGTCGGGGGTCAACTGACTGGCACCGGTGAAGGATCCACCGTCGCCTGAGCCGGTGGCCTGCGCCGCCAGCACCATCGTCCCGGAGGTGGACGCCGAACCGGCCACAGCCGCACTACGGACAGAGCCCGTGTTGGTCGGACTTGCCGCGGCGAGCGGAACCACCGCTGAGACCTGGTTGCTCTTAGCGGTGTTCGTGGTGACCAGCGGCGTCTGGGTGCGGCATGCAGCCACCTGCGGTGTGGTCAGCGCGCATGCGGGCATGGCGTACAGCTTCAGGCGCGATCCCCAGCCCGCCCCGTACGCGTCGGCGAAGGCGCGGTAGTCCAGCGCTACCTTGGCCGATTGGGCGGCGGTCCCGGTATCGGTGCGGGACACCGAGAGCACGACACCCCGCACTCCCAGCCGGCTGCTGGTGGCCTGGTCCGCGACCTGCACATGCGCCTTCACCGAGGCAGGAGCGGCAGCGGCGGTCGGTGCGAGACCGCGGGACTGCGGGACTGCGGGACCCGCAGGGAGCGCGCTCAGCGTCACCGGCAGCCGGCCGACCTGGACCGGTACCGTGCCCGGCGCCGCGGCCGCGTTGGCGGGAGTACCTGGCGCGGTGGAGGCGGGCACCGCCACCGTGACGTCAAAGGCGCCGCTAGCGGGCAGGGTTGTATGGCGCGGAGCTGATGGCAGATGCCCGGATGCCTTGGGCGACGCATGTCCTGCGACGGGGGTCACGGGTATCGACCGGGTCTGTGCTGGAGCGGCCCCGTAGCCCTGGCGGGGCTTGGCCGCGGCAGCGACCGCCGGGCCGCCGTCCACCATGGGCACCAGGACCGCAGCCACCGTCAATGCGGCGGTCGACCACCGCACACGCCGGGGGATGGCACCGCGCCGGAAAAGGCTGGACCTGGACCGGCCGCCATTCACCTGGAATCTCCCCGCAGTCGTGCAGACAGTGAAAACCAGGGAAATCTAGCAGCAATCGCTCTCCATACGGAATACCGCCAGATGAATTCCCCAGAGACGCCAGACGATCAACGGACACAGGCCCCCATAAGGGGGCGAGATGATCTTAAGTGATCCATATCTCTACAGGAAGAACACTTGGGATACACCTGTACATGACATGACATTCGGCCACACGAACTGTGCGCGGAATTCCCAGCTCTGAGGGTACGGATTCGAGGAGATACTCGAACTCCATGACGTCCTGCTTTGATATCGCTTGCCGGAAAACAGGTCGCACAGATAGCTTCGGCAGGTCCTCTGCCGTCATATTCGGCTGCGGTGTCTCTCAACGATTAGGGGTCCGGTATGCGTCAGCATCCTCCGATACGTTCTCGGGGATCCTCCCGCCGGCGCAGATCAGTCACGGCGGCCTTCACCGCCGCGGTACTGCTCGGTACGGCAGTGCCCGCGCTGACCCTGGCCGCGGCCACCAGCGCGCAGGCCGACGCCAGCCAGGGCCTGGTCGCGCAGAACAGGCCGATGGGCACCCAGACCCCGCCAGGCACCGACACGCTGCCGCTGCCCGCCGACACCCAACTGACCCGCGCCCAGCAGAGCGCCCTCAACTCGGCTCGCACGACAGCCATATCGAGCGGCCGGACCGTGGTGGTAGACGCGCTGTCCACGCAGACCTCGAGCGTGAGCGTCCTGGCCTCGGGCCGACTCATCTACAACGCGAGTGTGCTGCCGACGAGAGTCAAGCACGGCAAGTCCTGGGTCCCGATCGACACCACGTTGAAGGCCGTGCCCGGCGGCGGGTTCGCCCCCGCCGCATCGCCCGGCCAAGTGGCCTTCTCCGGCGGCGGCGCCCAGCCGCTGGTGACGATGACCGCGCCCGGGGGCGTCTCGCTCGCCCTGACCTGGCCGACCCGCCTGCCCACCCCCACCGCCAACGGTTCCACACTGACCTTCCCCTCGGTGCTGCCCTCGGTGGACCTCCAGGTCACCGCGACCACAGTCGGCGGCTTCACCGAAACGCTCGTGGTCAAGTCCGCTGCAGCAGCAACCAACCCGGCCCTGGCCAGTCTCACGCTCGGCACCCAAGCCCACGGGGTGAAGGTCACCTCCGACGGGCACGGCAACCTCAACGCCACCACCCCCATCGGACAGGTCATCTTCCACGCCCCCGCCCCCGCCATGTGGGACAGCAGCACCACCCCCACCGCGCCCGCGACCAAGACCGCAGGCACCATGCGCACAGCGGCGACCCCCGTCAACCCCGCTCCAGCGATCGCCTCCACCCCCACCACCCCCGGCAGCGCAGCGAAGGTCGCAGCCGTGGCCGACCGGGTGCACGGAAGCACCATCACCCTGGTCCCGGACAAGTCCCTGCTGACCAACAAGGCCACCAAGTATCCACTTTTCGTGGACCCCACCTGGACCGCGCTGTGGACCACCGGCTACAAGCAGCACTTCGCCGAAGTCCAGGAAGGCTGCTCCACCGCACAGAACTTCGACTCCACCACCTACGGCAACCCCGGCGTGGGTGACAACACCTTCACCGGCTGCATCGGCATCGAACGCGCCTACTACCAGCTCGGCATCCCCAGCACGATCTACGGTGCGACCGTCCACAAGGCCACGTTCAACCTCCAGGAGACCTACAGCGCCAGCTGCAGCGTCTCCGACAGCATCAACCTGCGCTGGGCCGGCGCCATCGGCACCACCACCAGCTGGCGGAACCAGCCCGGCTCCAGCTACCTGACCTCCGCCAACATCGGCCCCGCCTGCACCAGCCAGCCCTCCACCGGCTTCGACATCACCTCCACCATCGGCAGCGCCGCCACCAACCGCTGGCCGGACCTGACGTTCGGAGTGTTCAACTCCACCGAGTCCGACAGCACATACTTCAAACGCTTCGTGACCAACCCCACCCTCAGCATCGAATACGACCACGCGCCCGGCCAGCCCTGGAGCTGGAACGCCAGCGTCACCGGCAACGACCTGGGCTGCGCCACCAGCGCCCCCTACCCCCCGCTCGGAAAGTTCGACTCGACATCGTCGATCACCCTGTCCAACCGGGTCTACGACGCTGACGGCGACAGCACCCAAACCGCCTACCACTGGTGGGTCGACGGCAGCAGCACCCAACAGACCGGCCTCTCCGTCAACGGGGTCGCCAACTGGGGCACCGCCACCACCGGCATCCCGCACAGCTTCATCGCCAACCTCCCCGAGGGCACAGTCGTCGACTGGCGAGTGGCCTGGACCAGCGACGGCGACCTGTACACCTATCCGCCCAGCAGCACCATCTGCCACTTCGCCGTGTACCAGACCTCCCCGTCCATCAAGGTCGCGCCCGGCACCATCGGTACCGAGAACACCCCCAGTACCTTCACCGCCTCCAGCACCCTCTCCACCGACCCTGCGGCCAAGTTCGTCTACTCCCTGGACGTCCCACCCCCCAGCAGCAACGCCCCCGCCAACGAGACCGTCACCGCCAGCGGCGGCAGCGCCACCATCACCACCGTCCCCATGGGCGCGGGCTCCCACACCCTGTACGTGATCGGCTACGACGCGGCAGGCAACGCAACCCCGACCTACCCTCTCCAGTTCAACGTCCAGGCCACCGCCGGCCACACCTACGCCACACTGAAGGACGCGTTCAACAACACCGGCGTGTCCGACCAGGCCAACACCGCAGGCGCGAACCTGGACGGATCCGGCTACAGCCTCTCCCTGCAGGCCCTCCAAGCGGCCGGCTGGGCCTCCACCACCAAGGGCCAGAGCGTCCCAGTCACCATCGACGGCGCCACCTTCACCAACCTGGCCCCCTATGGAAACGGCCTACACGACAACGTCCTGGCAGACAACCAGACCATCAACTTCCCGTCAGGATCCCAGGGCGAAGCTGTGGTGGTCCTGGCCACCGGAACCTTTGCCGGGGCCCCCTACCAAGGCACCGACGCAGCCTCGCTCGTCTCGCCCTACACACCCCCTGGCAGCGGGATCTCGGGCACCGACTGCACGCACAGCCTGGTCACCTGCAACGGCGCGACCGGAACGATCAACTACGCCAACGGCACAACCGGCAACTACAGCCTGGCCGTGCCCGACTGGGGCAGTGTCGGGAACACCGGCCTGGCCGCACTGACCATGGGCCAGGAGAACACCACCACGACCGCGAACATCTCCCGCCCCACCAACCTGTACGCCTTCGCGATCCACCTCAAGTCCAGCCTGCAACTCAGTTCGATCACCCTGCCGGATGTCTCCGGACCCGCCAACCCCGGCACCACCAGTGCCACCGACCCCACCAACATCACAGGCAACCCCCTCGGTGCTCCGATAAGCGGAATCCCCAGCCTGCACATCCTGGGGATAGCGGTGCGCAACGCCACCACCGACACCGCGGGCAACACCTGGACCGGGGCCTGGTCCGCACCGGCGGAGAACCAGTACGCCTACACCGGCGGCACCCACTTCACCAACCAGACCTGGCGCACCGCCCTGACCCCCAGCGTCAGCGGCACCGGCGTGCGGATCCACCTGTCCAACCAGCAGAGCAAGACACCGCTGACGATCACTCACCTCACGGTCGCCACCCAGAGCGCCGTCGCATCCTCAGCAACCACGGTGGCGGGCGGCAACACCATCACCACCCCCGGCTTCAGCCCGGTGGCCGCCGCAGCACCGGCGACCGCCACGTTCGGCACCACCAACGCCACCTCGGTCACCATCCCCGCAGGCGGTGACCTCTACAGCAACCCCGTCACAGGACAAACCGTCACCGCCAACACCCCGCTGCTCGTGAGCGCAGCGGTCGCCGACGCCACCACCGTGGAAGGACACCAGTGGGCCACCGGCGCCCACACCTGGATCACCGCCGCCGGCGCCGGCGACCAGACCACGGCCACCACCGGCAGCGCCTTCACCGCCACCGGGTCGCTCAGCAGTGACAGCGTCAACATCATCTCCGGCCTGGACACCATCACCACCGGCAACCAGAAGACCGTCGCGGTCCTGGGCGACGGCCTGGTCGGCCCCTACACCTCAGGCAACAAGGCCGCGACCACCGCCTCCGGGCCACGGCTGTCCGAAGCCCTCGCGAACGCGCTCGCCGGCCAGAGCACCGTGCCCGCCTACGGCATAGTCAATACAGGCATCGAGAACAACAGCCTGAACATCGACTCCGGCGGCAACAGCGGACTGGCTGCCCTGTCCCGGCTGGACCGCGACATCCTGTCGGAACCAGGCCTGCAGACCGTCGTCATCGACCAGGGACTCGTCGACGCCACCACCATCACGGGATCCTCGCCGCAGAGCGTGGACACGATGGCCACCGCCTACCTGAACCTGCAGTACCAGCTCACCGCCTGGGGCATCAAGGTCGTCTACGCCGCCATGACGCCCTGCGGCGCCTACAACACCTGCGCCACCACCGCCGAGGCAGCCCGCAGAACCCTCAACGGCGAGATGACCAAAAACTGGCCCAGCAAAACCCCAGGACAGCTTGTAACCGTCGTCGGCGAGGACACCGACGCCGCGGTCAGCAACGACACCACCACCATCCCCGAGGTCCTGAAGACCAGCGACCCCGGCGGGACCTTCGACAGCGGCGACCACATCAACCTCACCCCCTACGCCAGCGCCACCATGGCCCAAGCCGGCAACTTCACCCTCTCCGATCTCACCCCCAGCCTCGTCCCCGCACCCGCCGCCTCGCTCACGTTGGTCTACGACTGGGCCATGAACGACGGAACCGGCACTACCGCCACCGACGGCACCACCGATTTGAACCTCGCCCTGACCGGCACCACCTGGCCCACCGACCCGTCGATTCTCACGGCCGACCCCTCCCAGGCGAACAGCAACCCCACCGGGACCGTCCTGGGCTTCAACGGGACCACCTCGGTCGCCACCCCGAGCGCGGGCAACGCGCCTGAGATGCAGACAGACAAGAGCTACGAGATCGACGCCTGGGTCAAACTGACCGCTTTGACCAGCACCGATCAATGGGTCCTCAGCCAGAGCTCGAGTACCAACAACAACCAGGTGCTCTCCCTGGGCTACAGCGGCACCAGCAAGGACTGGACCCTCACCACCAGGACCTCCGCCAACACCCTGGTCACCACGACCGGCACCGCCGCCGTCGCCGGTTCCTGGACCCGCTTGCGGGTCACCTACAACCAGCCCACGGGCGGCCTGACCCTGTACGTCAACGGCGTCGCCGTGGGCGTCAGCACCAACACCGCCCCGGCCTTCGACTCCGCCGGAACTTTCAGCCTCGGCGCCGCCACCACGACCGGCTCCACCACCCTGACCGGTCCCTTCCAGGGCTCCCTCTCCCACATCCAAATCTCCGCCTGACCACGCACAGGGGTGGGTGCCAACCGGCTCTGCATCGGCCAGCACCCACCCCTGAGCTCAACCGCCACCTCAACCTCAACCCCACCGGACCCAAGGAGCACCACCGTGGAGCGCCTGCGAAACACCACCCGGATCCTCACGCTCCTGGCCGGCTTCCACATCGCCGCCCTGGCGGTGATCGCGGTCCTCATCGGCCTGGACCTCACCGTTGCCCTCAACCGCTCCACCTGGGTCCCCGACATCGGCCTCATCAGGATCGACATCTTCCTCGCGCTCCTCAGTACCGCCCTCCTCCAAGCCGCACCCCGCACACCCCCGCACAGCCCGGCACCCGGCCACGCCGTGGACCCCGAGCAACAGCCGCACCTCTGGCAGCGCGTCACCAGCCTGTGCACCCGCACCGGCATCCCCAAGCCCGACTTCCTGCACCTCACCGACGAGGAAACCGTCCACGTCCACCAGGACTCCCGCTGGCTGTGGCTACGACCAGGAACCCGCACCCTCACCATCGGCACACCCCTGTTGGCCACCCTCCCCGAAGCCGAACTCGATGCCCTGATCGTCCGCGCGCTCTACCCCACCGGACGCGACCCGCACATCCCCCTCGCAGCCCTCCTCACCCGCAGCCGCGAAGGCATCACCGAGCAACGCCAGCCCCAACTCCCGGCCCCCAAGGGCATCGCCCGCCAGAGCGCTTCCGCCCTGCGCAACTGGCACGCCAGCCACTACCTGAGCGCCACCCGCCAGCTCGCAGACCAACTCGACCGGGCCGCCGAAACCAGGACCCGGGCGGACTCCTCCAGCAAACCGGAACTCCCGTCTCCCGCGCAGCCATCTCAGGGCGCTGCGTGCGGTTGACAGGGTCGTGGTCGGCCTGCAGCAGGGCGGGGAGCTTGCCGGGTCACTGGGCCAGTGGCCCTGGCTGATCACGCTGCCCGTATGGTTTGTTTTCATGTCCACAACCTCATACGCCGGTCACAGTGAGCCATCCGATCTGGCTCCACTGGTGCAGGGATCCGCGTCCAGTGACAGCAGGTCCTCCCTCATCCAGCGACTTCTGTGCTCGGTGTGGCTGTGGCCGATGGTGCTGACCCTCGCACTGGGGCTTTACAAGATCAGCAAGCCGGAACTGTGGCGCGACGAACTCGCCTCCTGGAGTGCGGCCTCGCGCAGCGTTCCTCAGCTGTTCCGGTTGTTGGGCCATGTGGACACATCCAGCGGTGCGTACTACCTCTTCTTGCACTTCTGGATCAAAATCTTCGGCGACTCCATAGTGGCCCTGCGCCTGCCCTCCGTACTGGCGATGGCCGGGGCAGCGGGTTGCGTGGCGCTGCTAGGCCGGCGGATGTTCTCGACGTCCGCGGGCGTCCTTGCCGGACTGGCGTTCGCGGTCATGCCGGCAGTCTCCCGGTACGCCCAGGAGGCTCGGTCCTATGCCTTCACCATCCTGGGCGTGACGGTGGCCACAATGCTGTTGCTCCGGGCCCTGGAGAAACCGCAGGCACGACGTTGGACGGCGTACGCCGTATGCGTGGCCGCGACCGGAGCAATGAGCCTGGTCTCGCTGGTACTGCTACCTGTGCACGCGTTGGTGGTGTTCCTGGAGTGGCGTTCACGGCGTGATCAGCGAGCACTCTGGGGATTCCCACTCGCGTGTGGCGTCGCCCTGCTTCCCTTGCTCCCTCTGGCTCTGGCCGCCTCGAAGCAGGCAAGCGAGCAGATTTCCTGGGTCTCGGCGCCCACCGTGAAGGACCTGCGCGCCATCTGGCCACTGCTCATGGACTCCTATGTGGTGGCCTACGCCCTGGCGGCCACACTGGTGGCGCTGATCGGTGCCGCGCTCGTCCGCCGGGTCGACCGCAGGCAAGCGGCGATCGCCGGGGCGCTCGCCGTCCTGCCGGTCCTCCTGGTCTGGCTGGTCTCCCAGGGCGGCCAGTCCTACTGGTTGGCCCGCTACCTGCTCATCGTCCTGCCCGCCTGGGCAATCATCGTCGGTGCCACACTCGCCGCCCTGGGTCGGACGGCAGGGGTGTGCGGCCTGGTCGCCCTCGCCCTCCTGGCCCTACCTGACCAGGCCGGCGTCCGCACACCCGGATCCCACGACCGCTGGGACTACCCCCACGTTCCCGCGACGCCATGGCTCGACTACTCCGGCACCGCGGACATCATCCAAGCAAACTACGAGCCCGGGGACGGCCTCGCCCCACTGCCCTCAATCCACTTTCCGCTCATGTGGGACCTGGGCCTGCGCTATCACCTCCCGCCCGGCGAGCTGGGCATGCGTACAGTCCTGAAGCAACAAACCCCCATCAAGGCCGCCCAGCTCAGCGAGACCGACACCGCGCACCCTGCGGGTGGGATCGGCAAAGAACCGCGGCTGTGGCTGGAGACCCTGACCAATCCGGCGGGAATCTACTTCTACTTCCCGCCGGACATGGCGGCAGCACTGCAAGCCCACTACCGCCTCGAAAGGACCTGGCACCCCGCGAACGGCACAACCGTCGCACTTCTGGTGCGGACCTCCCCCTCGCAGTGACGCAGCCTCTGCGCACCGGCCATGCCCGGGCTAGCCAGCTGGACCCGAGTTTGGCAGTCTTGCCCCACGTAGCCGGGTGGTGCGGGATTGGGTCCCCGGACACGCAATTCCACAGTCTTGTACCACGTACCAGCCATATGTGAGGTTCCGCCGATATGCCCGAGATCAAGTCCGCACCGGCGTCCCTGGCGGACGCCGCCCCACCCACTGCGGGGGCGGACTACACCGAACGCCTGGTCACCCTGGAGAAGGCGGGGCTGAAGCGGTTCGTGCCAACGCAGGCCCCATACCGCTGGAACCTGCGGAGACTCAAGCTGGGCCGGGTGCTGGAGGTCGGCTGCGGGGTCGGGCGCAACCTCCACACGTGTTCTCCCGACAGTGTGGGCGTGGACCACAACGAGCACTCCGTGCTCACCGCCCGCGCGAGGGGCCTGAACGCGTACACCGGCGACGAGTTCCTCGCCTCGTCCAAGTTCACGCCGAAGAGCTTCGACAGCCTGCTGGTTGCGCACGTGCTGGAGCACGTTTCGGTCGAAGACGGCCGCGCCCTGCTAGAGATGTACCTGCCCTACATCCGCACCGGCGGCAGCGTCGTCTTCATCTGCCCACAGGAGGCCGGCTATGCCAGCGATGCCACCCACATCCGCTTCCTGGACTTCCCCGACCTGCGCCGCCAAGCCGAGGAGTGCGGGCTGAACGTCGAGCGTGCGTATTCGTTCCCACTGCCCCGCAACGCCGGCAAGTCCTTTCGCTACAACGAGTTCGTCCAGGTCGCAAAGCGATCCTGACTTCAGGAGCGATAGCCCACGGCAGGGAAGTCAAGGCAGATTGGTGCACTGCTGAGCACAGCGGGGATGCTCTGATCTGGGGATGAATGCGGAAGGGGACCACTGATAGATCTTGGGACGTCACCGCAAAACAGTCCCAGATCGACACCAAGAGGTCCCGTTGCCGGGCCAGAGTGCCACCATCGCCCGTACTATCGGCGCGGGACTCTACCCTCAGGGGCATCTGGGCGAGTTGACAAGTCCTCCCCTTCAAACTGGTCGACGCGGTGCTCGAGGGGACAGGGCCGGTCATGGGACGGGTCTGCTCTCGGACGGGGCTGCCCCGGGCTGGGCGCGCGGCGGCTGCGGCACTTCGTGGCCACCGCGACCCTGCGGTCCGGTGCCGGCCTGATCGAGGTCACCAGATCCTGCGGCACCGCAGTCAGTTGAGCACCTGCGTCTACGCCAAGGTCAACCACACCACTTTGTGGACCCTGGCCCGGCCCTGGCCACAGGCAGGTGCGCGACGACCCCCACGACAATCAGCGATCACGCCCAGGAGTACCTGGCGATGCGCTGCCGCCTGGGGTTCCAGCTAACCGCCTTCGGGGCGAAACTGATGAGCTTCGTGAACTACCTCGAGTGCACCGGCGCCACGGTCAGCACGGATGATCCCGGGGAGGTGCCACTGCAGTCGAGCACCCTCGGCCTGGGGACTATCGTGTGGCCATCGCCGACCGGGCCGACCACCCGCACATCCCTTGAGCACTCGTCACAGATCCCGGATGACATGCCGCAGACACCGCAGATCCTCGCCGAGAATCCCGGCATGCCCGCAGCGTTGACACGCTTCGCGGTGCGCTGGGGCAGCCCGGGCACGCCCGTCCTGGCTCCACACCTGGGCCGGGCGCTCGGCTCACGCCGCTGCCCAGACGCGATCGCCCACGCATTCGACGCCGAGCCCACCGGGCGCTGGGCGCAGCTGCGCTGGCCCACGGACCCGGTGCGGCGAGAGGACGGGCATGGACTACTGGACTGGTGCGGCCCGCTGGTGCAGGACCTGCCGCTGCTGGATCTGCGGTTCGACACCCGGGAGGGTAGGCGGCTGCTCACCGTCATCCTGTCCCCCCAGGTGGAGCAGCACCTGGTGATCGCCGACTCGGCGCGACTGCTGTTGGAAGGTCTCGACGACCCTGGCGAGTTGTGGCGGGCGACCTTGGGTTCAACGCTGGCGCGCCGGATCCTGCACGCCGGCCTGGCACAGGTATTGGAGTTGTCCTTCGCGCTGAACACGGCACTGGCCCTGCTCGCGGATCTGCAGGAACCCAGGCCGGCCGGCCTGGTGGCAGGGCTGTGCGCGGTGGCCGGGCGGCGGCCCGCCCAGCACGGGGTCCGGGTTCCAGCCCCGCGCGTCCAGGCCACGACTCCGGAGCCGCCGGCGGTGGTGCCGTTGCCTGGACCGGTACCGCTGTGGGCGACGCGTTTGCGGGTCGACGACGTGCGCTTTGCCGACCTCGTGCCGTCGGCTGCGGTCGTACTGCCTGCGGGATCGGTCTTCGCCACCGCCTACAGCGACCCGCTGGCGGCCGTGGTACTCGCACCCAGCATCGAACCCGTAGCAGCGCGCGCCGCGCGGCTGCGCGGGCTGGGGCTGGAATTGCAGGTCACCGATCTGCTGCTGGCCGTGCTGGGGATGGACGCGGCAGTGCGCGCGCGGGTGCTCGCCTCGACGCGCCACGGCTGGGGCGGGGCGCTGGCCCAGCGGATGGGACTGCTCGGCCCCGGCCCAGGCGACGGGCTGGATGGGCGGTCGCGGTCGGATTACGGCGGGGAGCACGGCCGTCGGACCGAGCGGCAAGTCCGCGCCCGTCTGGCGGCCGGAGGCTCGTGGTGGCTGCCAGGGCTGGAAGAAGCCCTTGGCCTGCTGGCCGGGCGGCTGCCGTTGACCGACCGGCAGGCCGGGGCGTTGCTCGCCCGGCACCGGCTGGCCGGGGAGGGCATGACCGGCGGTGCGCTGCTGCGCATCGCGGCCCTGGTCGGCACGGACCCGGGTGCGGTGGCGGCGCGCGCGGGGGTGCTATTTGACCCCGCCCACCCGCAACTGGCCCGGCTCGGCGAGCTGGTGCGCCAGCACAGCGCCGGCTGGGGCATGACGCAGGTGGCCCGCGTCGAGGCGCACCTGCGCACGGCCGGGGTACCGCCGGTACCCGAAGCGGCCCTGAGGCATCTGCTCGGCGCCGACTCCACCATCCGGCAGGCACCAGGCGGCTGGCTGTGGCCGGCCACACCGCACCCGGGTGATCCACTGGAGCGGGTGCTGCGCCAGCTACTTTCCGTGCACGCCCCGCAATCCATCGCCTCTCTGCACGGCGGCTTGGTGCGAGCCTGGGGCCAGCAGCGTCACGCCCTGGTCCCCGAGCCGCGCGCACTGCGCGCCTACCTACGCGAGCATCCCGGGTTCCAGCTCAGCCGGGACGGCCTGACCCGCCCCACCCAGGAACTTGACTACCGAGCGGAGTTGGGGCCGCAGGCGGCCGCGCTGGTGGACGTGCTGCGCACCGCCCCGCGCCCCGCCGTGGACCTGGACATGCTGCTCACACTCGCACAACCCGCCGGACTCAACAGACCGGCGGTGGTCCGTCTGCTGCCTGGCGCCGCGTTCCTGGAAGCGGTCGGCGACCATGCCTGGACGCTGCGCGGCACACTGGGACCAAATGCGCACGCCCGCCTCAACGGGAAGCGCACACCGCGCGCACCGGTGCCTGCCCGAAACGGCCGGACCGCCACCGGCTGGGAGCGCACCGGCCCCTCCCGGCTGCAGATCACCACCACCCTGAGCGGCGCCGCCTGGACGGACGGGGTGGTCTACCTGCCCCAAGCCCTCGCCGCAGAACTTGACCAGACCACCTTCACCCTCACCTCGGGGGTCACCCGAAGGCTGTCTGTCTCCGGAGCGCCAGGCTCACGACGCCTGTACGGCTGGCGCAGCACCGCCCGCGCTTTGGGCGTGCGAGCCGGCGACACCCTCCTGATCGACCTCGACCTGAACACCCGCACCGCCACCGTGACCCACCAACTCGCCATCGGCGCGGGTTCCCTGGTGGCCCCCGGGCTGGAGCGCATCCCGCCGGGTGTCCAGCCGGAGGCCGACGGCCGCCTGCAGTGCCTGGAATGCGGACGCTGGTACCGCCAACTGGGCCAGCACCTGACCGCCACACACGACCTGCACCCCGACGACTACCGTCGATCCCACCAACTACCGCGCTCACGTGGCCTGCACGCCGCCGACATCCTTCAGCGCCGCTCCCAACGCGGCAAACAGCACTACACCAACGACCCCGATGCGCTGCTCCGCCAACTCACCCCCACCCAAACCACCTTGGAACAACGCGTCGCCTTGTCCCGCGCGGCACGCAGCGAGAGCGCCAAGCGCGCCGGCAGCCGCACCACCGCCCGCCAAAACGGCGCCCGCGTCCACCAGGCCTGGCTGGCCAGCATCGACGAACGCTTCACCGAGCACGCCCGCCGCCTCGGCCACCCGGACATCACCGCCCTGCTGGAGACAACGCGCGCACTGTCGGATCCGGCCTTCGGGCGCCTGGTCGGGGTCACCACCAAGCAGGCCGCCAACTTCCGCCGCCGCCACGCCATACCGGCCCCCGGACGCTGGCCCGCCGACCGCGTCCCCAAGCACCTACATCTGCGCCCACCGATGGACCCCAACGAGCTCGCCGCGATCGCCCCCGGGCGCCAACCCGCCTGGGCCGGACACCTGCTGTGCCGCGAATGCGGACGCTGGTACCGCAGCCTTCCCCAGCACCTCACCGCCGCCCACCACCTCACCAGCGACGCCTACCGCACCCGCCACCACCTGGCCCCCACCGTCCGCCTGCGCGGCATCGGCCCCCAAGACACCGACGGCGCCGACCCCACCGCCCAGCAGCGCGCCGAAGACCAGCAGCGCCAGCGCGAGGCACGCCAGCACGCCCAAGCCGAACAGCGCGCCAGCCCCACCACCCCCACGGTGCCGCTGGACCTGCCCCCCGGCATCCAGCCCGAACGAGACGACGCCCTGCAGTGCCGCGAATGCGGCCACTGGTTCAAAGGCCTCGGCGCGCACCTCGCCCACAAACACCACCTGTCCGCCGCCGACTACCGCACCCGCTACGGCCTGCCGATCCGCCGCTCCCTGGACGCCGCCACCTACACCGCCGCACGCCGCGCCGCCGGCCAACGCCGCTACGCCCAGGACCCCGAGGCCCTGCGCACCATGCTCACCCCCACCCGCAGCACCCCCCAAGAACGTCTCACCCGCTCCATCGCGGCACGCAAAGAGAGCGCCCAGCGCCCCGGCACCCGACACATCGCCCAAGAAGCCGGGCGCCGCGGCGGCGCCCAAGCGCACGCCAAATCTCGCGAGGCCGACAACGCCCGCGCCCGCGCAGCCGGGTACCCTGACGTCACCGCACTACTTGAAGCCACCGCGCACCTCAACGGCCACGATTTCGCCACCCTCCTCGACATCTCCTACTACACCGGCAGCCAGCTCCGCCGACGCCACGGCTACCACGCCCCCGGCCAACGCCGCACCACCCAAACAGGCCTCACCACCCCGAAACCCGCCGCCCACACCCAGAGCGGCCCACCCGGCGACACCCACCCTGCCGACGCCCGGCGCCTTCACCCATGAGTGCCCCAACCGGGTGGCCGGCCTCGATGAGCTCTTGCAGCCAGCAGGTCCACGCTTTCGAGGTCTGCACGTGGGTTCTGCGAGCGGCTCACCATGATCCACAGCTGTCATGCCGGTTCATTGCCGCAGGTCAGACGAGTTCAGCTCGATGTCGAGGCCGTAGGCGGACCAGCGCGAACCGCGGCGGATGAGACTAGGACTCCGGCTTGAGCCGTCTCCTCGAACCCGTCGAAGAGAGCGGAGCCTCGGGCGAGTCCTCATCGTCCACCGATAGCGGGATGTCCTCGTACAAGATCACATCGAAGCCTTCTGCACCACCGGTGCTGCCAGCGTCAGGCTCCCTGCAGTTCCGGACCAAGAACCCGAAGCCCAGCGTGCGTCCAGCCTGCACGAACTCCAGAGCCTCCTCGAACGTCCCTGTGTAGAGCTCCTTCACGATCCGAGGGTTGCCCTCACGATCCAATCCCTCGTTGTCAGCCTGCATCGCTCCTCCTGGGGGTTCACCGTTCAGCTCTTCTCTTCGTCTGGCCAGACCGTTCCACCGCCCGTCTCTACGGTCCAGGTGGATGCCGTGCGCACGCAGTTCGACGGAGCCGCCGTCGGCGATGGCCTTGCGTAGCGCGACACAGACGAAGTCTTGGAAGACCCGGTCCACGTTGAAGCAGAAGCCCTCAATGCGGACGGCGCCCGCCAGATGCTCCACGGAGCTGCCGCAAAAGGTCCGTGCCTGCGATCTCCCAGGAGGGTCGGCGCCAGCGTTGGCACTGTCCGGATCACTGGCTCTTGAAGGGCCACGGGTAGTCGCAGGTGCCCCGAGAGCCGATGTACGGCTCAAGATTTTGCCGAGTGGGCCGCGGGTCGGGTGGCAGTGCCACTCCATTACGCACCGGATCGATGGAATCAGCGTGTGCTTCCGCCCAGCGAAGCCACTCGGCGGTCGCGTCGCTCAGGGTTCCGTCCGATTGCTGGCGCACTGCGGTGCTGAGGCTGCGGATCTCGCAGGCCGTGCGCCAGTCATCCAGCTGTTGCTCCAGTGCCTTGAGCCTGTGGTCGTGGATCAGCTTCTGGTGGGCCTGGTCGATGACCTCGTACCAGCGTTGCTTGCGGATCTCCTCAGCCTGTTCGGCTTTGAGGCGCTCCTCTTCGGCTTGGTCGGCCCACGCCTCGATGGCCGCCAGGAGGTGGCCGAGGCGCGATTCCAGGGTCCAACGCGCCCCGTCCGAGCAGTCGTATTGGCGGTGGCCGTAGGTGCTGTCGTGGCCGGGCGCATCGATCATCAGCCGTCCGTCGGGCACGTGGTCGTACTTCGGGATGCGGCTGCGCATCCAAGTCGGCTGCCGTTCCGCGTCGCGCAGCTCGCGGGGTGTCGGCTCGTGCGGTTGCTTGGAGGTGCGCTCGCAAATCTCTAAGGGGAAAGCGTGGCCCTTGACGGTGATCACGAGTTCGGCCACGGGCTCGTCTCGTGCCCGGAGGGCCGGCCTCATCCGGGCTTCCACGTCGTAGCCCCGCTGTTCGGCCGCAGTGAGTAGGCCCTGCATGATCCGCAGGGTCCGATCGACGAGCGGGCGGGAGACGTGGATCGGCACCATGCCTTGTTGTCCTCGAGTGTCGGCCATCCCTGTCCGCGCACGTCCTAGCGCCTTCCGAGTGGCCGAGATCAGCGGATGCGGCCGGGTGAGCTCGGTGGGCACTTCGATGACGGGAGGCGGAGGCGGTGAGGCTTCCAGCAGCAGATCGACCAGCCTCACCTTGAGGTCGCCACGCTCCCGCCCGGCCAGGCGCAGTTTGTGCCCAGCTGGCACCTCATTGCGGTTAACTGCCTCGTAAAACGCCTTTGTCCACCTACTTCGCGTCACGACCCCCGGGTCCTGGACGGTCAGTGTTCCGCCGGCAGCACAGAGCCGACGAATCAGATCGGCCCCATCGGTGGGAGCGGTCTTGGCCGTCTCGGGGTCACGGGCAGCACGTTGGGCCTCTCGCTCGACCTCTTCGGGGTGCCGGCCGTGCTTGAGGTAGTACCTGCCCTGGTCGGTGAGGACGGCAGTCAGGGCCTGGGTGCCGTTCTCCAAGATGGGCATCGAGCGTTTGATTAGCTTCCGCTGCTCCAGCGCCCACAGCGTGTTGGACTTTTGGGCTTCGATCTGAACGCCGGGGTTGGCGGCGACCCACTGAAGTAGATCGGCCTGGATCTGGGTGGGGGCCAGGGAGAACTTCACAAACCGCACCGTACTGGGGCAGTGTCAGCGACAGGCGACTTCAGCGAAGAAGACGGTGCCACGCCGATCCGCATGCTAAGGACACCCGCACACCTCGCTGCCGCACCCCCTACCCCCACCAGCGGCGTCCGGTGAAATCGGGGCGGTTGCGGTGTGATGGCCCGTGCGCTCTGCTGGTTGACCGATTCGAGAAGGCGGGTTCCCGACTGGAGCGTGCTGGCGTCAGCCTGATTGTTCGGGCACTGCCTTCGTCAGGGCAGACACCCCCGCCCCCTCCATGCTCGTGAGCATCCGTGGATCAAGCGTCATTGGCGCTAGTGGAGGCGGTGGAGCAGGGAACGGCGCCTTGGGAAGCTGGGACTTAGGAGCCGGATCCGGAATGGAGCTGGGGACTGACTGGTGTTGGCCATGGCGAGTGGCGGATCCGTTCGATAGATGGGCACCAAAGTGCGCACATCACGTTCCGTGATGGGCTTCGCGGAGACGTCGGTTTTCATCTTCGAGAGACGCAATCCGCTGTTCGAGTTCGGTGCGGGTCGGCGTCCTGGGCCTACGGGGCACCGCTGCAGGCAAGGTGGGAGGTGGTGCTACGAGCCCGATAGGCTCGTAGGCCACGATCGCTGACGGATCCTTCTCGCACTCGGGGCACCGCATCGAACTCGAGCCATGCTTGGTCGGGATGTCGTTCTCGGAGTGGCGTCGGGTTTCGACAATGTGCCCGCAGTAGAGGCGGACGCGCCAGCGCATGATCATGTAGTCCGGCGTTTCGAAAGACTCGAACACCTTCCATACGTGTTCAACGTGTTCGCGGTGGCGCTGGAGCCGCTCCGGGTCGGCACGCAATTCTGCGTGATGCCTCTCCACCTCAGCATGGGCGTGGCGGCGGATGTCCTCAATGGTCCTCTGCCAGGAGTGGTCGCGTCGGGTCAGCTCGTAGTCTTCGAGTGGGACGCCCTGGCTCTTGTATTCGACGTCACGCATGACAGTAGACCGTAGTTCGCGGGGCCGTCGGCAGGGTTCAATGTCAGATGCTGATCGGCTCAAGTCCCGAACGATGGGAATGGCGGGCGCGGGCGCACTTCTCTGACCGACTCTGACCAGAGCGACATGCTCTGAGCATGCTGAAGTCCCCGAAACTCGGGACAGCTCAGTAGCCGGTACAGCCAAGTCAGGCGGTGAGCCAGTGGGCGCTGGGGGCGACCGCCATGGGACAGCAGAAACGGGGTCTCCGAAGGTCAGGCCGCGTCACGGCCCGGCGGACGTCTGCGGGTTGGCGCGGAGAGGTGGAGGAGGTCGGGCAGTGGGGTACCTGTGGCCGCGGTATTCATGCAGGACCGCGGTGTCCTGCTGGAGAGCGGTGTCGAGCAGGCCGTCTTGGATCTCGATCTCGGTCAGGCCGGCGATCTCTCCGCTGATGCGATGGATAGCCACAGCCGTGTGCAGCTCACAGCCACGCGTGCGGGCGTCGGCCTCATGCTGCCGGACCCGCTCGACCGTCCACTCCGGCCACTCCAGACTTGACTCCCCAATCGGGGCGTCCTCGATCGCGGTCCGAGCTCGCGCGAAACCCGCAACCACCTCCTCCGGGGCAGTACCCATCCAGCGCATGACGTAGAAACCATCCGGTTCCCGGACCTGCCACAACTCCGGGCCGATGTCCGCGATCCGCAGGGTCTGGCGAACCCACTCGGCCACCTTGACAAAGCCCAGTGACCCCGCCCACGCCTCGCCGTCACCCCCAGCTTTGATATTCGAGGCGACGATCGTGGAGCGCCCTTCGGATTGCAGGTCGCAAGGGCCTCGCACAGCAACGCAGTTCCGATCCCGTGCCGACGCACGGTGGGCAGAACTCGAACCTGCGTGATCGCGGTATCCGAGCTCTCCGGCTCAGGAAGGTCCACGGTCACGCTTCCCACGATCTTCCCGTCCTGCCGCGCGAGCCAGAGCAGTCGCGGGCCCCAGGCCGTCATCCGGGTGCGCAGGAAGGTTTTGTAGAAATCGAAGGCGCCGATGACTACCTCACCCACCACGGGCGGGACGGCCGATCGGAGGGGAACCGAACACGCCTCGTTCTCTCCTCCTGCAACCGGGCCTGACGCCCCGCCAGCGCAGAAGCCCGGCTCCGTTCACCGCAACGCCCTTGGGGCTTGCTTGAGCCGAGGTGCGGGGAAACCCGCTCGCCCGGTTCTGAGGGGCCGGGACAAGGCAATGCGTCCCCGCTACCCTCCAGGGCCCGTGCATTACGGGCCGTCGGACCTGGCTGTTCTGCGCATGGCTGTCCTGGTCGCGCTTCCGGGTGGTGGTCCCGGTTTGGGACTGCACCCTGGCCACTCTGGTCGCCTGTCTGGACACCGCCTTGCGCCCCGCATCCTCGGCGGCGCTATCAAGGAATACCGATACGCGGCATGACGTGCAGCGATGACTTTCGGAGCCCCCACACCAGCGCCAGGCTTTCGGCACACACAGAGCCGGGAGCCCCGAACTGCTACCGAGCTCCTACCGACCTGCAACGCCAGCACGTCGCAGCGCCGGCCTCCGGTGCGGCGAGGTGGCGCTCGGCTCCCGCGGCGTCGACGACGCCGCCCGGGTTGGTCGACAACGCGGCTTCCCAGTGCCCCAAGGCCTTGCCCACGTCGCCGCGCAGGGATGCGACGTGGGCCAGCCCCTCGTGAGCGCGCGCCGCGTAGCGTGCGGAGTCGCGGGCCGAGGCCGCCTTCAGGGACTGCTGGAAGACCTGCTCGGCTGTGGCGAGTTCTCCGTCGCATGCGTAGACGTCGCCGAGCGCGTTGAGGGCTTGGGCTTCGGCGTCGTACGTGCTAGTGCGGCGCGCAAGATCGAGCGCCGCACGTCCGTACGCGATCGCCCTGTCGTACTCGCCCATGCCTCTGCGCACGATGCACAATCCCACCAACGCCAGCGCTTCGCTCAGCTCGACACCTGCGGCCCGGCTCAGCTCCAGCGACTGCTTGTAGATGACAGCCGCCCCTTCCCAGTCGCCGAGGACTACCGAGACGAAGCCGATGTTGTTCAAAGTCGCTGTTTCAGCGCCGGGACCTGCAGACTGCCCCCCAAGTGAGCGTGCCTCTAGGAAATACCGCAGGGCCTCCCCATTGCGACCTAGTTCTTGGCTGACGATCGCGAGGTTATTGGTGAGACTGGCTTGAAGTTGCCTGTCCCCGAGCTCACGCGCCACGCGCAATGCCTCGCCGTAACACTCGCGCGCCCGGTCCAGGTCGCGGGCCGTCCAGTGGCTGACCCCGAGATTTACCAGTTGCGCAACCTCGCCAACGCGGTCTTCAGCTTGACGGCTGAGTGCCAGCGCGCGCTCACCCAGCTTTAGGGCCTCAGCCACGGAACCGTGCGTGCGTTGGACGGAGGCCAATCCGGACAGGCAGGCGGCTTCGCCGACCAGACTCTCGGCGGCTCGCGCTGCAAGCCGACCCAGTTCGAACAGCGGCTCCGACTCCGCCGGGTAGTTCAATGCGCTGAAATACGGATGCAGAGTGCGCATCATCTGCCAGACCCGGCTGTGCAGCTCGAAGTCTGCGGCCAGCCGAAGCGTCGCGATGATGTTGCGGAACTCGGTCTCGAGCAGCCGCATGGCATCCTTGGCGTCTGCGGCGCTCCGCGCGGACTCCGGCCGACGCTCAACCTCCGGGGCGAACCTCAGCGAGGTCTTTGAGAGCAGGCCGCACCAACTGCCGGCCGACCAGAGGTAGTAGTCGGCCAGCCGCCCCGCCGCGTCGGCCACTTCGGCACGACTAACTGTCGCCTCTAGGAGCCTCCGTGAGCAGTCGCGCACTATGTCATGCAGGTGATAGCGGTCGGCGACGTGCTGCTTGAGCAGGTTCAGCTCGAACAATTTATCGAGGTCTTCCTCGACCTGGTGGCCCCGCAGATCCGACAGGGCAGCGGTCGCGCAGACGTCGAAGTCCGGCCCGGCATGCAGGCTTAGCAGACCCAACAGGCGCTGCTGCCGCTCGGTCAGGTGGTGGTAGGACCAGGCGACGATGTTCATCACGTCGCGGTCCCCCGCGGCGAGGATGCGCGCCCGCGCCTCGTAGTCGCGCAGCTGGTCGACCAGGAACGACACCCGCCAACTGCTTCGCTCGCGCAGCCTTGCCGCCGCGATTTGGATCGCCAGTGGCAGGTACCCGCACAGCTCGACCGCCGAGCGGACCGCCTCGGGCTCCTCCGCCACCCGCTCGGGTCCGGCGATCCGACAGAAGAGCGCGACGGCGTCCGGTTCGGTCATGATGTCGAGGGACAGGGCGGCGGCTCCCTCCAGCGCGACCATGCGCCGTCGGCTCGAGATCAGCACGAGGCTCTCCGCCGAACCGGGAAGCAGGGATCTGACTTGAGTCGGATCGGCGGCGTTGTCCAACAGGATCAGTATCCTGCGACCGGCCAGGCTCGAGCGCCATTGGGCGCTGCGCGCCTCCAGATCCGGCGCGATCAGCTCGGGAGCCATCCCGTCGAAGCGCAGCAGCAGGTTCAGCGCCTGCATCGGGCTCATCGGTTCGGCCTGCTCGCTGAAGCCGGCGAGGTCAACGAAGTACTGTCCGTCCGGGTAGTCCCCGGCGAGGAGATGGGCCAGGTGCACGGCGAGCGAGGTCTTGCCTACGCCGCCCATCCCGTCGATCACCGAAATGGAGGGCGCGTTCGGCTCGAATGGCCGGTCGCACAGTCGGCGCAGCTCGTCCTCACGGCCGGTGAACTCCGCGATGTCCCTGGGCAGGAAGGAGCGGGAGCCGGGGTCCTGCCCGCGCCGCCGTTCCGGTAGGCCCTCGGCCTGCGAATCACGCGGTTGCGCCGACGCCGCGGGCTCTGCGTGCAGAATCTGCCGGTGGGCTTCCCTCAGTTGTGGGCCCGGGTCGAGCCCGAGCTCCTCCGCCAGCAACCGCCGTCCGTCTTCGAACACGATCATCGCCTCGGACTGCCGACCGCACTGGTAGAGGGCGGTCATCAGCAGCGCGCGTAGCGGCTCTCGCAAGGGATGCTCGGCCAGCATCTCGTTCAGTCCGTCCACCGCCAGGGCCGCTCTCCCCAAGCGCAGTCGCAGTTCCGCCCACCGTTCGACCGCGGTAAGCCGTTGTGCATCAAGCAGGGTGGCCGCGTTCGTCAGCACCCGACCGTCAAGTCCGCGGAGGGCGCCACCGCGCCACAGGCCCAGGGCTTCGTCGAGCAGCCGGACGGCGTCGTCGAGCCGATCATGTTGCTCCGCGGTCTCCGCCGCCTCTACGGCGGAGCGGAACTGGAGCGCGTCCATCGCCTCGGCCGGCACCTTGAGCTGGTAGCCACTACTGTCGGTGAAGAGCTCCACGCCGACCGCCGGGATCAGGGTGCGACGCAGCGCCCCCACCACGTTGTGTATCTGCTGTCGCGCCGAGTTGGGCGGGCTCTCCCACAGGGCGTCCACGATCCGCTCGGTCGCCACGATCGAGTTGGCGTTGATCGCCAACAGCGCCAGCAACTTGCGTTCCCTGACTCCGCGCGGTGTCGCCTGTCTGCCGGCTATGGACAACTCGAGCGGCCCCAGCACCTTGATGAGGGGCACGGCACCGCTCTGTCCGACCGAGCCGGCGCGCGCGATGTTCTCACCCGGCTGCCTAGCAGCACTTACCACAGGCCTAGCCCCCGTGCTTCCAATCCTGGTCGCGTGCATCGCAGATCGCGCACCCCCGGCTTGAATGGTACATGTCCGGCCAGCGATCGGACTCGAAGTCGCCTCGGTAGCAGCTCAGTAGCCAGACGGTAGTCACGTCCACGATCATCCAGGTCTGGCCGTCCTCGACAACACAGTGCCCATGTAGCGGTACTTAACGAAGAACAAGGGAGAACAGCGTGAAGAGAGCGATCTTGGCTGGAATGCTGGCGGCTCTAGCCGTGCTCACGGTCGTGACCGTGTCCGGTGGTTCCCAGGCACAGAACCACCAGGTGGTTCCGCAAACCGGCTTCCTACACGAGCCGACCTTCTGATGGCGCACGCGCAATGCGCCCCAGCGGAGGAGAGTGGGTCGGCATCGGCCCGCCAGGGGTTCGCGCTGGCCCTCGCCGTGTTGGGCACGCTCTTCGCCGTGACGCTTTGCGCGCAGTTGCCCGCCCGCTGGACGCCGTCCTGGCTCGGTGAGCAGCGCACGACCTACTCCGAGGTCTGGCCGCAAGGTTGGGCCTTCTTCGCTGCTCAGCCGGGCTCGGCAGCGATCTCCGCCTACCGGGTCGGCCCTGAGGGTCAACCCTCAACCTCCATACTGGCGCTGCAGATGTCCGCGGTGAACCTGTGGGGTCTGGGGCGGACCAGCACTGTTCAGTTCAACGAGGCACTTACCTTGGCCGCCGAAGTCCCGGCGAAGGACTGGATCACCTGCGCCGACGTGCGATCTGCAGAGTGCGTGGCCCAGGCGCCGGTTGTGCTATTGCAGAACGGATTCACCCCAGGCATCGTCTGCGGCGAGTTCGTGTTCATCCGGACTCCGCCGGCCGCGAACGTCCCGAAGTCCGCATCAGTGGCCTTGGTCAGGGTAGCCTGCCTGTGAACCGTGTATGGCGGGCCGCCGAGTCCTTCGAACCGCGCGGCATCCCGCTCGCACTCGTGCGATCGATCCTGGCATTCGCGCAGTTGACGACCATTCTGTTGTCGCCCGATCGGCTTCTGTTCGCAAACCCTCTCGGGACGACACCTGAGACACGTTGCGCCGGGCTCAACGGCGTCTCGCTTTGGTGCGTCACCGGTGGCGACGCCCAAGCCGACACGCTCGGGCGCGTCCTCGCGATCGCCGCGCTGCTCGTCGTCGTCGTCGGCTATCGGCCGCGGTGGTCCTGTATCGCGCACTGGTACATCGCGTTCAGCATCGCCGTGGACGGGACGGCGACGAACGGCGGGGACCGCGTGGCCGAGATCCTCACCATGCTGCTCATACCCATCTGCCTCGACGACCGCCGAAGCTGGTCCTGGCGGATGCCGACCCGCCCGCTGCGACCAGCCTGGCGCGGAAGTGCCTTCGCCGCGCACGCCATGCTGCGTTGCCAGATCGCGATCATCTACCTGAACGCAGTGATCTCCAAACTCACCTTCCCCGCATGGCACCAGGGCACCGCGCTGGGCATCCTCGCCCACGACCCGGAGTACGGCGTCCCCAGCGTGCTGCGGCCGTTCGCACAACAACTGCTCTCCCACGCCTGGGCCACGGACCTGCTCACCTGGTCGGTCCTGGCAGTCGAGACCCTGATCGCCCTGTCCATGGCCTTCCGCCGCAGAACGCGGAGCTACGGCCTGCTCCTGGCGATCCTCCTGCACGGGGCCATCATCCTACTGATGGGGCTGTTCAGCTTCGGACTGATCATGATCACCCTTGTGCTGGCCGCCTGCGCCGACATGCCAGACGTCGGCTCAACTTGTGACCACAATCGGCAGGAAGCCCTGCCATCGAGGTCTAGAACTAGAATAGGAACGTCGCCATGAGCCTGGAAACAACACCGTTCGCACCGGATCTCGCATCGCCGGACGAGCTGCGCGCTTGGTACGAGGTTTTCGTCGCGGTATCCGTCGCGGACTTCCCGAGCAACCCGGCACCGCCGTACGACTACTACGTGCAGCAGCTGTGCACACCCACGTCATCTCCCGCCCTGCGGTGGGACGCACGCGACAACGGGCGGATCCTGGGCACAGTGAGCGCCTTCTTCCCGACGGACGAGAACAGCGAGGACGCCATCATCGCTGTGCGCGTGCTGGCCCAGGACCGCCGAGGCGGCGTCGGGACACAGCTGCTCCAGGCGGTGCTGCCGCAGATCCACGAGCGCGGCCGCCGGACGATCTCCGGTGAGGTCAAGGCTGGTTCGGACGGCGAGAGGTGGACGAGCGCCCTCGGCTTCCAGACGGTCCTGCGACTCTCCTCACACCACCTGGACATCAAGAGCGTGGACCCTGCGCGGTGGCAGGTGGAGCCGGCGTCCGGGTTCCGGCTCCACCAGTGGATGGACACCGCACCGGACGACCTGCTGCAGGGATTCGCCCGGGCGCGCAACGCCATGGCCGACCAGCCGATCGGCGAGTCGAGCTATCAGCACCCCGCCTGGACTGCGGAGCGGGTGCGCCAACACGAGGCCGAGATGCTCGCGGTCGGGAAGTCACAGCGGTACGTCATGGCCGTGGACAAGCGCAGCGGGGCGGTGGCGGGCTTCACCGAGATCGCCATCGTCCCCGGGCAGTGGAGCTACTGCCACCAAGGCGACACGGCCGTGCTGCCAGAATTCCGCGGACTCGGGCTCGGCCTGGCCATGAAGGCCTCGATGATGCGTTGGCTCACCGCCGACCTCCCGCAACTGGAACAAGTGCGCACGATGACGGCAACCGAAAACCTCCACATGATCCGCGTCAACAGCCAGCTCGGCTACAAGACCGACTACACCATGGCCAGCGTCGAGGCCGAGGTCAGCACACTCGAAACCCGCCTCGCCGACCTTCTAGCGACAGGTCCTCGGTATCCGTTCCCGAACGGGGTGACTGGAGAGCATGAGCTGCATGGATCCGCAGGTGGCGCAGTGGCGTGACTACCAGGCCGCTCTGGACCACTGCGCCGTGGCCGAGGGCTGTGCCCGGCGTGTCCTGGAGATGTCCGAAGCGCTGGGAGTCCCCGCCGAGCAACTTCCCAGGGATGGCTGGCACCAATCCAGCAGCACGAGCGGCTCCCCCGCCATCGGGTGCGCGCCTACCGAGAGACTCTGCGGGCGTGGCGCGAGTGGCTTGCCGGACCGCCCGGTCCGCTGTGAAGCGGAAGTGTCTGATTTTTTGTGGGTGGCCTGATGCTGGTGGTGTGGTTTAGCGGTCGGTGACGGCTCGCCGTAGTAGCTGGCGAGGCTGTTGATGGCCTGCTTCCTGGCGGCGGTCTTGCCGGTGACGTTGGGCTGGTTCTTGATTGGGTTGCGGATCACCAGGTAAAGCGCCTTGAGCGCCGCGTCTTCGTCCGGGAAGTTTCTGCGTCGTCGAGTGACCTGACGGAAGCGGGGGTTGAGGGGTTCGATCATGTTGGTGGTGTAGACATCGGGGCGGGAGAGCGGAGGAAGACGATCACGTGTTCCCAGCTCCAGCGCCAGGTGTCCACCACGGCCGGATAGCTCTCGCCCCACTCGGCTTCGAAGAGCGCGAACCGCTGCTCGGCCTCGTCGGGTGTCTTGGCTGTGTAGACCTCCCGCAGCTGCTTGGCGATGGCGCCCCAGTGCTGCTTGGAGGCCTAGCGCAGGCTGGTGCAGACCACGTGGACCACGCCGAGTTGAACGTCGGCCTGGGGCCAGATGTCGTTGATCGACTCCGGCAGGCCCTTGAGGCCGTCGCAGCAGGCGATCAGGACGTCCTGGACGCCGCGGTTGCGCAACTCGGCCCGCCAGGTCATCCAGGTCTTGGCGCCCTCCCCGCCGCTGCCGACCCACATGCCCAGGACGTCGCGCTCGCCCTCGAGGTTCATCCCGACAGCGATGTAGACGGGCTTGTTCGCCACCGCCCCGTCGCGGATCTTGATGTAGATACAGTCGGTCAGCTGGACCGCATACACGCGGTCCAGAGGGCGGGTGCACCAGGCTTCCAGTCCGCGCTGACGTGGGCGGTGGCGCGGGAGACCAGGTCCCGGGAGACCTCCACCTCGTCACGCCCTCATGGGCGGGCACGCCACCCCATCAGTCCCCTGAGTCAACCCCTATGCCGTCGAAGGCTCCGCGATGGACATGTTGATCTCGTTGTTGGCTTGGTGGGTGGACGGGTCGTAGCAGGTGCCGTCGCGCCAGCAGGCCCACATCACCCGCAGCCAGGCCCGGGCCAGGATGCGGGTCGCGTGCGGGTGGCGCTTCTTCCGGTCCCGGGCGTCGTTGTAGATCTTCGCGGCACTCGCTGCCGTGCCGGCTGTTGTCAGCGAAGGTGGTCAGTGCCTGCCGGACTCTGCGGTTGGCGGCGAACCGGAAGGCGACCGTGTGGGACTTGCCCGAGGAGCGGGTCTCGGGGACGACGCAGGCCTCCGCGATGAGCTGCTCGCAGGACTGGGCGCGTTCCAGGATCGGGCCGAGCTCGCCGATGATCTGCCCCAGGTTCACTACCGGTCGATGCGCTTGCCGGACTCATCCATGACCGTCACGTCGTGCGTGCCGGTCGCCCAGTCCCATCCGATGAACACGTGCGTCGTACTCCACTGCCGATCCGGGAGCACCTGCTCGGTGGTGAGGTCGTCTGCCGGGAGCTCATTAATCGGCCCTCTGCGGGGCGTGTCCCTGAAGCCGATCAGACGGCCTCGGCCCGGCGGGGCTGGCGTCACTGATGGTGGACGTCGGACAGCTCGCAGTCTTGTCCATGCACCCACCGGGACCGAGAGGTCACAACCCTACCTGTCAGGGCTGCAGGAACCATGGTCCGCTAATGAGCGGTCTGGCCTCCCGGCCGACCAACAGGGGGCACGGTCTGATCCCAGAAGTCGAATGCTTCCGGCTACGAAAGTGCTCACCCGCTGGCGGCTACGACAACGAGTCTCTACGACCCGTTACTTCCCATTAGGATACGGATGGTGATGAGGGCGGCGGCCAGGGGGATGAAGAACTCCACGCAGGCTCGGCGGCGTTCTGTGCAGCGGCGGAGCTTGCCGAAGTTGTTCAACCACGAGTTCGTCCGCTCTACGACCCAACGGCCGTCCGCTTGGATCGGTGTCTGCTCGCCGCGCTTGGCGATCTTCGCGATGATCTGCCGCTCCGCCAGATCGTCGTAGACGCAGCGGTAGTGGTAGCCCGCGTCCAGGTAACGGCCCCAGCGCCTTGGCGAGTTCGCTGAAGCGGCCCAATGTGCCCGGGAGCAGGGTGTGGTCGCGGATGTGGCCGGGGCCGGGTCGGAGACCAGCGGGATGCCGTAGGTCTCGGTCAGCTGCTAGCGCTTGACGCCCTGCTTGGCACGGTCCACCGGGCTCTTGCCCGCACACTCCCCGCCACAGGGTGCCTTGGTCTGGCATCCGTCGGCGGCCAGGTGCTCCAGCTCCAGGCCGATCATGCGGTCGTAGGCGGCCAGCGCCGCCAGGCGCAGTGCCTCGCCCACTCCCGCGGCGATCCACGCGTCCTGGCGCCGCCGGATCGTGGTCGCCGAATATGCCTCGTCCGCCACCCGCTCGTAGCCCATCCCGGACACAGGACCAGGACCAACCGATCGAAGACCAGCTCATCGGCGATAGGCGGGTTGTGACACCCCCAAGGATGGCCGTCGCGATGCTCGGGCAACAGCGCGAGGAACTCCTCACGCAGCGGCTCCAGGACGCGTGCTGGAACAGCAGGCACGGCCCCTCCCCGGTCGCAGAGCGTCAGCAACTCCACGATGGGGACGCCGTGCCAGTCTGACTACCACCCAGCCCTGGCCACGCCCTACTGGCGGACGCTCTACATCAGTCTTATGGCCGAGTGATTCCAGCGCTGCTGACGCCTCGATGCGGTCGCCTACGGCTGGCGGTTCGCAACCTTGCTCCAGGTCAAGATCCGGCTGCTACGACGGCCGTCTCCACGGGCGCGATCACCATCGCTCGCTGTTCCCGACGCGTCATCAAGTAGACTGCCGAAAGTCCCAGCACCGCGGCCGCGGTGATGCAGAGTACTTGGTAGGGCAACACCGAAATCAACGCCGCGCCCGTCGCGATCCCCATCGACTGGCCACCCGCAACGAGGAAGCTGTCCGCCCCCGAGACCCGTCCCATGAGCTCGCCGGGCGTATTCAACTGCACTGCGGTCAGGGCTCCGACAACGACGAATGGGATACCCAATCCCATTAGCAGCGCGCCCCCGATGACAATCCAGTCCGTATGGGCGATCATGGCCAGCACGCCGGCGCAGATCACACCTAGCCCGAGCGCTGTCAACCGCCCCGGACCAGTGCGTTGCATCAGCGGTCCGGCCAGCATCCCGCCGACGATCCCCGTGATACCCATCGCGGTCACAATTACGCCAGTCCAGGACGGGGCATGGTGCAGGCCGACGGTGGCCACCGCGATACCTAGCGTCTCAAAGAAGCCCAAGACGAAGAGCGCTACCGTGAGCGTGACGGTCAACTGACGTAGCAGCGGGGTCCGCAGAAGGAAGGCAAAACCGGCCGTAGTCTCCCGCAGCCACTGCCCAGCAGGCGGCTGGGGCTCTTCCTCCTCGACCCTGATGGCCGCCCAGCATAGAACAGCCGCTGCGAAAGTTCCGGCGTCCAGCAACGCGACCGCACCGCCGCCGTAGAGGGAGAGCAGACCGACGCCGAGCGCGGGGGTGACCAGACGCTGCCCCTGCGTCAGTGCCTGCGTCAGCCCATTGGCCGTCCCTAGCACCTCGGAGGGCACCAGCTGCGGCAGTAGCGCGGCGGTCGCAGCGCTGGTGACCGACGAGGAGAGGCCGTAGAGGAACATCACCGTGTAGACCAGCCAGACCTGGTCTGCATGGTGAACTGTGACCAGGCTGAGGACTAGTAGTCCAGTCACTGCGTTGGTGGCTATCAGCAGCGGTCGACGCCGGATTTGATCGACCAGCAGGCCAGTGAGCGGGGACAGCAGCGTGCCGCAAGTGAGGCAGAGGAAGCTGAGCCCCGCGGCGGCCGTGGAGCCGGTCAGTTCCTTGACCCAGATGCCGGCCGCGAGCCAGAGCGCGTAGTCCCCGATGGTGCTGAGGGTGTTGCCAAGGAAGAACAGCCGCATGCGTGATGTTGCGAGGAGCCCGCGCATTGTCGTAGGTCATCCTTCCGGATTGTCGGGGTCTTCCGCGCCCGCGGGTTCGAGCTCGAACGGGAAGGTTGATAGGAGCAGTTCGAAGGGCAGCGCACCGAAGGGCCGCGCCGACGGCTCCTCGACCCGGTGCTGGTAGGCGAGTAGCACCTCAAGGATGTCCGCTTGAACCTGTTTGAGTTCGTCGGGCGTGCAGAAGAGCACGAATTGGCTGTCCCCGGTCACCGCGCGTACAGCGGCCGGGTACTGTTCGCGCCGCTGCCGGTATCGCTGGTGCCGACTCGACCAGCGCGTGGCCATGATCTCGGACAGGGCACGCGCAGCCTGCGCCACGGTCGGATCCGCGTCGTCGTCATCGAAGGTCATGCCAGTCGAGCCGAGCTTCCACGGCCTCTCGCGGCCGCTGCCCCCCTCGGCCTCCACGACGTAGCCGTGGCTCGCCAACGTGCGCAGATGGTACGAGGCATTCGAGGCGTTGCCGCCTACCGCCTCCGCAGCCTCGGTTGCGGTCAGCGTGCCGCGGACAGCGAGAACCTCGAGGAGTGCGATGCGCGTCGGATGCGCAAGGGCGCGTAGGACCCGCGCGTCTCGCAGCTCACGCAGGCGACTCTTCGCCCCTTGTGGATTTTCGGATGCCGTAGCGCTTCGGCCTTCAGTGCTCACGGTGCAAGACGCTAGCATCGAAGCATCTCTTTCGAAAGGCTTCTTGCGAAAGAAGCGCTTCGACTCTCTTCGGGTGCGCTACCCGCTCGCAGCCGAGCCGCCGCGAGGTTCCGGCCAATGAAGCTACGTAGGGGCAATGGACACCTCCGAGGCGGACCAGTCGGCCCTGACCCAGTCCGCTGGCAGTGCGTGCACGAGCAGCGACGGCGACTGCTCCACGGGGAATGCCACTGCGGCGCGGTGCAAACGACCGCACGGCACATCCAGGACAGTCCAGTCGGCTGGTCGCGCCGCCAGGGTCGCACCGAAGTAGTCCGCAGTCGGGTCACGGGCGAGTCCGGTGCCCAATGCTTTGAGATACGCCTCCTTGCGGGTCCAGATCTGCGCAAATGCGGCGGGATGGGCATCCAACGGCAAACCCTGGATCTCCGCGTGCTCCCGCGGGTGCAGGGCAGGTGAACAAGTGGCCACCGATCGAGGGTCGGGTAGTGACTCCACGTCCACACCCACGAGCGTTGCCGCGATACCGATCAGGACCATGCCGCGTCGGCGGGAGAGCGAGAAGTTCGCGGTGCGCGCACTGAGAGAGACCACCGGACGTCCGTGGGGCTCCCTGCAGGACGGGCAGAGCTCGCGCGCGAAGTCGACGTCCTGTGGAGGCATCCCCATGTAAGCGCCGAGCAGTCGGCGTAGGGCGATGTGTGCGCTCGCGAAAACGTCGCGGTCGGCTGTACGCAGAAATCCGGCCGCGCGTCGCCGCTCAGTATCGTCGAGGATGTTCCAGGCCAATTCGGCGGGGGCGTTCACGTCCGGCAGCTGCAGCAGCCACAGATCGAATTGGCCCTCGCATAGCTGGAACGATGGGGCGCCGGCGATGCGTTTGGGTCTTCCATTCGCGAATTCACTGGGACAGTCCAGCGGTACCCTCTCGTCGGCAGGAATGGACCTGCCTGTGGACGGGGCGGTGCTAAGGGCGCTAGCGAGTGATCCACCGAGCCGGTGGATCGGCTCCTCTTGGATCCCATGGCAAGCAGCGCGCGGGTCAAGTCGGACCGTCTCAACCTTGGACCCCTCCATGCGCAGTCGCTGATTCCCAGCGGAATCCATGTGATTCATAAGGTGTTCTCCTTTCGCTGTCGACCGCGTACTCGCCGCGGGCTCTCCAGGGATCTTCGGCGCCCTGTCAGGTGATCGAGACCAGTTCGCCGTTCTTGAGGAACGACCTGCCGAGGGAGCGCAGTGGCTCAGCGTCGCGGCACACGACGTACTCGGGGCGGGGCTGCTCCGGCCAGCTTGGCTGGTTGGCGACGTCGTTGTAAGTGGCGATGAGCAGTCGGCGCGGGTGGGGCGACATGTTCGGGGCGGAGCCGTGTACGACCTCTGAGGAGAAGAACACCACTGAACCTGCGGGGCCCTTGGGGCTCACCATCCCGCGCCGAGCGACGTGGTCAGACAACTGCTGCGGGGTCAGAGCGATATCGTCTGGGTCCAGGTGCTGGACGGACTTGGAATCTGCGGAGCGACGATCGTTCAGCATCCCTCCGTGGTGGGAACCGGGCAAGTAGATGACCGGACCATTGAATTCGGTCACATCATCGAGGAAGACTCCGACGTTGACTTGCCGCGGCGCGGGAAGATTATCTGCAATCCTCCAGGCGAGATAATCCTGGTGCCAGGACCACTTCTCTCCGCCGAAGGCCGACTTGGAGTTGATCTTGAATTGGTAGATGTAGACGTCTTTCGTGAGAATTTGCTGCACGGGCGCGAGTAGTCGGTGGTCGCGGACGAGGTCGGCGAACTCCGACTGGCGCCGATGGGAAGCGTATATGGCACGCACGCGCGCACTGCCCTCTTCGGTGATGAGGTGGGGTCCCGGCGATTTGCAGTCGCGAGTGAAGGCGGAGCGAAGCGCCTCAACCTCCTGCTGGTCCAGCAGCGATTCGATGAGGAGGAAGCCGTCGCTCCGGTAGCGCTCCAGCTGCTCGTTGCTCAATAGCATTGCAGTACTCCTGACTGATCGAAGAAATGGAGATGAAGGGATAGGAAAAGGACATGAAGATGCGAAATGACTGAATGGCGCAAATGACAACTTGGGGAATGCAGGCTGGGACCGATCACATAGGGACAGCGCTAGTCGCGGAGTTCGAGCGTGCAGCACTTCACGCTGCCACCGCCTTTGCGCAGTTCCGACAGATCCACTCCGATCGGCTCGAAGCCCCGAGCCCGCAATCGGGCGGCCAGAGCAGCTGCAGTCTGCGGCATGACCACGTGCAGTCCGTCGCTGACTGAGTTGAGGCCAAACACCTCGGCATCCGCGCGCGAGACAAGGACGGCGTCCGGGAAGAGACGCTCGAGTACCGCCCGGCTACCAGCCGAGAAGGCTTCGGGGAAGTACATGATCTCGTCACCGTCGAGGACGGTCAGCGCCGTGTCGAGGTGGTAGAAGTGCGGGTCGACGAGCGTGAGGCTCACAACCGGACGGCCGAAAAACTCCTGGGCCTCGGCATGTGCCTCATGTGCGCTGCGGAATCCAGTGCCGGCCAGCACGCACGTGTCGGTGACGAGCAGGTCCCCCTCGCCTTCGTTCACGTGGGTCGGTTCGAGGGTCTGTCGGTAGCCTTCAGCCCGGAACCACTCGAGGTAGGCGGGGCCTTCGGCTGCCCGCTCGGGGTTACGGAAGCGCGCTCCGAGCACTCTGTTGTCGATCACCGTGGCACCGTTTGCGGCGTACACCATGTCGGGGCAGCCGGGGAGCGGTGAGATCTGCTCCACCTGGTGTCCCAATGACTTGAAGAGATCGGCGAGGACTTCCCACTGAGTGACGGCCAGTTCGCGGTCCACCGGCTTGGAAGGGTCCATCCACGGATTGATCGCGTAAGCCACCTCGAAGTGAGTCGGGCGGCACATCAGGTAGCGGCGGGACTTGGCAGTGCGTGACCGCGGTGTACGGCTCATGGATCTCCTGGGTCAATGACTGTCGGATGAGGGCCGGGCGGATCCGCCCGATTGCATGGCGCAGGCAATCAGGCGGATCGTGGTCAGCGTCGGGTACCGACGCCGGCGGGCACCGGGAGCGTAGGCAGGAATCCGGACTCGGCGAGATAGCTGAAGTACCGGTTCAGCAAGTGGGGGTCGATCGACGGATCTACGATCCCGGCCCCCCGGAGTCCATTGAGCAGGTTGCTCCGGTCGAAGACGCTGGGCTGACGTCCTCGGCCCACGCCAGTTGTTGAGCTGTTCATGAGGACGACGGCCCGGAGCGAACTGCGCTCTCTGATGCCCGCAGCCTGCGCTGCTGATTCCAGCCGCTGCAGCCACTGCTGATAAGGGAGTGGGTCGACCGGGTACCCCAGGGCTCCGGCGTGATCCAGCACGTCGCCCATTCGCACCGGTGCTGCAGGAGCGACGTTGACCACCGTGCCGTCGGCGGATCGGGTCTGGATCATGTGCACGACAGCTCGGGCGACGAAGTCGACCGGGACCAGGGGGAGGAGATCGTCTTCGTCTTCCAGCAGTGGTCGAGCACCAATCTCGATACAGGCCCTGACGTAGTGCCAGAGTGCGTCCTCCGTGCCGACCACGCCGGTAAGCGAGTGCCCGCTGATTCGGGCCGTGCGGTAGATCGCCGTGGGGACCCCTCGCTCGTGGGCCAGCGAAGTGATCTGTTCCGCAACCCACTTGCTCCGCGCGTATCCGCTGGCCCCCAGGTATTCAGGGGCAGTGTGCCATTGCTCCGGGAGCACCTCGGGGTCGCCTGGGCCAGCAACAACCGTGCTGAGAGTGGAGACGTAGTGCACCGGCTTCACCCGGTGCAGCGCCGCCAGGCGCATGATGTCCTGGGCACTTGTGGCGTTGGCGGCCCGCAGCTGCGCGTAGGTGGCCATGACGTTTACCTGAGCGCCGTTGTGAACGATCAGATCCACCTGCCTGGCGATCTGGTCGAAGCGCTCCGGTGCCAGCCCGAGCAGGGGCCTGGCCAGGTCCCCCGGCACCGGCCTGATCCGATCGCCCAGCTCGTTGCTCCACAGCCCGTACCCGGCCATGCTCCGCTCGATCCGGGCCATCGCTGCCTGCGCATCGTCTGCCCGCACCAGGCAGAACACTTCACAAGCGGTGCGATCGAGCAACTCTCGCAGGAGGAATGAACCAAGGAAGCCAGTGGCACCAGTCAGGAAGACCGCCCGTGGCTCCGATGGTGGTGAGGTCGCGGGTGTGGCATCGCAGCCGCCGGCCGCAATCTCCCGGTCCAGGACTACGTCAGCGAGGAAATCGTCCGCGTAGTTGGAATCGGATGCCGCATCAGGGCCTACGGCAGCGTCCAGCAGGGGATCAAGCGCGGCCACGGTCTTGGCCTTAAAGACGACGCTCAGCGGTAGCGATACACCCAGCCGCTGATTGATCAGCCACACCAGCTGCGGGACGAGCAGCGAGTGGCCCCCAAGTTCGAAGAAGTTGTCGTCGATACCGACTCGCTCGACATCGAGGACCTCAGCGAACATATCGCAGAGGAGCTGCTCGCGTGTGGATCGGGCGGCCCGGCTGCTGATGGCTGATGCGTACATGGGAGCGGGGAGCGCTCGCACATCCAGCTTGCCGTTGATAGTCAACGGCAGCGCTTCCAAAATCACGATGGCGGCCGGCACCAGGTGACTCGGCAGTTCGGCAGCCAGCGCCGTGCGAAGCTGTGCGATTTGTACCTCGGCACCCGCGCTCGGGACCACGTACCCGACCAGCTGCGGCTCGCCACGTCGGTCCTCACGCACTACGACGGCGCCCTGGGCGACGTCCGGCAGAGCGTCCAGAGCGGCTTCAACTTCCCCTGGTTCGATCCGGAACCCACGGATCTTCACCTGGCTGTCGGCACGTCCGACGTAGTCAAGGTTGCCGTCCTTGCGCCATCGCACCAGATCTCCGGTTCGGTACATCCGTTCGCCGGCCTGGCCGAACGGGTTGGCGACGAATCGCTCGGCGGTCAGCAAGGAACGGTTGAGGTAGCCGCGGGCCACCCCCGCTCCCGCGAGGTACAGCTCGCCTGGCACCCCTACGGGCACCGGCCGCAGTGCGGTGTCAAGCACGTAGGTCCGGCTGTCCCAGATCGGCCTCCCGATCGGCGGTACCTCCGACCCCGCAAGCGGTTGACTGAGCGTGGCGCACACGGTGGCCTCAGTCGGCCCATACGCGTTGACCATGAGAGTACGAGCGGACCAGCGGTCGACCAGCGCGGGCGGGCATGGGGAACCGCCGACGATCAGGACTCGAAGGTGCGGCAGTCCTTCCTCAGGGAGCACAGCCAGTGCGGCTGGCGGCAGGTGCGCATGCGTGACACGTTTCTCGGAGAGCAGCTCTGCCAGTGGCGCCCCAGGCGCGACCCGCTCCGGAGGACCCATCACCAGGGTTGCGCCAGACAACAATGTGATCAGGACTTCCCAGATCGAGGCATCAAAACTGGCCGACGCAAACTGCAGGAACCTGTCGCCGCGCCGCACCTCGAACCGATCGATGGACGCGGCCGCCAGTGACGCCAGTCCCGTGTGCGGGACCACTACCCCTTTGGGCCGTCCAGTGGAACCGGAGGTGTAGATCAGGTAAGCCGGGTGTTCCGGCAACAGGGGTGTGATGTGGTCCTGCATTGTGAGCACGGCGCCCGGATGAGTCAGCAAGCGGGCTTGCTCCTCGGGATCATCCAGTACGACGACCGGCAGCCCCGGGCTCTGCGGCAGCCGGGACATTGTCTGCAAGTCCGTGAGCATCAGCAGTGGCTGGGCGTCGCCGAGAAGGAAGGTGATGCGCTCGGCTGGGTACGCAGGGTCGACTGGCAGGAAAGTCGCGCCTGACTTGAGTACGGCAAGGAACGCGACGATCGTGTGCTGGCTGCGCGCAAGCGACACGGCTACCGCCTGTTCCGGTCCCGCCCCCAGGCTGGCCAGACGTCGGGCGAGACGGTTTGACGCAGCGTCGAGCTCCGCGTAGCTGAGCTGGGAGTCCTCGAAGACCACTGCGACGGCATCGGGTGAATGCCGGGCTGTTTCCCCGAACAGCGCCGGCAGGGTCGCCGGCGCGATGCCTCGGGTGGTGTCGTTCCAGTCGTGCACGAGCGTGTGCAACTCATTGGCTGTGAGCACATCGATGGCGGCGACGGGCAGGTCTGGCTCGGTGGTGACACCGTCCAGGATCTGCTGGAACCTGGAGACGATCTCCTGAGCCGTGGCCCGGTCGAACAGGTCCGTGGCGAACTGCAGTTCACCATAAAGCCCTTGAGGGTGCCCGTCCGCATCGTGGGCCTCGCGCAGGGCGAAGGCGAGGTCGAATTTGGCCGTCTCGGGTGAGACCTCTTCGACCTCGGTGACTGTAAGACCCAGCAGCGCGTGCTCCGGGCCGTCGGTGTTCTGAAGCACGAGCATGACCTGGAAGAGCGGGTGGCGAGCCAACAACCGGTCGGGGTTGAGGATCTCCACCAGCCGCTCGAAGGGAAGCTCCTGGTGATCGTACGCAGCAAGGTCAGCGTTGCGTACGCGGGACAGCAGTTCCCGGAATGTAGGGTTACCTGAGGTATCGGTCCGCAGCACCAGCGTGTTGACGAAGAACCCCACGAGGCCATCGAGATGCGCGTCAGTGCGGCCTGCGACCGGGGCGCCTATGGGGATGTCAGTGCCTGCCCCGAGCCGGGTGAACAAGGCAGCGAGCGCTGCCTGCAGCACCATGAACGTGGTCGCGCCGGCCTGGCGTCCCAAAGTGGACACGCGTTCGTGTATGTCGGGGCCAAGGGTGAACATCAGGGTCTCGCCACGGCGGCTGGCGACCGCGGGGCGGGGTTGACTGCCGGGCAGGGTCACTTCATCCGGCAGGTCAGCCAGGGTCTTGACCCAGAACGCCGATTGCCGTGCTGCTGGGCTGTCGGGATCCTCTTCTGCACCCAGCATCGTCCGCTGCCACACGGCGTAGTCCGCGTATTGGACGGGCAGCGCCTCCCAGGTTGGCGCGGTGCCCGCCAGCCGGGCGTTGTAGGCCGCGGCCAGATCGCGGCGAAGCGGTCCCAGGGACCATCCGTCGCAGACGATGTGGTGCATCAGCAGCACGAGGACGTGCTCGTCATCACTGGTAGAGAAGACTGTGGCACGGACCGGCAAGTCACGTGCGAGATCGAAGACTTCGGCGCACACCCGGGCGATCTGCTCCCTCAGGTTGGCCGTGTCGGTCGCGCACCAAGCGATGTCGAGAGCCGCCAGGCGCGGAGGCAGGATGCGTTGGAACGGCTCGCCCTGAACAGACGGGAACACGGTGCGCAGGCTCTCGTGCCGCTCGACGACGTCGCGCAGTGCATCCTGCAGTGCGTCCGGGTTGAGCGTGCCACTCATCCGCAACACCAGCGGCGCGTTGTAGGTGGCGGACTGCCCCTCAAGCTGGTCGATGAACCACAGCCGTCGCTGGGCAAACGAGAGCGGCGGGTGCTCCTCACGTGGACCTGGGGTCAGGACGATCCGGGGCGCCTTGTTCTCCTCGCCGAGGTGTGCCGCTAGCCCGGCAACGGTAGGCAGGTCGAACAGGTTGCGGATGTTGAGGTCCCGGCCCATGGCCGCGCGCACGCGGCTGATCAGGCGCGTGCCTGCGAGGGAGTGACCACCCAGGCTGAAGAAGTTGTCGTCGATACCGACGTGGTCCAGGCCCAGAACTTCCGCGAACAGCTCGCACAACGCCTGCTCGGTTGGCGTCGTAGCCATCCTGTGTTGCTTGGCGGCGTAGTCGGGAGCTGGGAGTACCTTGCGATCGATCTTGGCGTTAGCGTTCATCGGGAATGTATCCAGAACTACAAACGCCGAGGGCACCATGTAGCTTGGCAGCGACTGGGCGGCGAACGTACCCAGCTCCGCGGCAAGGTCGGCCTTGTCGCCGACCGATGTGTAATAGGCGACCAGCCGTATGTCCAGTGGCTTGTCCTCACGGGCCATCACCACAACCTGGCCGACGCCCTCGTGCTGCGCGAGTACGGCCTCGATCTCGCCGAGTTCGATCCGGAAGCCCCGCAGTTTCACCTGAGCGTCGACTCGGCCGACGTAGTCCAAAGTGCCGTCCGCGCGCCAGCGCACCAGATCCCCAGTGCGGTACATGCGCTCGCCCGGAGCGAATGGGCAGGCCACGAAGCGTCCGGCCGTCAGTCCTGGCCGCTTCCAATACCCTCGGCCCAGACCGGCGCCGGCCAGGTAGAGCTCACCGGGAACGCCCGGCGGGACCGGCTGCAGCCACGCGTCCAGGACGTAGGCCTTCGTGTTGTTCAGCGGACGGCCGATCGGCACCCGCCCGCCCGCCAGGTCTTCCTCGGATACCGCTTGGACTATCGAGAACGTGGTGGTCTCGGTCGGCCCGTAGACGTTGGTGAGCGGCAGGCCTGGCAACGCCTGAAGCACACGGCGCATGGGCGCCGCAGAGGCCGCCTCCCCGCCGGTACACACCTCGTGAAGGCCGCGGAACGCCTCCGGGTTCTCCTCGGCAAAGAGGTCGAACAAGGCCTTGGTGATGAATATGGCGGTGACGCCGTAGCGCTCGATCGCATCGCTGAGCACCCAGTCATCCAGGACGCCCGGGGGGGCCACCACTACTGTGCCGCCCGACAGCAGTGGCACCCACAACTCGTAAGTGGAGGCGTCGAAGGCATGCGGCGAGTGGAGCAGGATCCGTTCGTGCGCCCCGCCCTGCCAGCGCCGATCGGCCACCAGGTCGACCACGTCACGGTGCCGGATGGCGACACCCTTGGGCACCCCAGTCGAGCCAGAGGTGAACATCACGTAGGCCAGCTGGTCTGGGTGGCACATGACCGTCGGATCGCCTACGTCACCTTTGGGTGCGTCCGACATGCGCACCACCTGAGCGTCATGGGTGAAGCCCACTTCGGCCCGGTCGGTCACCAGGACGGCCGCGCGGGTATCTGCAACCACCAGGGCCATCCGGTCCGGCGGAAAGCTCGTATGCAAGGGCACGTAGAACCCCCCTGCCTTCACAATTGCCAGCGTCGCGACGACCAGGTCTACCGACCTGTCCATCACCATCGCTACCGGCGTCTCGGTGGTCACCCCGAGCCGGATCAGGTGCTGTGCCAGACGATTGACCCGCGCGTTCAGCTCCGCATAGGTGAGATCACCGTCATCGCCGGTCACCGCAACCGCGTTGGGAGTGCGAGCAACTTGCTGCGCGAAGAGCGCCGGAATGGGGAGGGCGGTCACCGGGGTGGCGGTGGCGTTCCAATCGGACAACACACGAGATCGCTCCTCGGCTCCGAGCACGTCGAGCCGGCCAATCGGCGTCAGCGGGTCAACCGCCGCAGCGGACAGCAGACGCGCCAGGCGCACTGCGATCAGTTCCACTGTGCTCCGGTCGAACAGGTCCGTTGCATACTCGACGGAACCCCTGATGCCTGCTGGCTGGCCTTCGGGCCCGAACGACTCCTGCATGCCCATAGTGAGATCGAACTTGGCAACTCTCATGCCAATGGGCTCGGCCGCACACTCCACGCCGGGCAACTCCAGCGCGGCGGCCGTGTTGTTCTGCATCACGAGCAGCACCTGGAAAAGGGGATGCCTGGCGAGCGAACGCGCGGGATTGAGCTCCTCTACCAGCCGCTCGAAGGGCAGGTCCTGGTGCGCAAGGGCGGCCAGCTGGGTCTCCCTGACCCGGTCGACTAGTTCGGAGAAGGCCGGGTCCCCCGAGGTGTCGGTTCTCAGCACCAGAGTGTTCACGAAGAACCCGACCAAGTCCTCCAGTTCATCGTCGGACCGGCCAGCGACGCCGGTACCGAGCGGGATGTCGGTACCGGCTCCCAACCGCGAGAGCAGTGCTGCGAGGCCCGCCTGCAGCACCATGAACACGGTCGTCCGGCGCTCTCGCGCGAGCTGGCGCAGGGCCGCGTGCAGTTCGGCGTCCAGGCGGAAGTCGACTGCCTCCGCGCCGCCGCTCATCACGGCCGGCCGCGGCCGGTCGGTGGGGAGTTCAAGTTCCTCGGGAAGGCCAGCCAGCTGGTTACTCCAGTAGCGCAACTGCTTCGCCTGCAAGCTTTCCGGGTCGTTCGAGGCACCCAGATGCTCTCGCTGCCACACGGCGTAGTCGGCGTACTGGACGGGCAGCGGATCCCATGCTGGGGCTCGACCCAGGGTTCGCGCCTCGTACGCGGTGCGCAAGTCGCGCAGGAAAGGTGCCAGGGACCAGCCGTCTCCGGCGATGTGGTGGAGGACCACCAGCAAAACGAACTCGTCGGGCCCTACTGCAAACACCGTCGCCCGCAGCGGGGGCTCGCGACACAGGTCGAAAGGTCTCGCCGCAGCCGCGTCGCGGAGGGTCGGATACTCATCAGCAGAGCAGTGGACGACGTCGAACCGGAGCTCCGCCTCTTCCGCCGGGAGCACCTGTTGCACTGGGATTCCCCCGACTTGCGGGAAGACCGTGCGCAGTGATTCATGCCGGGCCATGACGTCGGACATCGCTTCGCCAAGCGCCGACAGCTTGAGGGAACCGTGCAGACGCAGGGCGAACGGGAGGTTGTAGAGCGGGCTCGGGCCCTCGAGCTGATCGATCAGCCAAAGGCTTTGTTGGGCGAACGAAACCGGTATCACGAGTCTTCCTTTGAACATAGTGTCGCGTGCCTGGCTGTGCGCCGGTCGCGGCGGACACCCTCGGAGTTCGAAGTCGACGACTGCGGCGGAACGGACGGCGCGTTGCGAGGCTTGCCCGGATGGCGTCGCCGGACAGGAGCTAGCGCACGGTGGCCGCAATCAGGCTGGCGGGTCGGATGTCGGTCCAGTTGGCCTCGATGTAGGCCAGACAGTCCTCGCGGCTCTGCTCCCCGAAAGCGACGGACCACCCCGCCGGCACCTGGATCCAATGAGGCCAGAGCGAGTGCTGGTTTTCCTTGTTGACCAGGACCAGGTAGGTGGCGTTGTCGTCCTCGAACGGATTGGTCATCGAAATGATCCTTTTCTGATGTCAGGTGATTCAGCGAGCGACTAGAGAGACCGGAAACGATTCCAGGCCGAAGTTGATGAGCGATCGGTTGTAGACGGGCTCGCCCAGGAGCTTGATCTCCGCGATGCGTTCGACCGCGGTGGAGAACAGGGCACCCAGTTCGACCTTCGCCAGCGGAGCCCCGATGCAGTAGTGCGCTCCCAGCCCCAAGGCCAGGTGGCGATTGGGCGAGCGATCGAGGATGATCTCGTGCGGTTGGGAGAATGCCGCAGGATCATGGTTGGCCGGCCAAGTCCACACGACCACCCGGTCGCCGCGCCGGATCTGCTGTCCGCCGAGCTCGACGTCCTGGGTGGCGGTACGCAGGGTATGTAGCCCGACGGAGGTCCAGCGGAGTAGTTCATCGACGGCCCCGCCCATGTCGACTGATTCGTCCTGCAGCAATCGCCACAGGTCTGGGCGACGAGCGAGTGTCAGCAGGCACATCGACGCGGTGTGCCTCACCGTCTGAACCCCGCCAACGACGATGTTGTCCAGGTTCAGCACGATATCTTCCACCGGCAGTAGCCGGCCGCCGACCTGATGGGTCGCCATGGTGCTGATGAGGTCGTCGCCGGGGTCCAGCCGCCGCTGCATGACCTGGTAGAGAAGGTAGGGGATGAGCTGTTGGTGGCCTGCCCTGCGTTCCTCGGCGGTACGGCCGAGGAACGCTTGGTCGCAGACGCGGACCACCATTTCGCGGTCCCCCTCGGGCACGTCGAGTAGGTCGCACATGACCGCGAGGGGCAACGCAGAGACGACATCGACGAGGTCGACCTCACTGCAGGCCAGCGCCTGGTCGAAGAGTGTCCGCGCACGCTCGTTGATCCCGGGGGCCGCCACGCGGGCGCTGCCGGGCGAGAACGCCGCCATGGCCGGGGTACGCAGCTCGCGGTGCCGGGGCGGGTCGCACAAAGCCATCATTTTGCCCGCACCAGCGGGCGTCAGCCCTTCTCCGGTCCCCAGCAGCGAACCCTGCTCAGAACTGAAGACCGCGGGGTTCTTCAGCACCTGAGCGGCGATGTCGTAGGAGATCACCGACCACACTGGGCCGTCGTCAGTGGCTTCTGTGCGCTGCACCGGGCCCGCGCTGCGCGCCCCGTCGATAAGCTCGGCCAGGTCCGAACGGGACCACAGCTCCGGGTCACTTAGGTTGATTACCGTGTTGACCACTGGACCTCCTCGCGGGTGGGAGCGGCGCGCCGGGAGATGAGGGAGTTGAGCAGTTCCACCGGACCGGTCTCGGTCACGGTTGCCAGCAGGTGGCCTCCGGGGACAGTCCACTTGTCGAACAGGCTGGTGGTGAGTTCCGCCCAGCCGTCGAGTTGCGCCTCGTCCAGCATCGGGTCCGCGCTGCCCACCACCGCGTACAGATCGGATTCGACGGGTCCGAGCGACAGGTACCTGTATGTGCGACGAACGTCGAGGTCAGCCTGGATGGCACCCAGCGCGAGCTGCCGTAGCTCCGGCTCGGCGTCGATGAGCTCGCCCATTCCGGCACTGCCGAGCAGTGCCTCCGCGTTGCGCTCCTCCGGGATACCGTCGACCCACCGGTTGGGGGGCGGGGACGCAGCGGCCACCAACAGTTCGGGACGCCGCCCCGGCAGCAGGGCCAGTGCCACTTCGTACGCAAGAAGTGCGCCAAAGCTCTGCCCGTAGAACCCGAAGCGCCTGCCGCGGTGCCGGCGGACCTGTGCTGCGACGGTCCTGACGAGCTGGTCGAAGGTGGCAGGCATGGAGTCGCAGCGCCGCCCCCCTCGGGCTGGCATCCGAAGCGCCCACACCTCGGTGGTGGGGCCGAGGGCGCGTGCCAGCAGGGTAAAGGCTGTCGCGTCGCCGCCTGCGTGCGGAAAGCAGAACAGCTGGAAGTCCGGGTCCTCCCGGGGCGCTGGTACCAGCAGCCAGTCTCCCGCGATGTACGGTCGCGCTGCGGTCACCGAGGGCCACCGGCCCGGCTGATCGGAGCCCTACGCGGAGCTCCTGTGCGCAGCTTCTCGCGCAGCGTTTCGGTGAAGTCGGCAAGGTTGTTTGAGTTGAGTAGCAGCACCAGGTCGATGTCCAGGTCCAGTTGGCGCCGGAGTGTGTGCACGATCCGCAGTGCGTGCAGCGAGTGTCCCCCGCAGCCATAGAAATCGTAGAAGGGCTCGACTGTCTCCAGGCCAAGTACCGTGCGCCAGGCCTCTGCGACCAGCTCGTCCAGTTCGGGTGTAGCCGTCATGGGGTCGGCAGCCAAATCGAAGGCTGGCACGGCCTCGGCCTTCTGTGCGTCGATCACCTCAGGGCCTCTCTCTTTCGTCGTTTCAGCGAGTTGATTGCGCGGCCATCTCGTCGAGCGCGGTCTCGTAGGCTTCGAGGTACGCGGTGGCAACCTCGTCGGGGACCAGCGACCTCTGGTAGTCCACGGCCAGCAGCACGCGCTGGGTGGCAGAGTCTTGGATCAGCGCCGCAGTGAAGCTGAAGCTGTTTGGCTCGTGTCGCAGCGTCGGCTCGCAACCGATCTTGCTGTCCAAGATCCGTGCGGACCTCAGCCGCCCGAGTGCGTGGAAGCTCAGGTAACCGAACTGGCTGTCCAACCGTGAGTCCGCCATCAATCGAGCCAACTGGGCAAACGGGACACGGCGGTGGGGCATCATCTCGAGTTCTGCTTGGTGCACGGCCCGCGCGAGCTCCAGCGGCTCCATCTGCGCCGGCTGGCAGACCAGCGGAAGCGAGTTGACGAACAGCCCGTAGACCTCGGTACCGCCAGGACGCTCCAAACGGCCGTTCGTCGCCAAGCCGGTAGTGATCCGGCGCCGCCCGGTGACGTGGTGCAGCGCCCGCATGTGGGCGGCGAGTGCCACTGATTTCACGGGGACACCGGCGGCGGCGGAAGCCAGGCGCAGTTGCTCAGGGGCCTCGGGCAGCACTCGATCGGTGGTAACCGGCACGTCGTGGACGTCCGCGGTTCCGGGCCACAGGTCGCCACTGACGTTGGCCAGTCTGTCGCGCCAGAACGCGAGGGATTGCGGATCGGATGCTGCCTCCTGCTCGACGGCCACGAACTCTCTAAAGGAGGACCTCGGCGCGGGGGGTGCCTTGCTGAACGGATCGGCCGAGAGCTCGGCGTGCCGCTGGAGCAGCTCGGTCAGCAACGATGTGAAACTCCAGCCGTCGAGGATGGCGTGGTGCTCCGACACCGTGAGCTGGAAGGTGTTCGCGTCCAACCACTGGACGGTGATCCGGAATAGCGGGGCCTGAGACGGTTCGAACGACCTTTGCCGGTGGTATTCGAAGGCATCTCGCACCGCCATGTCCTGTGCGTCGCTGCCGCGCAGGTCCTCGAATTCGATGGGCAAGGGAACCGATGCGTAGACGAGCTGGAGCGGTTCGCTGTACCCGGAGACCTCCAGGCCCGTGCGCAGCAACGGATGGCGATCGATCGCCTCGGCAACTGCCTGCATGAAGGCAACCTCGTTGAGGCACCCGGCAATGCGGTAACTGTTGACGTTGTGGTAATGCGCGGTCTGCCCGGAAAGCTCCATGTGGTAAACCATGCTCAGCTGCATGGCGGCCATCGAGTAGGCGTCCACGACGCCGGGCGGCAACGCGGCCCGGTCTTCAGGGCTCAGCGGCGGCCGGAGTTCGTGCGCCGCCGCCTCGGGCTCCGCAGGTTCCGCGGGACGCGCCAAGGCTATGAGGCCAGTGATCGTCGGTGCGTCAAAGACGTCTCGGAGCGCCACCTTCCAGCCGGCTTCACGCAGTCCCCCGACCAGTTCAACGGCGCGGATCGAATCACCGCCGAGGTGGAAGAAGTTGTCGGTTACACCGATGCCCGTCACGCCCAGCACGCGGGACCAAACCCGGGCGAAGAGCTCCTCGGCCGGTGTCTGCGGCGGCTCCTGGGCTCCGCCCTGCGAGGACGGCAAGTCAGGCACCGGGAGTGCGGCTCGGTCGATCTTGCCGTTGACAGTCAGTGGCAGCGCATCGAGGACGGTAACGCTCGCCGGGATCATGTAGTCGGGCAGGGAGTTCGCGAGGAACTCCCGCGTGCGCTCGGGTGCGGCGCCGGTCACATAGGCGGCCAGCCGGTCGTCGTGGACGGTGACCACGCAGGCCGACACAGTCGGATGCGCACTGAGCGCGTTCTCGATCTCACCGAGTTCGATGCGGAAGCCGCGCAGCTTGACCTGATGGTCCGCGCGTCCGAGGTATTCAAGGCCGCCGTCCTCCAGCCGCCTGGCCACATCGCCCGTCCGGTACATCCTGGAGCCGGGAATTTGGCTGTCGGTGTCGGCCACGAAGCGCCCTGCAGTGAGCCCCGGCCGTCCCCAATAGCCATAGGCAAGGCTACCGCCGTAGACGTAAAGCTCACCCGGCGTGCCCACGGGGCAGGGGCGCAGCCAGGTGTCGAGGACCTTCACACCCAGATGCGACATGGCTTCGCCGATCAAGCTCCGCTGGAAGCCACCCTCAGTTCCGGGCACGTCGAAGGTAGTGACGTGGACGGTTGTCTCGGTGATGCCGTACAGGTTGCAGAGCCGGGCAGACGGGAGCCGATCGAGCTGGATCCAACGGCTGACCACGGCGGGGTCCAGGGCCTCACCACCGAGCATGATCTGCTTGAGCCGGGGAAGGCTCCGTGGAATCTGCCGCAGCACCTTCTCCAACTGCCGTAGGGCCGACGGCGTCAGGCACAGGAAGGACACGCCTTCGCGCTCCAACAGCTCGGCGAAATCCTCTGGCGACCTACTGGTCAGATAGGGCACCACCACCAGCTTGGAGCCGTGGTGCAGCGCGCCCCATATCTCCCAGACAGTCCAGTCGAAGGCGTAGCTGTGGTAGAACGTCCAGACTTCATCCGGGCCGAATTCGAACCTTTCGGCGCCGGCAGCCATCAGGCGGCTGACATGCTCGTGGGCGACCGCCACGCCCTTGGGGCGCCCGGTAGAGCCGGACGTAAAGATCACGTAGGCGATGTCGTCAGAGCGGACCGGGTGCTGCGGCCGACTCGGCGACATCGCCGCCACGAAGGTGGCGCGCTCCTCCAGGTGGAACCGCTGCCACGGTCCTTCAGGTACCGCCTCGGGTTGGTCAGTGACGACGAGGACAGTGCCTGTATCCGCGAACACCAGCTTGGCACGTCCGGCGGGTGCCGCCGGGTCGACCGGGACGTACGAGGCGCCGGCCTTGAGCACGGCCAGGATCGACACCAAGACATCCGGTGTGCGCTCCAGCAGCAGACCCACGCGGTCGCCATGCCCTACGCCCGATGCTGTGAGCGCTCGGGCTAGCTGATTGGCCCGCTGGTCCAGCTCGGTGTAAGTCAGCTCCGCGCGCCCGAAGCTGACGGCCGTGCGTTCGCCGTGCCTGTCCACCGCGTCTTCGAACAGACGGTGCAGACAGCGGTCCTGGCTCTGCAGGAGCATGCCGACCGCTGGCTGCATAGCTGCCGGGGAAGTCAGTCTACGGACAGACTGCGAACTGTCGTCCAGGGCCGCGTCCAGCAGAGTCCGCCATTCCTGGATCATTCGCAGCACCGATGCTGTGTCGAACAGGTCCGAGCTGAACTCCACTTCGCCGCGCAACTCCCCGCTGTCGTAGACCGACCAGGTGAGGTCGAACTTGGCCGTGCCGTTGGCCCGGACGCCGCGTGTCGCCACGGCTGTGCCGAACCGCATGGGTCGGTGGTCCTCGGCGTGGGCGCCAAATACCACCTGAACCAGCGGGTGGTGCTGCGTGGAGCGGTCCAGGCCGAGGGAATCGATGATCGTGTCGAGGGGCGCCTCCACATAGGCGTAGGCGTCGAAGGCCACCTCCTGCACGTGCTCGAGCAGGTCCAGGAATGTCATGGTCGGTCGAAGCCGGATCCGTAGCGGGAGCAGATTGACGAAGTACCCGATCAGGTTCTCCAGCTCCGGACGGTTGCGCGTTGTAGCTGGCGTGCCGATGACCATGTCCTCGGCCCCGGTGTAGCGGCTCAGCAGCAGCGAGAAGGCTGACAGCGTCACGATGAACGGTGTGACGCCTTGGGCTTCAGCGAGCTTCCTAACGCGCGCGGCGGTTCCGGGCGCCAAGCCAAACGGCTCTGTCGCGCCGCGGTAGCTCTGCACCGGCGGTCGCGGCCGGTCGCTGGGAAGCTCCAGCGGCGTCGCCTCGGCAAGCTGCCCTTTCCAGTAGGACAGGTGCTCCTCCAGGGAGCCGTCCAGTTGCTCCTGCACGTAGTCCGTGTACTGCGCCGTGAGCTCAGGCACTGCCGGAGCGCGTCCGTCTACGAGGGCGGAATATGTCTCGGACCACTCGTGTTCGAAGGCGTCGGCCGACCACCCGTCCCAGACGATGTGGTGGACCACGAGGACCACGGTGACCTCGCGATCGGAGCGTCGAATCGCGCTTACGCGCAGCAGCGGCCCCGATTCCAGATCGAAGGGCCAGCCTGCCTCCGTAGCGATCAGGGTTTCCGTCGTTTTGTCCCGCTCAGGCTCCGCGAAGTCCCGCAGGTCCAAGACAGCCATGCGGAGCGTCAGTCGGTCGTGGACCAGCTGTACGGGCCCGCCGTCCCGCAGCGCGAATGTCGTGCGCAGGGAATCATGCCTCTGCACCACCAGCTCGAGTGCCTCCTGCAGTTGCCGCAGGTCCAAGTCGCCGTCGAACTGGAGGATCCAGGGGATGTTGTAGGTTGCGGCCTCCGGGTTCCAGCGATCGAGGAACCATAGGCCTCGCTGCAGCCCCGACACGGGGGCGGCACGTACCACGTCTCCGTATCCGGTCACTGTCCCACTCCACTTCCTGCGGTCGCCCTGGTTGTACTGGCGCCTGACTGCGCCAGAGCGACCAACTGTTCTGCGATGGCTCGTACGGTCCGGGCACGGAACACCAACTGCGGTTGGACTCGGCTACCGATCTCCCGAGAGAACCGCATGGTGGCCCTGAGCGCCGCGAGTGAGGTGCCTCCGATCCGGAAGAAGTCGTCGTCGAGGCCGACCTCGGCCGCGTCGAGCACCTCACGCAGGGTGTCAGCGACCAGGCGCTCCATCCGGACTTGTGCAGTCTCGGTAGTGTGTGACGCCCTGACTTCGGACAGGTCTGCGACGGGTGGCCTCACCACTTCGGCGAGCGTCGCCAGCCAGGCGTCGCACAGGCCTGTGATCGCATCGGCGTCGAACAGGTCGCAGTCGTACTCGAAGCGGCCGGAGAAGTCGGTGCCGCGGTCGTCCACGGAGATCGTCAGGTCGAACCGCGATACGGCGTTGAGATGGAGTTCCCGGGACACGGGTGTTCCGCCGATGGGCAACCGGGTTGCATCCCATGGATGCAGCTCGAAGACGATCTGGCACAGCGGGTTGCGGCCCGCCAGCCGGTCGTCGAGAACAGCCCCCGCAATCGCGTCGAATGGGGCCTCCTGGTGGCGGTAGGCGCCCACGGAGACCTCGCGAACATGCCGGACAAGCGCTCGGAACGACCCGCCGGGATCGACCCTCAACCGTAGTGGCAGGAGATTGACGAAGTACCCGATCATGTCGGCTAGTTCCGGCCGGTTCCGGACGCTCACGGGCGCGCCTACGACCAGGTCGGTGTGGCCTGAACGCCGCTGAAGGGTCAAGGCCAGCCCGGCCAGCAGCACCATGTACGGGGTCGCGTCCTCACTTCGGGCCAGCTCGCGAACGGCAACGGCGGTCTCCGGCGCGATCGCGTAGTGGTGCTGCGCTCCGCGGCCCACCTGCATCTCTCGACGCGCGTTGTCGGTCGGCAGCACACTTTCAGCCGGCACGTCACGAAGGACGCCCCTCCAGTAGTCCAGCTGCTCCGCGGCTATACCCTCCGAGCTTTGCCACGTGCTGTAGTCGGCATACTGAACTGGGAGTTCCGGTAGCCGGTGGGGACGGTCTTCGGCGAGTGCGGCGTAGATTTCCTGCAGCTCCCGCTCAAGAACCGGCAGCGATCCCTCATCCCAAATGATGTGGTGGAAGTTCAGCACGACCGTGAGCCTGCGGTCAGGTGACCGGAAGACGTGGGCTCGGAAGAGGGGCCCTGCCTCCAGATCGAAGGGCTCTGCAGCCGCATCGGCGATCAGCTCCTCCACGCGGTCAGCGGAGGTGTCCACCAGCGTGAACGGAAGGATGACCCGGGCCCGGACCAGCTGCTCCGGATGAGCGTCGCCGAAGACGAAGACGGTCCGCAGAATCTCATGGCGGCCGACGATGACCTCAAGGGCGGCACGAAGCAGGTCCGGGTCGGCTGGCCCATCGAAGCGGAACACCCAGGGCACGTTGTAGGTAGGGGCACATGCATTCCAGTGATCGAGGAAGAACAAGCCGCGCTGGAACTTGGAGAGCGGTGCCGACTTGTGGCCCATCGATGTGAGGCCGCTCTGCTGTGTTGCCGAGGTTCCAGTCACTGCCGCAGCAAACTCAGCGAGTGTCGGGGCATCGAAGATTGCGTAAGGTGAGACTGCCCCGAAGTCCTCGTATACCCGGCCGATCATTCGGACCGCAGTGAGGGAGTCGCCGCCGAGATGGAAGAAGTTGTCCCGAGTGTCAACCGCGGCCACACCCAGGACCTCGGCCCAGACTTCGGCGATCCGCTGTTCGACAGGTGTGCGCGGTGCGCAGTACTCGGCCCGTACCGCCGACGGGGACACCGGGGTGGGCAGTGCGGACCTGTCGACCTTGCCGTTGCCAGTCAACGGGAAGGCCTCGAGTGGGGTGAGCGTCGTGGGGATCATGTATTCGGGAAGTCGCTGCGCCAGAAACTGCCGTGCGTGTCCGTACTCCGGCACGGACCCGGTGGCGTAGGCGACGAGGCTGCCGTCACGGGCTACCACCAAGCACCCGGTCACACCTGGATAGGCGGCCAGGGCCCGCTCGACTTCACCGGGCTCGATGCGGAAGCCGCGGATCTTCACCTGGTGGTCAGAGCGCCCGATGAACTCCAGCACGGCGCGCGGGGATTGCTGCCTCACGAGGTCTCCAGAACGGTACATCCGGGCTCCCGGAAGTCTGGAGAAGGGGTCCGCCACGAAGCGCTCAGCGCTCAGCGCAGCGCGGTTAAGGTAGCCCCAAGCGAGCAGCGGCCCACCAATGAACAGCTCACCTGCAGTGCCGTACGGGCACGGCTGCAGCTGCTCGTCGAGGACGTACAAGTACCGCTCCCCTAGAGCCTGGCCGATGCCGACCGACTGCCCCACATCCTGCTGTGACACGTCTTGGACGGTCGTCGTAACCGTCGTCTCGGTCGGCCCATAGGCGTTGAGAAGAGGGACGCCAGTGAGTTCCCGCCAGGCGGCTGCTGTGGCCGGGTACAACCGATCGCTCCCGGAGACCATCAGCCGCAAGGTCTGTGGCGGACCCCCGTGATCGCGTAGCTCGGTCACCACCTCCTGGAGATATCCGGCGGACAGGTTCGCTACGGTGACCCTCTCCGTGTCGAGCAGATGCAGGAGTTCCCTCGGCGTCAGCAACTGCCGCTCCGGTAGGACCAGGCATGCGCCCACTGTGAGTGCAGCAAGAGTCTGCTCCAGCGACACATCAACCGTTGGCCTGGCGATCTGGAGAACGACATCATCGGCGGTCAGGCCGAAGCGCGCGGAAACGGTCGCCAGATGCTCTGCAAGGGCAGCGAAGGGAACCCAAACACCCTTGGGGAGCCCAGTCGTGCCCGAGGTGTACATAACGTACCCCGGAGCACCAACCTCACCGCGTGGCTCACCACGAGGGGTGACCACGCCACGGTCCACCAGCATGGTTGCTCCCGAGTCATCGAGGATGTACTCGGTCCTCTCGCGCGGCGCCTCCGCGTCAACGGGCAGATAGACGCCGCCTGTCCGCAACACCGCGAGCATGCCGATGATGTAATCGAGCCGGTCGCGGCTGGCGACAGCAACTATTTGGCCCGTAGTCAGCTTGGCAGCAAGGGCAGCGACCTGGGCATCGAGCTCCGAGTACGTGACGATCCGGCCCGCCTGCCGCACCGCGGGGCTGGCCGCGTTGCGGTGAGCCAGCCCCTCAAGGGGAAACCTGCGTGATGACATCATCCGACTCCGCTGAATGAATGGGGCCGACCGATTCGGTCGGTCGTGGTGCGCATGCGGGCACCAGGGTCACTAGGTGGAAAGGGAGAAAGCCGGCCCAGTCGCCTGAGGCCGCGAAGTTCCAACCAGGAATGCTTACGGCTAGGGAGGTGCATCAGAACCCCGAGCTATGAAGGCACCGCCGCAGGCGGGCTTCTTCGGACGGGAGATCGGTCTGAAAAACGAGGGAAAAGACAGAAGACACCGAGTTCCCATCAAAACCAGCGGCGGATCCGCCTCCTTCCGTTGCGGCTTCGATGAACCATAGGTCGGGCCAGCGGAGGAAATCGGCAGTTGCCAGCAGCAATCAACAAGCAGTCCTCAGGCAGTTGGCCTGATCCTTGCGCGTGCGCGCGCCTGTCTCGGGTGGTCGACTGGAGTTTGGTTTGACCGGTTCATCCCTCCCGGGTGAGTGTGGTCGTGCGCCGGTGTGTCGTCCCTGGCGGGCGCCGGTTCCACGGCCGGGGGTGCTCCAGTGCTCCTTTCTGGTCCTCGTGCGGATCTTCGGTGCAGGTCAAATCGGGGCTGATAGGGCCTGGATGCGGATGAAGTCGGCGCCGACGACTGGGCTCCAGGGCCAGTCGTCGGCGAGTTTGAGGACGCGGCGGCGGCCTCCGCGCGGGGATGTCGAGGATCCGCAGGCGGATGGTGTCGGGTTCGGCTCGGAGTCCTCGCCGTCCAGGGCGAGGTGCTTGAGCCAGACCGTGAGGTCGACGGCGATTGCGACGGCCTGGCACCGGCGTGGCTTATCGCGAACTCGCGGGAGGACATCCAGCGCAGGCCGGTCCGCTTCGCGGACTTGATCGCGACCTCAACATCGGCGTGCGATTGGTGGCGGACCTCGAACCAGACCTCGTCCCGGCCCGGCGCCTTGAGCGTGGCGCTGACCAGCGCGCTGAATCGCCAGTCGGTCTTGCGCTCGGTCCAATTCTGGTCGCGGAGGGCGGATCCGCGAGTGTCCGATGACCAGGCGCATGTCGTCAGACCAGCTGGTCCGGCCGGCGGTCTCAATGACCCAGGTGTGGCCGATCGGGCGGCGGGCCACGTTCATCGCAACCCGCCAGGCCAACCGGGGCACCTTCGCGATCAGATTCCCATGGTCCTCGGTGACGGTGAGGCAGAGCGAGCAGTGCCAGGTGACCTTCTTATTACCGCCGCCGGGGCGGATCCACTGGATGGGCCCATGGGTGCCGCCGGCCCCATCCGCGCGGATGAGGATCTTGTTGCGGGCCGGGCGGGAGCCTGACGCACGCCTTCGGCGAAGGTAGCGAGCTGGTCGGCGACGGTGCTGCTGTCCGCGTTGCCCGGACGCAGATGCGCCGCCAGCATCTCGCGAGTGTCGCCTCTTGGGATGCCCTCCGTGACTCGCAACACAAGGCAGTAGCTCGGCGGTACCTGTTCGGTAGGGGGGCCGTGGACCCTGAACTAGACCTGGCCGCAACACCTCGTAGCGCGGACTAACACGGAGGAGGGGCATCTGGAGTCCCTGGAGCTGGCGATGGCCGTTGCCCAATTGCAAATTGCGCGAAGTGCCAACATTTTCCCTCGGAGGTAATTGAATCCTCACGAGTCGACCTTCTCGATTAATAAATGCAGCAGTGCGAGGCTCCGGTATCGGCCTTGGTAATGTCAGGGGATTCATGGGTATGATGGGCGAAAGCAATACATTTCACACGTGCCTGCGCCGCCTTCGGGGACGCTCGGGACTGACCCAGCAGGAACTCGCGGACTTTTCCACCTTGAGCATTCGGGCGATCAGCGACCTGGAGCGGGGGCGGGTGGGCCGGCCCCGTCGGAATACCGTGGAGCTGCTGGCCGATGCGCTCCAATTGCGCGGGGCGGAGCGCGACGTCTTCGAATCTGCAGCCGGCCTCGAGGCGACGACTGCCAGCCGGGTGCACCCACGGTCGTCGCCCGGCGACTGTAGCCTTCCCGGTCGGGACGCAAAGGTCGGGATGCTGATAGATCTGCTGCGTTCCGATTCGCAGCGCCTCGTCACCGTCACGGGTCTGCCGGGAGTCGGCAAGACCTGGTTGGCTGCCCAGGTGGGGCAGCGTCTGCGTGCGGAACACGGGTGGACAGTGACCGCGGAGTCCCTTGATCTCCTCGGCTCCCGTAAAAGCTTGCCTCCGTTCAGTGTTTCAGGCACAGGTACGGACGTCCTGCTGATCCTCGAGTCGCGACGGTCGGATGGGCATGGCCGCTCCTGCGGCGAGGCCGTACGGTCCTTGATGCGTAGGCACCCGGATCTGCGCGTACTGGTCGATCACGGGTCACCGCTGGGTGTCGCTGACGAACTGCTTCTGCCGCTTGCGCCGCTGGCGGTGTCCCGGCCGGGTGAAGTTGCCCGGTTCGAAGCTCGGCCGGGTCCCGCCGCCCAGCACTTCCTCTCCTGCCTTCGCCGAGTGCGCCCCACGGACCCGCCTCCCAGCAGGGTGGACCAACGGGCGGTCGAGGAGTTGTGCTGGCTCGTCGACGGCATACCCGGCGCGATCGAGCACCTCGCGGAGCGGTGCCGGGTGCAACCGCCGTGGCGGCTGGTCGCCCTGGCCCGGGAGGATCCGCTCGCGGTGGCGGCATCCCCCACCGCCGCGAGCACTGCTGCGGGGCTCGCCGCCGCCCTGCGCGCCGCGTTGGCGGCACTCGACTGTGGCGAGCGCAGCTTCATGGAGCGGCTGGCAAACCTCGACTGCACGTGGACGGTCGAGACCGCCGCTTCCGCCACAGGCCGGACGCTACTCGAGGTGACCCTCCAGATGCATACGCTGCTCGTCCGGGGCCTGCTTATCAGGGAGACCGAGGACGACTCAGAATTCCGAGTGCCCAACGTCGTACGCTGCACGCTCACCGCCAGCCTGGCAGGCGGGCGCGACGTGCGGAAATTCTCGGCTTCCCTACAGGCGGTGTAGCACCGTCGCCAGGGCCGCCTCGTTCAGGGGAACTGCACGACCCGGCCCACCTGGGCGATCATGGGCGGAGTCAGATGATGGTTGCCCCGATTGGGACGGTGAGACACCGTCGAACGGGCCATCTCAGAGTAGTGCTCGCCGCGCTCGCACCCGCCGCCGGGGCGACATGCGACAGCAAGGGGTTGCCCGAACCGTCGGGGCGCCGGAGCACATTGCACCGTACGGGGACGGAGTCGGCCTGCCGGCCCGCGCTGTGGGTGAATGCGCCCTTCTTCGCCCGCACAGTGAACCCCGGGTTGCCAGCCACCGCCGCCGTGTTGGTGGCGACCGGGCGTAGCCGCGCGCCGCCAGAGGCGATGTGCTGCTTGGCGGCTCGGGCCACGCCGTTCGCTAGCAGCGGCGACAGCGGTCGTCGGTTTCGGTCCCGGTGCGTCACCGAGGTGTGTCCGGGTGCGCCGCGGGGGCGCCGGGGCGCAAGGCGTTCTGCATGATCGTGCGGCATCGGCCCCAGGCGCCGGGGACCAGGTGTCCGTAGGTGTCGACGGTGGTCTTGATGGATTTGTGGCCGAGCCAGCGGGAGACCTCGTGGATGGGGATGCCGTTGGCGAGGGCGGTGGAGGCGAAGAAGTGGCGCAGGCAGTGTGGGGTGTACTTCGGCGTCCCGTCTGCCTTGACGATGCCAGCGGCTTTGAGTGCCCTGCTGAAGTGGTAGCCGTAGGTTGTGGCGGTGGGCATGGTCCCCTTGCCGCGTTCGCGTGGCGCGAAGAGTACGTCCATGCCGCTCGCCGACCTGGTTCCCCATTCATCGAGGTGGGCGTCGATCTCGTCGGCGAGGAAGGGCGGCATGGGGATGTCGCGGTACTCCCCGGTCGCGCGGTGCTTGAGGGCGACGAAGCGGGTCCGGCAGTCGGTGCGGTTCGCCTTGGAGCTGATCTGCCAGCGCACCCGGATGAAGTCGTGGCGGCGGCACTCGGTGGCGAAGGCCAGGGTCTCGCTGATGCGCAGCCCCGCTCCCGCCTGGAGGTAGACCGTCGCCCGGTAGTGCGGTGCGATTTGCTTGGCGATCAGGTCGACCTCGTCGAGGGTCGGGATCTCGTCCTCGTCGACTGCCCTGGCGGGGATGCGAGGAGTTTTGACGCCCCCGGACGGGTCGTCGGCGATGCGCTTCTCCTCCACCGCCGTGGCGAACAGGTGCTTGACCATCTTCATGCGGTCGTTGATCGTGCTCGGGGCGAGCTTCGAATTCAGGGCTGCGACGAAGGTCTCGATGTCTTTGCGCTTCACTGTGGCGAGCTGCTTGTCACCGAGGTGGGGTAGAAGGTGCAGGCGGATGAAGCCCTCGTAGTTGCGGCGGGTGCTCTCAGCGACGACCTGGCGCTCGAGCCAGTCGGCGGTATAGGCCCGGATGGTGATCTGTCCGCGCTTGGGGTCGAGCAACGCGCCCAGGTCCTTGTCGTGTTCGATCTTCGCGGCGAACTGGTCCGCGAGGCCCTTCTTCGCGAACGTCTCCTCGCGCTGGCCACCGGTGCGCCCGGCCGGGCGGTACCGGACCGTCCACTCGTGGCCGCAGCGCGGCGTCTCGCACAGGTAGAAGCGGCTGCGCTTGTCGGACTTGCACCGCTGGTAGACCGTGGCCATGCTGTCTCCCGTCTTACGTCGTGCGCTCGTTCGCCGGTGGGATCGGTGCGCGGTCTCATCCGTGGTTGCGGTCCAGGTAGGCCTCGATGTCGCGCTCGCGGAAGCGCAGGAGCCGGCCGACCCGCTGGGGCTTGAGCCCCCAGGCCTGGTACCGGTTCCTGACTGTGGAGGCGCTGACCTTCAGCCACTTGGCCACCTCCTCGGGCGTCAGCAGCTGGTTGCTGCCGCCGCGCGTCATGCGGATACCGTCCCGAGACTGCTCCCGGTGACCTTCTCCTCCCGCCCTTGTGAGGTGCGACGCCCGATCCCACCGGCGCCTCGTTCCGGCGTCATCCGCGTGACGGGCTGCGCCGGACGTCCATGGACGCGTTCACGGCGCGCCCGCGTCAACGGGTGGCTCGGGTTGATAGCGCCGGGTTCGCCGGAGGCAGAAGAAGATGCGGCCACCGGACCACCACCGGGTGGCACCGGGGCGAGCAGGGGGTGGACTGCCCGCGCCCCTTGGATGGGGTGCGGGGGCGAGGTGGGGCCCGAAGTAGCGCTGCTCATCGTTTCCCATCCGCTTGTCGGCCAGCGCGTGGGGCTGGCAGGACGGGGACGGTGAGCCGATCGACCCGGGGTTCGGTGGCCCAGTCGACGCGGGTGCTGTCTCCCGAACGTTCCTGGCCCGCGGAAGAGCCGACGGAGCGCGCGGCCTTGGCGGTGGGGTCGCTGTCGACAATGATGTCGAGGGCTCCGTCGAAGACGCGCTGGACAGCGAGGTCCAGACCCCCGTAGCCGCTGCACTTCGACCCGAGGCGCAAGCGGCGGCGTGTACTCATACGGACCGCCAGGTGGCGGCGTCGGGCCAATGCTCGGCCGATACCGGCCCGGAGGAGGGGATCGTCGCCATGACCAGCACGTCCTCATGCGCGATCACCGACATCGGTACTCCGGCAGCGCGGGAGTTGCGGACGTTCTTGGTCTGGAAGAAGGAGGGGCGGGCGACCAGGTCGCCGTCGCGGACTGCGGCGAGCAGCGCCACGCAGCGCTCGACGGGGACCAGGCCGGCGGCGCGTCCGGCGGCGAAGACGGCGGAGGGCAGGTCGACCAGTTCGCCGTGTGCGCGCCAGGGGCGGGCGGTGACCACGACGAGGGCGTCGTCGGCGAGCAGGGGGCGGCAGGCGCGCAGGATCTCGGTGAACGCGGCCAGCAGTTCGTCGGTGGGGGCGTGGGCGAGGTTGCCGTGGGAGTTGCCGTAGGTGCCGTGGAACTTGGTGATGCCGGGCTGGCCGGTCTCGCGGGTGGCGCGGACCTGGCCGTGCAGGGAGTCGCCGTACGGGGGTGAGGTGAGTAGGAGCTTGACGTGGCCGTGGAGTTCGGGGTTGACGATGCGGTCCGCGTCGCGGGCGTCGCCCTGGTAGACGGTGCCCGCTCCCTCGGCGCCCTGGCGGTGGGCGAGCTGGAGGTTGCCGCGCGCCAGCGGCGGCCACTGGGGTTCGAGTTCGATGCCGATGCCGTGGCGGCCCAAGTGGGCGGCCTCGACCAGGGTGGTGCCGATGCCGCACATCGGGTCCAGGATCACGTCGCCGGGCTGGGTGTAGGTGCGGATCGCATGGCGCGCGATGGCGGGCAGCATTTTCCCGGGGTGGGCAACCGAGCCGGGCAGGTAGCGGCCCCGGCGCTGGCCCAGGGAGTTGCGTTGCGCGGTAGTCCATACCGAGACCGGGACGGACCGCGGCTGGTCCTGACTGCAGTCCAGGACCGGGTTCGGGATCGGGTCGGGCTTGGGGCGGGTGGTGGCGGGCACGGTGCCTCCGGAGTGTGCTGAACGGGCGGGGCGCTGGCGGGGATAGTCGTGTGCCGTCACGGACGGCGAAGGATGATCACGTCGCTGTGCGCAAGGCGGTGCCAGCCCGGGGCGGAGGCGCCGGGGTGCTGGCAGGCGCAGTCGGGACCGTGACCGGTGGGCTCGCCCTGCACTGCGACCAGTCGCTCGCCGTCGGCGGCCGCCTCGACGGCGGCGATGTGTTGGAGGTAGACCAGCCCGGCGGCCTGACCGTAGGTGACCAGGTGTCCGGCCATGTCCAGGCCGGAGTTCTGCCGCGAGCAGATCGCCAGCACCCCGCCCGGGCCGAGCATCCGGGCGCATGCCTCGGCCAGCGCGGCCAGATCGCGCGGGTCGGCGGGCAGGTGCGGGGCCAGGACGGCCAGGGCCGCACGGGGCCGGGTGCGCTCCGCCTGCCCGGGCAGGTTCCGCGGTTCGCTGCGCCGCAGCACTGTCAGTGAGGAGACCTCGGTGGCCTGTTCGCGCATCGCCTCCTGGGCGACGCGGGCGTGGTTGGCGCTGTGGGCGTACGCCAGAACCCTGCGCCCGGTCCGGGCGGCTGCGATGACCAGCTGCGCGTTGCCGGCGTCGGGGACGTAGACCAGGTCACCGGGACGCGAGTAGGCGGCGACCAGTTGGTCAGCCAGGTCTTGCGGGAGCCGCTGGGCGCAGGCGTGCTCGGGCTGCTCGCATGTCGAACAGCAGCCGGTGGGTGGGGTGGTGAGCCACACCGACAGCGGGACCGGCGTCGGGCGGCCGGAGCCCGTGGTGCGGCGCTCGGCGCGCGCCTGTCGGCGCTCGGCCTCCGTGGCGGGCCGCGGTTGGGCGGGGAGGGGCAGTTGGGTCTGGGTGGGGTGCTGGTGCATGAGCGGGTGGGCCCGACGGCCGCCGCGAAGACGCTGACATTAACTAAAACGCCTTCGGGGCGGGCAGTTCAGACACTTGCACCCGAATCTCGCCATATTTCACATGAGTGGGCGTTTAGAGAGGTCTGTTGCTATAAGTGGCTTTCAGTCGTGACCGCATTCGTGATGCCATGCCTGGTATGAGAGCTCCGTCCCTGCCTTGTTCGCCAATGTAGGTGCCCGTCTCATCCGCTTCTGTGTTCGGAAGTCCGTCTGGTCTGACGAAGTCATAGAACCGCCCACCCGGCGGCGGAACAGCACATTCCGCCATGCTCATGGCAAAACCATGCCGTGAGCCAGCGGAAGCCGTACCCCAGCGACCTATCCGACGCCCGATGGGCCCTGATCGAGCCGAAACTGACGGCCTGGCGGAAAGCCCGGCTCGACCGCAGGCCCACCGGCCAGCCGGCGAAAGTCGAACTACGCGACATCTTCAACGCGATCCTCTACGTCAACCGCACCGGAATCCCCTGGAAGTACCTCCCGCACGACTTCCCGACTCATGCCTCCGTCTACTACTACTATTCGGCCTGGCGCGACGAGGGAATCTTCGTCCAACTCAACTACGACCTAACCGGACTGGCACGGGTGAAGGAAGGCCGCAAGCCCGAGCCGACCGCCTCGGTGATCGACACCCAGAGCGTGAAGACCTCCACCAACGTGCCCTTGAACAGCCAGGGAACCGACGCCGCGAAGAAGATTGTCGGCCGGAAACGGGGCGTCCTCACAGACACAATCGGACTCCTCCTCGCCGTGACCGTCACCGCCGCGAGCCTGTCCGAGAACGCCCTAGGAATACGGCTCCTCAATCAGGCCAAGAAAACCTACCCCAGCATCTCGAAGAGCTGGGTCGACACCGGCTTCAAGAACGCCGTCATCGAGCACGGAGCCAGCCTCGGAATCGACGTCGAAGTGGTCCACAGGAAGTCCGACGTCCGCGGCTTTCACGTCGTGAAAAGGCGCTGGGTAGTCGAACGAAGTCTCGGATGGATCATGCTGCGTCGGCGTCTCGCCCGCGACTACGAGACCCTCCCGGCCAGCTCCGAAGCCATGATCCACATTGCCTCGATCGACAACCTCGCCAAGCGCATAACGGACGAGACCACACCAACCTGGCGAGGAACCTATTAGGACATAAAGGGCAATCCACTCACTTCAAACGCCCTCTGAGATGCCCGCTGATGTCGGGGGGTTTGTCGCTGCCCCTGCCGGTGCCGAAGGCACAGGATGCGCGGGCTGCAGGAGCAGTCTCAACGACTGGAGGCAGGTCAGTCGCGGCCACTTCCGTGTGCCATGCGGCGGTCCACGGCGCCACGGCAGGGTCTCGCTACTGAAAGACAGAGGCCGATGCCACGGGTTACAGCGTGGACTGGTGATTCCAGACGGCATGTTCGAGGCCGCTGCGCTGGTGGCCGAGAGCGTCGGCGGTCTGCTCATAGAGCGACCGCAGCGCGGCGTAGTCGCTGATGGTGACTCCGGCCTGCTTGGCGAAGGCGCGCAGGTGGATGTCGATCGCGATGTCGTCGCGGCCGACCAGACACCCCAAGTAGTCGACAGTCTTGGGGCCGATGCCCTTGAGTGTGCGCAGGCTGGCTCGGTGGGCCGTCTGGTCGAGCCACTGGTGGAGGTCCTGCCGGGATTCGACCCCGGCCTGCGCCAGATGGTCCGTCAGCTCCTTGATCAGACCCAGGTTCTTCTGGGGCTTGAGGCGCAGGACCTTCTCCAGCCCCTCCTTGGAGATCCGGTCGCGGAAGCCGCTGACCGTGGCCGCGTCGGGCCACTGCTTTTGAAGGCCCTCGACGCGTGGCCGGACTTGGCGCTGATAGTTCCAGCGCTGCTGCAGGACCGAGTCAGTGATCACGGCTCCCATGTGCGACCAGCCGCCCGGTGCAGGAAAGGGCCCGTCTCCCAACGTCGCTCGGACATGGTTCACGAGCAGGGCGGCGGAGTCGTCAGAGGCCATGACGCGCAGTCTCCCAGGTCCGACGCAGCTTCGCAGGGGTGTTCAGCGCGCCCGGCCGATGACCGATCGAAGCCGATAGAGGCGGTCAGCGAAGGCCTCGGACTGGTGGATGCTGCGCCCGCATCACTATGGGTCCGAAGCCCAGGAGTTTTCTTCGCAACTCTCTCGGTTCCCACCGCCGGCAGCCGGAAGCTCGACCGTGGGCCGAGTCTGCGCTGGTCAGGGCCGGATTCTGGATGGGATCTGGATCGCGCCCGGGGTGCGCGTCCCGATCCTGTCCAGATCTGATCCCGGCCTCTCCCCCAGGCTGTGCGGATCTTGTCCAGATGTGCTGGTGCGGCATGGAGATCGGGCGGCGATCGGTCGCCGTCCGATCTCCAAGGGAGCACCACCATGCGCATCATCAACATGCTGTCCGTCTGCGACATCGAGGCGGAGCCGCTGCGGCAGGTCGAGGCGGAGTTTCGGGGACTGGTCGAGCGGGAGGTTCCCCTGGCGCTGGAGACCGGGGGGCTTGCGGAGGGTCTGCCGGCGGAGGCGGTCGATGTGGTGCGGCTGCGGTCGCTGCTGCTGCACCCTTCGCTGGGCTATCCGGAGCGGGCCGCGGTGTGGGGGCGGCTGATCGAGCTGACCCGTGAGCCCGGCGAGCTGGGAGCGCAGTGGCGGCTAGCGGCGGTCGGGATGGTGGCCTGGGGGCTTCGGCGAATCGCGGGGCGGGTGTGCCGGGAGCTGCCCGAGCACAACGCGGACCTGCAGCAGGTGATCCTCGAAGCCGCCTGGCAGGCCCTGCTGAAGGCACAGGACACCCCCGCTGGCGAGGCGGGGAAGATCGCGAGCCGGATCGTGTGGGCGGCCGACCGTGCCGCCCGCGCCTATGTCAAGGGCGAGGCGGCGCGGGCTGCTCACACCGACATGCTGGGCGAGCCGCACACCGCGGCCCGGCAGCCGATCCACCCCGACGCGCTGCTGACCCTGGCGGTGCGGCAGGGCGTGCTGAGCACCAGCGAGGCGGCGCTGGTGGGCGACTACCGGCTGGGCGGGATCTCGACTCGAACGCTGGCCGAACAGGCCGGAGTTTCTCCACAGGCTGTGGACAAGCGCCGTCAGCGCGCCGAACGCGCCCTGACCAGCGCGATCACCTCCGGGCGGCTGGCCTTCACCGAGATCGAGCACCTGATCGAACGTTGAGGTCGGCGTCCGTAGCGGCGCTTTAGTCACTGACAGGCAGGGCCCGGACCGGAGTCGGTCCGGTTCAGAGCCGGCAGATCCGCCGGAAGGCGCTGACACCCCTTTCCGACCGTGCCCGCACCCGACCCGTGAGGGGAGGTGGGGCCCACGGACCGCCGCCCTGCTCCGGCCGCTCGGCCCGGGCCCTTCCTGTCGCTCCGTCAGCCAACCTTGGTTTCCCTGGAGTCCTCGTGCCGCCCATGCCCCGCCGCCCGCCGTTCCTGTTCCATCAGCTCTCTCCGCTGGCTGTCCGCGCCGCCCTGGCCACTGCCGTGCTCGGACTCGATCTGTCCGTGCCCGGCACGGCGCATGCCGCAGGTGGCGTCCAGGTGCTGGCGGTGGCGTCGATCGACCAGACGATCAGCAACATCACCAACTGGATCGTGGGGATCCTGGCGGGGACGGCGACGATGTTCCTGACCATCGGAGGACTTCGCTACCTGATGGCGGGCGGTGAGCCGGGCGAGGTGGAGAAGGCCAAAGGCGCACTGAAGAGCGCCTGCACCGGCTACATGCTCGCGATCCTCGCGCCGGTCATCGTCGGGGTCCTGAAGAGTCTGGTCAGGGCATGACCTCCCGTCATCGGTGGCAGGTGGCCTGGCTACTGGCGCTGACTGCGGTAGTGCTCGTGTTCGGCGCTGTCACCGGCGGCCGCGCACTGGCCGCTCCCCCACCACAGCCAGCTCCGGGGGCGGGGCTCGCGCCGAGCGCGGGGACCACACTGCCCTCGGATCCGATGGACGGCGCCCCCAAGGTGCCCACGCCGTCGCCGGGGCCCGCGCCGGACCCGCACTACAAGCCACCTTCCCCGACGCCCAGGCCCGCTCCGCCACCAGACGGCGGGCTGATGCCGCCGGCGAACCCGCCGGACCCGAACGCCACCGGGATCTTCGACATCCCCGGGCAGATCAAAGCAGCGATGACCTCCCTGCTCGCCTCGCTGCTGCAGCCGCTGGTCGTGCCGCTGATGAACATGCTCGCGCACTTCCTGCTGACCACCCCGGAGGTGACCGCGCAGCCGCGGGTGGCGCACCTGTGGGACTCCCTGCGGATCCTGGCCTGCTCGCTGTACGGGCTGTTCGTCCTGGCCACGGGGATCCTGGCAATGTCGCACGGCACGGTGCAGCAGCGCTGGGCGCCGCGCGACCTGATCCCGCGTCTGGCCCTGGGGATGTTCGCGGCCAACCTGTCGCTGTTCGTGTGCCGGCAGGCCATCACGCTGACCAACGCCGTCTCCGTGGCGATCTTCGGCAACGGGATCACCGCCCAGGACCTGGCCGGGACCATGGTCGGGCTGATGACCAACAGCAACCCCGACACCGCCCCGCTGTACATGCTCGTGTTCCTCGGCGCGGTCCTGGGCACCGGAGTGGTCCTACTGGTCACCCTGCTGGTGCGCACCGCCGTGGTCATCGTGCTGGTGGTCGCCGCCCCGCTGATGCTGGCCTGCCACGGCTTCCCGGCCACCGAGGGCGCCGCACGGATGTGGTGGCGCGCCTTCACCGGCGTGCTGACAACCCAGATCATCCAGTCGATCGTCTTCCTGGTCTGCGTCAAAGTCGTCCTGGACCCCTCGAACTACAACATGTTCGGCCTCCCGACCTTCACCAGCATGATCAACCTGATGCTGCTCTGCTGCACCTTCTACCTCCTCATCAAAATCCCCGGCTGGATCAGGACCCTCGTCACCCAGCCCGTGCACCGCTCCATGGGCGCCGGGCGCGGCGGCGGGATGCACCTGCTGAAGAAGGTGGCACTGGGCGCGATCGGACTGCCCCTCGGCCCCTATGCGCTCGGCGCGCAGCTGGCCGGACGAGCCGGGATGCGCGCGGGAGCGGGCCGGTTCGCCAGGGCCGCCGCAGGAGGACGACCACCTCGGGGAGGTGCTAGGCCGGGCGGCCGTGGTCCGGGGCCGGGGCCGGGCAACCGGCCGCCCGGTGGTCCGCGTCCCGGCAACCCGGCAGGAGGACCCGGAGTTCCGCACTACCAGTGGGGCCAGCCCGCCGGCCGCGGACAGGGCCCCGCTCAGACGCCGGGCAACGGCCCCGCTCCGGGGAACGGCCCGACGCCGCCGGGCGCAACGGGGCCCGGGCCGGGCGCGCCTCGTCCTCCCGGCCCCGGTGGAGGCCCGGCCCCGCAGCGGCCCGGCGGCCCGGCGTCCGCCCAGTACGTCTGGGGACGCCCGCGCCCGCGCGGGGCTGCCAACCACGTGCCCGCTGCTGGGCCGATCCGGCCGCAACTGCCTGGTGGCCGAAGCGGGACGGCACAGCCCGGCTCCGGACCTCCGCACCCCGGCGGCGCACCGCTGCGCCCTACCCCGCCAAACCCCCGCAGCCGGCCGACAGCACCGCCGCCGCTGCGCCCGGCCCGCGCGGCCCTTCCGCCGCCGCTACCGCGGCCCGCCCCGCTTCGACCGCCACTGGACGACGGCCCCGCACCGGACCGTCGTGGAAGGAGACCGTGAGATGAGCCGTCGCGAAACCGAGAGCGAGTGGCACGAGCTGGTGAAAATCCCGGCCGTGGACCAGGAGGACCGCGTCCTGGCGAACCTGACCGCACGCCAGGTCATCGAACTCGGCGCACTGGTGGCGGTGCTGTGGCTGGCCTACCAGGCCACCCACCCCTTCGTCCGCCCGCTGGTGTTCGTCATCGCCACAGCCCCCGTCCTGGCAGCGGGGGTCACGGCGGTGCTGACGCGCCGCGACGGGCTTCCCCTGGACCGCTGGCTGCTGGCCGCCTGGAGGCATCGCCGCACACCCGGCCGCCTGCTGCCCACCGGCATCAGTGAAGACAAGGGCTCCCCACAGCCGTACCGGCTCAACGAAGCGGGCCTCGCGGCCCTGCCACTGCCCGCCTATGGCCTGGCGGCCGACGCAACCGTGGACCTGGGCCCCGAGGGCTGTGCCTCGATCAGCACCGCAGGGACAGTGAACTTCGCCCTGCGCACGGCCGGTGAGCAGCGGATGCTGATCGGCGGGTTCGGGCGATGGCTGAACGCGCTGACCGCCCCGGTGCAGATCCTGGTGCGCACCCACCGCCTGGATCTCGCCCCGGTGGTGGCAGTGCTGCGCCAGGAGGCGCCCGGGCTGCCGCACCGGCTGCTGGAGGACGCCGCATTCGCGCACGCCGACTTCCTGGCCGACCTCGGCCAGGGCCGGGACCTGCTGACCCGGCAGGTGCTGCTGGTGCACCGCGAACCCGGCGCGGACCGGGCCGCCGCCCAGCGGATCCAGCGCCGCGCCGCCGAGAGCGGATCGCTCCTGGCCGCCTGCGAGGTCGCCACCGTGCCGCTCGACCGGGCGGGCACATACGCGGTGCTGCTGTCCGCCTGCGACCCGGGCAGCCCCGTCCGTCCCAACCCGGCCACCCCCCACGTCCCCGTCACCCAGTCCACCGGAGGCCCGGCATGAACATCCCCACAACCTTCACCGCCCGCCTGGCCGCAGCGGCGCACCCCGTACTGCCGGGGAGCCACGCCCTCGGGCTCGGGCCGGACAGTGTGCAGGTCGAGCCCCGCTGTCTGGCGGTCGGGGACCTGCTTGCCGCCACGCTGATCATCACCGGCTACCCGGCCGAGGTCGGACCCGGCTGGCTGGACCCGCTGCTGTCCTACCCGGGGCGACTGGACGTGTCGCTGCACGTGGAACCGGTAGCGGCGGTGGTGGCCTCGGACCGGCTGCGCAAACAGCGCGCCCGGTTGGAGTCCACGCGCCGAAGCGCCGCCCAGCACGGCCGCCTGGAGGACCCCGAGACCGAGGCCGCCGCGGCCGACACCGCCGAACTGGCCTGGAGAGTGGCGCGCGGGGAGGGCAAGCTGTTCCGGGTCGGCCTGTACCTGACCGTCTACGCCGAAAGCCGCAGCGATCTCGCGGACGAGGTCTCGGCGGTGCGGGCACTGGCGGAGTCGATGCTGCTGCGGGTCCAGCACGCCACCTGGCGCTCCCTGCAGGGCTGGACCAGCTGCCTGCCCTTCGGCACCGACCAACTCGCCCACCAGCGCACCGTCGACACCGCCGCCCTCGCCGCGACCTTCCCCTTCGCAAGCCCCGACCTGCCCACCGGCGACACCACCGCGGGCGCGGTCTCAGGAGTGCTGTACGGGGTGAACACCGCCGCCTCCGGCCTGCTGTTCTGGGACCGCTGGAGCTGCGACAACCACAACTCCGTCACCCTGGCCCGCTCCGGCGCCGGCAAGTCCTACCTGACCAAGCTCGACGTACTTCGCTCCCTCTACCAGGGCGTGGAGATCCACGTGATCGATCCCGAGGACGAGTACACCCGCCTGGCCGAGTCCGTCGGCGGCGCCGTCATCCGCCTCGGCGCCCCCGCAGTGCGCCTGAACCCGCTGGACCTGAACCCGCACGGCGGCCCCGACGAGCTCACCGTCCGCGCGCTGTTCACGCACACCTTCCTCGCCGTGCTGCTCGGTGACGACCTCACCGGCACCCAGACGGCACTACTGGACCGGGCCATCCTCGCCGCCTACCGCGAGGCGGGGATCACCGCCGACCCGCGCAGCCACACCCGTGCCGCGCCCCTGCTCGCCGATCTCCAGGCGGCACTGTCAGCCCTGGAGACGCCGGAGGCCACCGCCCTGGCGGAGCGGCTGGCCCCGTTCACCACCGGCACCCACCAGCAGCTGTTCGATGCTCCCACCACCACCGTGCCCGGCGGCCACCTGACCGTCTACTCGCTGCGGGACCTGCCCGACGAACTGGCAGCCGCCGGAACCCTCCTGGCACTGGACCGGATCTGGCGCACCGTCACCAGCCGCCAACAACCACGCCGCCGCCTGGTAGTGATCGACGAAGCCTGGCTGCTCATGCGCGAGATCGAGGGCGCCCGGTTCCTGCACCGGATGGCCAAGGCCGCCCGCAAGCACCAAGCCGGGCTGGCGGTCGTCACCCAGGACACCGCCGACCTCCTCGGCTCAGACCTGGGCCGGGCGGTGGTGGCCAACGCCGCCACCCAGATCCTCATGCGCCAGGCCCCGCAAGCCATCGACGCGGTTGCCGACGCCTTCCACCTCTCCGCCGGCGAGACCGCGTACCTGCAGACCGCGCAGCGGGGCGAGGCACTCCTTTCCGCAGGCCCAGGACGTAGGGCAGCGTTCGTAAGCGTGGCGTCCGAAATCGAGCACGAATTGTGCGTGACGGGGATCCAGGCCCCCGCCCCACAGGAGACCGACTCCGAGCCCGGCACGGGCACCGGCGGCGTGTGGGGTGCACGCTGAGCGGGGACGGCGGCATCATCGGCCGCTACCTGCTCAATCCCCACGCCCCACTCACCCACCTCCCCGCCCTGGCCGGTCAGTTCGCGCTCACAGACGGCTGGTGGCTCGCCCCGACCCTGGCCGCCACAGCCACCGCCGCAGCAGTGGGCCGACGCGGGCTACACCGCCGCCACCAACGGCAACTGACCGCCGGCGGGCACGCGCTGGCGATCCTGGCCCCGCCGGTGGTCGACCCGGCCGGAGCCGAGGCGCTGTGGTCCCATCTCGTAGGCCTGCTACGCCCGTGGTGGAAGCGGGCGCTGGGCCAGCAGCCCCACCTGGTGTTCATCTACCACTTCACCAGCGCCGGACTCGAGGTCCACCTGTGGGCACCCGCCTCGGTGCCCTCCGTGCTGCTGCACCGCGCGGTCGAGGCCGCCTGGCCCGGCGCTCACACCAGGCCCACCTTCCGCCCCGTCCCACTGGCCAAGGAGCACCCGGTCACCACCGGCGGCACCCTGCGCCTGGGACGCCCGGACATCCTGCCGATCCGCACCGAGCACGACACAGACCCGCTGCGCGCCCTGCTCGGAACCGGCCTCGCCCTCAAAACAGGCGAGAGCATCACCGTGCAGGTCCTGGCCCGACCCGCCACCGGCCTACGCGTACGCCGGGCCAAGGCGAAACTGCGCGCCCTGCGCGCCGGGGCCGGCAACCCGACCCGACACGGGGCCCTGTTCGACCTGCTCACTCACCAGCCCCAGCGCACCGTTCCCAGCCAGCGCGACCCCGAGCAGGCCGCCGAACTACGCGCAGCCCTGACGAAAGCGGCAGGGCCGCAGTGGGAGACCTGCGTGCGCTACGCCGCCACCGTCCCAGCCACCGCGGACGGCCAGCGAGGCGCGACCCCGCGGGCCAGGGGCCGGGCCCACCAGACCGCCTCGGCGTTCGCGGTCTTCTCCGCCCGCAACTGGTACGCCCGCCAGCGCCTGCGCAACCCGCAGAAGGTGCTGGCCGAGCGGCACTTCCCGCTGCGCGGGGACCTGCTCTCCCTGTCCGAGCTCGCGGCGATCGCCCATCTGCCGCTGGATGCCGGAGCGCCCGGCGTCCAACGCGCCGGAGCCCGCTCGGTACCGCCGCCCAACCGGATCGCCCTGCCCGGCCCGCTCGCGAAACCGATCGGCACCGCCGACACCGGCCCTGCCCGCCCGATTGCCCTGTCCGTGCCTGACAGCCGCCACCACCTGCACATCGTCGGCGCCACCGGCTCGGGCAAGTCGACCCTGATGGCCAACCTCGTCCTGGCCGATGTCGCCGCCGGGCGCGGCGTGCTGGTCGTGGACCCCAAGGGCGACCTGGTCCTGGACATCCTCGCCCGGCTGCCCGACTCCGCCCTGGGCCGCACCGTGGTGCTGGACCCGGGCGACCACGGCGCACCGCCGCGCCTGAACGTCCTGGAGGGCGGACGCGAACAGGCCGACGTCGTCGTCGACAACCTCGTCGGGATCTTCCGCCGCATCTTCACCGCCTTCTGGGGACCGCGGACCGACGACGTCATGCGCGCCGCCTGCCTCACCTTGATGACCTCACGCACCGCCGGCCAGGTCACCCTCGCCAAGATCCCCGACCTGCTCACCGACCCCTTCTACCGCCGACTGACGGTTGCCGGACTCACCCCCAGAGACGCCACCCTGCGCGGCTTCTGGGCCTGGTACGAGCAACTGTCCGAACCCTCCCGGGCCGCGGCCACCGGCCCACTGATGAACAAGCTCCGCGCGTTCCTACTGCGGACCTTCGTCGCCGACACCATCGCCGCCGGACCCTCCACCTTCGACCTCGCCGACGTCCTGGACGGCGGCATCGCCCTGGTCCGACTCCCCAAGGGCGTCCTCGGCGAGGAGACCTCCCGCCTGCTGGGCTCCTTCGTGGTCGCCAAGACCTGGCAGGCCGCCTCCGCCCGCGCGGCCCGAGGCGAGAGCGCCCGCGCGGACTGCTCACTGACCCTGGACGAGGCCCACAACTTCCTCACGTTGCCCTACCCGCTGGAGGACATGCTCGCCGAGGCCCGCGGCTACCGGCTCTCCCTCGCCCTGGCCCACCAGAACCTCGCCCAGCTCCCGCCCGACCTGCGCGAGGGCATCTCCGCCAACGCCCGCAACAAGATCTTCTTCAATGCCTCCCCCGAGGACGCAAGGCAACTGGAACGCCACACCTCCCCGCACTTGAGCACGCACGACCTCGCTCACCTCGGCGCGTTCCAGGCCGCCGCCCGCCTGGTCACCGGGCACGCCGACAGCCCGGCCTTCACCCTGACTACCAACCCCTTGCCACCGAAGATCCCGGGACGGGCCACCGAGATCCGCCACTCCTCCCGCGCCCACTTCGGCCCCCCGGCCAGCGCCGAGCCCGCGCTCGCCACCACAGTCGAGGAGAACGACGGTGACGCCAGCGAAGACGCACACCCAGACACGTCCCCGCACTGATCCAGGCACACCGCCCACCGCAAGGAGTACCGCTGTGCCGCACCGCCCTGCCTCGCCCGCCGTCACCATCCGTCGCGGCCCCACCAGGACCGCCGCCAGCGGCGGACGGCGCCGCACCCCGCTGTCGGCGCTCGCCTCCCGTCTGACCGCCCGGGACCTGTGGCTGCTCGACATGCTGGCTGAACACACCGCCCTGACCAGCCACCAGATCACCGACCTGGCCTTCACCGGCCACCGCACCGCCAACCGCCGCCTGGCCCTGCTCCACCAGCTCGGACTGCTCGACTCCTTCCGACTGCGCCTGCCGGTCGGCTCCGCCCCCGAGACCTATGTCCTGGGCCAGACCGGCGCCCAACTTCTCGCGGTGCGCCACGCCACCACACCCGCTGCCGTCGGCTGGACCACCGAACACGCCAGCCGCACCGCCTACAACCCCAACCTGGCCCACGACCTCGGGGCCAGCACCTTCTTCACCCAGCTCGCCCACACCCGCGCCGAGCCCGACCCGACCTGCGGCAGACTCGCCGCGTGGTGGTCCGAGGCGCGCTGCGCCCGGTCCTGGGGCGACCTGGTGCGCCCCGACGGCCAAGGCCGCCTGACGACCGGTCACCGCTTCGTGTCCTTCTTCCTGGAGTACGACACCGGCACCGAGGCCCTGCCCCGGCTCGCCGCCAAGCTCGACGACTACGCCCAGGCCGCCGTGATGACCGGCCAGCGGCCCCTGGTGCTGTTCACCCTCCACAGCCACCGCCGCGAGGCCAACTTCCACCAGCGCCTTGCCGGGCACCCCGCCCTGCCGCGCGTCGCCGTCGCCACTTGCGCCCGCGACCTACCCGCCACCGCCAGCGACATCCACCGCCCCTGCGAGGCGGTCTGGCTCCCCGTCGGCCAGCCGGCCGTCCGCAGCCGACTGATCGACCTTCCCGACGCCTGGCACGCCGACTGGCGCCCCGCTGCGGCCGACTCCCTGGTCCCCGACACTTCCCCCCTGCCCGCACCCCGCCCCGTGCCACCCGTACAGGACCCGCTCACCGGCCTGCTGCGACGCGGCTGAGAGCCGGAAACCATGGCCTCGACCACCAGCGCCGTCGGAGGCGCGACAGCAGGCTGCGCCAGTGCACTTACGCTGGTCGTCGCGGCGGCCGTGACCGCCGTCACCGCGGCCCTGACCGCGGCCACCGGCGGACTGTCCCTGCTCGACTCCGCTTCGCCCAGCCCAACTGCACTGGCCGACATCCCGCCCGCCATGCTCGCCCTCTACCAGCAGGCAGCCGCCACCTGCCCCGGCCTACCGTGGACCGTGCTCGCCGGGATCGGCAAGGTCGAGACCGACCACGGCCGCGCCTCCGACCAGGTCTCCTCGGCCGGGGCCCTGGGTCCGATGCAGTTCCTTCCCGCCACCTTCGCCGCCTACGACCAACCCGTCCCACCCGGCGGCGCATCCCCACCCACCCCCTGGGACGCCACCGACGCCGTCCACGCCGCCTCAAGACTGCTCTGCTCCGACGGCGCCAGAAACGGCCACGACATCCCCGGAGCCGTGCATCACTACAACCCGTCGGATGTGTACGTGAATTCGGTCATGTCATACGCGCGCCAGTACGCCGCCGCGCCTCCGGCCGTCAGCGGTACCGCCGGAACCGTGATCGCCTACGCCCGAGGCCAGCTCGGCGTCCCCTACGCCTGGGGCGCACAAAGTCCCGGCGTCGCCTGGGACTGCTCCGCCCTGGTCCAGTCCGCCTACGCCGCCGCCAGGATCCGCCTACCCCGCACCGCCCAGGCCCAATACGACGCCGGACCACACCTCCCACCCGGCAGCCCCATCCTGCCCGGCGACCTCGTCTTCTACGGTTCGAGTCCCACCAGCGTGGTCCACGTCGCCATCGCGGTCTCACCCACCCAGATGATCAACGCGCCCAAGCCGGGCCAGGCAGTGAAGTACGACCCGATCACCACCGGCCAACCGATCGTCGGCTACACCCGCCCCATCCGCCCCGGCCCCAACGTGTAGGGTCTCGGCGCCTCACCCACTCAGGCTGAGGGTCCGTTGCCTGGGACGGTAGGAAGATGGCCGGGCAGCCCGAGGGTGAGAACTGCTCGCTATCCGACCACCCCACATTCTCGGCGTGCGACCGGACTTGTCGAGTAGCCACGTCGTTCGTACAGCGGCGAGCTCCACCTGGACGCCAGGGGGCAAACCGCTCCGCTGGCGTGTGGGACGACGGCAGACGGGATGGCAGCCGGGGAACATCGTAGTTCCTGCGGAGCCGCATGATCGTCCGACGGCTGGGCCCTGCCTCCTCAAGGACCGGCCGTTGAGGATGTGCGGGTGAATCGATGGATGAATGCCCGCAGCGGCTGGACGATCCTGCTTTGCTGGTGGGGCGTTACATTGACGGGTGCCTCGCTCGGGTTGCTGACGTCGCGCACCTTCTTCGAGACCCAGCCCCTCCCATCACTCACGGCCCAGCTGCACTGGACGTTCGGTGGCTCCTTCTTCATGGCCGTCACATCCACCGCCAGCACCCTTTCGCGGCGCAGGCGTGAGAGGCGGAAAGCGGCGGCAGCATGAATCTCGGCCATCGGAGCGACTCCGTTCGGGCCGTCGCGGGGCCGTGCGAGGCCAGCCAATGGTGCTCAATGACGACAAGCGCCAACCGCTCCCCCGCAGCTCAGGGAGTGATAGGCGACTTGGTCCCAGGTCAGAGAACCGGCGCATCACTTCTTCGACTTCTGATGCGTTGCCCGCCATGACGAGAACCGGTAAGCGTCGCAGAGCTTCTCTGTGGGCCAGGTGAGGCGGGGTGAACAAGGGGGTTCATGACGACGAAGTACCCGGGGTGAACCCAGTTACGCTCCTTGTCAAAGAGCCCCAGTCCCCCCTCCCTGGATACGTGACGGAGGAAGCGGTATACAAGCGGGTCGCCTGCCAGAAGTAGTAGTGGAGCCAGCAGCACGGCACCGATGGTGACGCCCAAGCGGGCTACCTGAGCCTGCGGTGTACCCATCCGCACTGACGCTCCCCTATGCCTCCGGTGCTGCCGCACAGCAGGAACGTACAGCAACCGTGGCGGACCGCTTCCGACCCCTCGTGCCCCCGGCGTGCCCGATCGGGCGGGAAGCGGCGGGGAATCACGGTCAACGACAGTCGAACACCAGGCGACCGGCCCCCGACCGTTCATGCTGGTCGAGGGCCCGCTTCAGCCTGCATGCATACGCTGATCTTTGGTTCGATCCGATCACTGCGGTCCACGCCCGGTCCACTCGCCCGACCGTCCCACCAGCGGCCACTCCACTCCCGGGTCGCCCATGATGAGCAGGTCTTGCTGACAGCGATGAGAAACGCGAGACTGTTCCGTCCGCGGCAATGGGTACCAGCACCTGGTTCGATGTGGTCTGCCCGGCACCGAAGTTGAGGACGGAGCTGTTGGGACGGGCACTGCCGCCGGCGTGCCGCCGGCGTCGGCGGTGATGTGCGTGGCCGCGGAAGGTGCAGGTGAAGGTGGTGATCGGCCACGGCCTGTTGATGCCGGTTTCGAGTGTGACGGTGAGCCCTGACGTCACAGGAGATCGTGATCCTATATGCCAGATATAAGGAGAAGGCATCTCGGTTCATACGCTCTGATGTCACCCCACTGTCCTGATTGTTGTCCTGAGGGGGCATCATGTTGGTCGTTCAACTTCTTCCGGATCAGTGGAGTGTCTGTGCCTTCTCGGTCAGCAGTGGTAGCGGCCATCGGTGTGGCCGTCGGAACGGTCTGGGCGAGCGTTCCGACGGTGGCCTTTGCCGACAGTGGCACGCTCTATGTCAACAACGCCGCCTCGGCCAACTGCTCGGACAGCGCGGCCGACGCCGGAACGCGGGCGCAGCCTTACTGCTCGGTCCAGGCGGCCGTCAATGCCGCGCAGCCCGGGGACACGGTGCAGGTGGCTGACGGGGCCTACGGTCCCGTGGACGTCAAGACCTCCGGAACCCCGTCCGCGCCACTCACCATCACCGGCGGGGGAGTGATCAGCAACTTCATCCCTCGGATATTTGTCCCCAACGGAAGTTCCGGTCCGTCGCTCACCTTCGACCATGTGCACAACGTGGTGGTCAGTGGTTTCGACATCGGGGAGACGGGAGCACCGACTGCCGTGGCGGTGACCGGCTCCAGCGACGTGACTCTGAATGGCAGCAGGACCGGCGGAAGCTCCCAGCTCTCCCGGCCGCCGGCCATGGTGGCCGTTGACGGGCAGAGCAGCCGGTTCACCTTGAGCCGGAGCATGGTCTGGGCGGACAGAAGCCAGACCGCGGTGTCGTTGGCTTCCGGAGCCAGCGGGACCGTGCTGACCACCAATGAGTTCAATTATGACGGGTATACCGGACAGCCTGCGGTGAGCGCAGTCGACGCCCCGGGCACCGTCGTCGTCAGCAACAGCTTCCTGTCCGGTGGTTGCAATACCGCGATATCACTGACCGGCAGCTCCACCGGTTCTACCTTGGAGAACAACGCCGTCGAGCTCGGTACCACCAACGAAGGATGCTTCTACGGCACCGGTATCCCGGTCGTGATCGGCCCAGCCGCCGTCAGCGGAGCCAAGGACGACTACAACACCGTCGAGACGGCCTCCACAGGCGCGCTCTACAGTTGGGCCGGGCAGTCCTACACCTCCCTGTCGGCGTTTCAGGCCGCGACCGGTCAGGGAGCCCACGACAGCTCCCTCCGATTCACGCCGGGCACCACGACGCGGGACCAGATCCAGACCCCGCTCATCGACTCCGCGGACACGAACGCCCCGGACGAGTTCGGCACCGATCTGCTCGGACGGGACCGGGTCGACGACCCGGTCATCCCCAACACCGGTACCGGGGTGGGCTACTACGACCGAGGCGCAGCCGAATACCAGGACCCCTATAACCTGACTGCCACGCTGTCCGCCGCCAAACTCCCGACCGGGGCGACCGAGACCGTCGGCGTCAAGGCCAGCAACCCCTGGAACACCCAGGTCACCAGCTACGCCTTCGACTTCGGCGACGGCAGCGCGCCGGTGGTATCCACCAGCCCCACGGCCTCCCACGTCTACACGACTACCGGCGGCCACAATGTCACGGTGACGGCGACCATGGCCTCCGGCGCGACCCACAGCGGTGGTGCCCCGCTCCAGGTAGCCGCCCCAGCCCAGCTGATACCCGCCCTGACATTGAGCCGCCAAAGCGGGATGACGGTGTTGGCAAACGCAGGTAACACAACGGACGCCTGGAACCTCGCTAACACCACGGTCAATTTCGGCGATGGCACCATCCCTGTCAGCTTCGGCCCCGGCACGTTCACTAACCACACCTACGCCAAGCCGGGCACCTACACCGCCACCCTGACCGTTGTCGACGCCGACGGTCAGTCAGCGATGGTGACCCAGACCATCTCCGTGGGCAGTGCACTGTTCCCCATCGGCCCGGTCCGTTCCCTGGACACCCGATACGGCACCGGTGCGCCCAAGGCCAAGGTCGGTCCGCGCGGCGTGGTCCGGCTGAAGGTCGCCGGCGTCAACGGCGTCCCCGCGACCGGGATCACGGCCGTTACCCTCAACCTAACGGCTTTGAACGCAACCGACAGCACCTGGATCGCCGCCTACCCCGACGCGGCGCCGGTGCCCACGGCGTCCAACCTCAACCTGACCCCTGGTCAGGTCACCCCCAACCTGGTCACCGTGCCGGTCTCCGCGGACGGATACATCGACCTCTACAACTTCACGGGCAGCGTCGACCTCGTCGCAGATGTGGAGGACTACTACAGCACAGCGATCGCGGCCGGAGCTCATGGCGGGTTCTTGGCCACCCAGGCACCGGCCCGGGCGCTGGACACGCGCTACGGCACCGGCACCCTCAAAGGCAAGGTTGGCCCTGGTGGTCGCGTCACCTTCAGCGTGCCGACCGGCTCCGTGTTCGCCGCCTCGGCCGTGGTGCTGAACGTCACCGAAACGGACGCGACGGCGAGCAGCTACATCGCGGTCGACCAGTACGGGGGGCAGCCCACCAGCTCAGTCCTGAACTTCTCCGCTGGGCAGACCAGCTCCAACCAGGTCGTGGTGCCATTGGCGCCCGGCACGGGCAGTGTCACGCTCTACAACAACGCTGGCAGCACCGACCTCGTCGCTGATGTCCAGGGCCTCGTGACGGACGAGGTCGCTGCACAGAACGGACAGGGCGCCCCGTACTTCCCGGTCGCGCCGACCCGGATCGTGGACACCCGCACCGGCCTCGGCGCGCCTAAGGCTCCGCTCGGCGCCAAGTCGCATCTGGTGGTGAAGGTCGCCGGAGTGAATGGCATCCCCGCCGGGGTCAACGCGGTCCTGGTCAACCTGACCGGCATCAACCCGACCGCGGCGACGTACGTCTCCGCCTACGCCGACGGCGGCACCCTGCCGATCAGCTCCAACCTCAATCAGGCCGCTGGCACATTCCGCGCCGTCCTCGCCTTGGTCCCGGTCGGCACCGACGGTTCCATCGACCTCTACAACAACGTCGGTAGCACCAACATCGCCGCCGACATCGAGGGCTACTACACCAACTGACAAGTAGCGAATGAGCGGGCCCGTCCTGCCCTGCGCAGCGCGGGCCAGCTTCTTTGAAGGGCTTTGCTTACTTGGCCGGTCGGGATGCCGAGCGGCTGCCGCCTGCGTTCCTGCCCCTGCCGCCGAGCGGCCGCTTGTGCTGGTGCACCCGGAGAACTCCGCGTCGGCGCGGGTGGCCGTGAGCGCGGGGTTCCGGTTCTCCGCCGCTCTTCCGGCGCATCGTCACCGCGACGGTGTACCTCTGGACTTTCTGCAGTACGAACGGGAGGCGGGCAACCGCCGGGACCATCTGCCTGCGCCATTGGGCTCAATCTGAGAGGGCCACCCGCGCGATCAGCCGCCTGCTCACCCCGGGCACCACGCTCGCACAAACAACCCCATCCGCCAGACCTTGACCAACCTCGCCCCGAGGCGCACCAATAGTGGTTGGCCCCAACACCCAGCAGCGATCGTCCCGCGCCCACGATCGCGCGGGCAGCCAGTAGAGCCGGTCGCCGCCGCGCGCCCCGGACCGCTCACATCCGTTCGCCGCCGCCACGCGCAACGCCGCCATGTAGGGCCGCTTGCCGTGGCCCTGCCACGACGGCTCAGCGCTTTTGGAGTGACCGTCCGCGGCGCTGCGCTGGACGGTCCCCGGGAACCGTCCGCGGCGAGTGGGGCCAGCATCGAGCAGGCGGAAACGGTCGCGTAGCGGCGCCCCGCATCCCTGCGCTTGGAGCGGCTTTGGAGTCGATGACGAGAAGGTGCCCCCTCTGAGTGCAGCTCAGACCGACGGATACCGACGCTCTGACCTGGTTCTTCGGCAAGACTCGGTCGTCGTCGATCTTGCCGTTCCTAATTCGGGACGAAGAGGCCAGCTGAAATCTCTGCCGAACCATGATCTGCATGAAGCAAGTCTTCGTGCTGTACCCGGCACACGCGCACCTGCACGGCATGGCCCGCCGCCCCGACAGATCGAGGCAGCGGGCCATCTGGGGGGTGCTGATACTGCAGGGTTCAGCCGGTGTAGTAACCCTCGATGTCGGCCGCGATGTTCACGCTTCCGGCGGAGTTGTAGATGTCGATCGAACCGTCAGGACCGACGGGCACCAGGGCGAGGCCCGCGCGCACGGTGCCCTTACCGAGGTTGAGGTTGGAACTGTTCGGCAGGGCGGAGCCGTCCGCGAAGGCGCCGATCCAGGTGTCGGCCGTCGGAGCGATGCCGGTCAGGTTCACCAGGACCGACTGCACCCCTGCGGGGATGCCCTTGACTCCGGCGATCTGGACCACCAGTTGGGACTTGCTGCCGAGTGCGCCGGCCTTGGCGGCCCCGAGGCCGGTGCGGGTGTCCAGGACCCGGGAGGGGTTGACCGGGAAGTACGAAGAACCGGCCACCTTCGGTGACGCCGAGTCCCAGACGACGTAGCCCTGCACGTCGGCGATGAGGTCGACGCTGCCCGTGCGGTTGTAGAGCGTGACATTGCCGTACTGGTCGACCGGCGCCAGCACCTGGTTGGAACTGGTCTGCCCAGTCGAGAAGTTGAGGATCGAGGTGGTGGGCACCTTGCTGCTCTGCTGGACGGCGACATAGCTTGGGTCACTGGCGTTGGTCTCGGTCACATTAAGGATCACCGCCGAGATACCTGCCAGCGTCGCGTTCGGCAACGCGCTGGTCGGCAACGGGAACGAGACCGAGCCGCCGGCTCCGACCTTGTGTGTCCACGTCCCTGTCCCGTCGCGGGTGTCCAGCACCCGGGTGGGCCCCTCGGAGATGACGAAGCCTGTAGAGAAAGCAGCGGATACGCCCAAAGGAGCCGCGGTGCTGTAGTAGCCCTCGACATCCGCGACCAGGTCCACACTTCCCGCACGGTTGTAGAGATCGACGTAGCCGTCAGCGGACACCGGTACGGTGACCAGGTTTGGCACGGCCTGGTTCGGAAGCAGGTTGAGGTTGGACGCAGTCGGCACCGGGGTGCCGTCCGGGTAAGCGCCGACCCAGGTCGCGGTCGTCGCGTCGACGCCGGTCAGATTGAGCGTCACCGCGGTGACCCCGGTGGTCGGGACGCCCTGCACACCAGCCACCTTGAGCCGGACCACCCCGCCCGGGCCCACCTTCACCTTCGCCGCACCGGTACCGGTACGGGTGTCGAGGAAGCGGACCGGGCCGAAGGGCACAAGCGCACTGCCGACTCGGAGCTGCTTGGTCGTCGTAGCGGTGTTCCCGCCGTCGTCCTTCACAGTCAGCTTCACGGTGTAGGCACCCGGATTGGCGTAGGTGTGCGTGGCGTTCTGGCCAGGTGCGACGGCGACGGGCGTGGTCTCGTCGCCGAAGTCGACGCTGTAGCCGGTGATGCTCCAGTCGTCGGTCGTGCCGAGCCCGTCCGCCTGCACCGTCAGGCTCGACTGTCCGGAGGAGTGCTGCACTGAAAGGACGGGGACCAGCGGCGCGACAGCAACCACTTGCACGCCTCCACTGCCGGTGAACGTCGCACCGTCCGCCGACGTGGCGGTAATCCCTGCGGAGTAGGAACCCGTGGCGGTGTAGGTGTGGCTGACCGTGGGGCTGGAGGACACCACCGGGTCGCTGCCGTCGCCGAAGCGGAAGGTGTAGCTGACGATCTTGGTGTTCCACGGGTTGCTCTCGGTGGCGGTGACCGTCTCGGTCAGCGGTGCCGGGCCCTTGGTCGCAGACAGGATCGGCGCCACCTTGTAGGGGTCCTGGTACTCCGCCGCGCCGCGGTCGTAATAGCCGACACCGGTGCCTGTGTTGCCCACCAGGGGGTCGTCCACCCGGGCCCGGCCGATGATGTCCGTGCTCAGCTCGCCGGGCGCGCTCACGTCCGCCGAGTCGATGTTCAGCGCCTGCATCTGGACCCCGGTCGGGCCGGGGGTCAGTACCTCGGACAGCTCATGGAACCCGTGGCCCGTCGCCTGCAGTGCGGTCGGCGTCGCGTAGGACTGCCCGGCCCAGCTGTACAGGGCGCCGGTGGAGGCGGTCTGGATCGTGTTGTAGTCGTAGACGGTTCCGACCGCGGAGCCGACCGAGACCACGACCGGCGTGCTGGTGCCGTAGTAGCACCCACCGGCCCCGGTCCCGAGCGTGACGGCGTTGTTCTCGACCGTCGCTCCCGAGGACGCGCCGGTCAGGGATATCGCGGTGTTGCAAGCGTCTGAATCGGTGAAGGTATTGCTGACGATCACCGTGCCCGGTGCGTCGACGGCGGTCACCGCAGGCTGCCCCAAGTAATCGAACTGGTTGGTCGTCAGCACCGTCCCGGTGGCCCCGGAGGCCACCGCAACCCCTGTGGTGTGCGACACGTCGCTGATCTGAGTGCGGCTCAGAGTGAACGAACTGCTCTGCCCGTCCACCGTCAGAGCCGGGGAGACGGCAGTGTTCGTACCGCCTCCCCATATCCGGCTCCGATCCACGGTGACACTTGTGGACCCCGAAACGGCAACAGTAGGTGCATCGATGTTCGTCCAGACGAAGAGGCCGCTCACCCGCACGTCGTGCACATGGTCGAAGGCCAGCGTCGGCCCTGAGCCGCCAACCTGGGTCATCAACGAGGGCAGGCCCCCGCTCGCGGGACCAGTGATAGTGATCGGCGCGGACGCCGTGCCCGAGGTCTTGATGTCCACGGGCTGGTAGTGCCCGTAGGCCACCTGCACCGTGTCCCCCGGCTTCGCCGCATCCACGGCAGCCTGGACGCTGCAGTACGGCTGCGCGGCCGTCCCGGCGGCTACGGCGCTGTCGGAGCAGTTGGCCGCCGTCGCGTTGCTGACGTAGAGCGTGCTGCCGTCGGCGAAGGTCGTGGTCGGGACGGCCACTAGTGCCATCCCGGCCACGACACCGAGAGCAACCGCGACGGCTGTCGATCGAGAAGGCACAGAAACTCCACGGGTCTCGGCAAGTCAAGCGGAGCACATGATGCACCCCGCTGCCGACGCCTTCGATAGCGGGGTGCGCGCGGCCACCCGACTACGCCCCCGCGTATCACCCGTTCGCGTCCTTCCCGGACAAGTTCACGCCCCGAAGCACACGCGGACAACGCCGTTCCGCTGTGCACTGGCCCTCCACGTCGGCGGGCACGTTCACCAGAACGCGCCTGCCCTCGGCCAGGACGGCGTGGTGGCGGTGTTCCAGGGGACCCCGAGGCCTTCCGCGACGCGCTCCCGGTTGAGCTCGTCGAAGGCGCGGGCGCCCCTCCACGCGGACCGATCGGTCGCCCGAGCGCGCGGGATCACCCTCACGGGTGACGTTGCGAAAGACACGCCTAGCATCCGCTGGGAACCGCGTACACCTCGGTGAATCGCCATTCATCGGTGCTTCCATCACCTTGATTGTTGTACACCAGCACACCCAGGGCCACTGTTCCCCGGACCTCCGACAGCGAAATGTGGGAGGTGTTGTGGGGGTAGCCGATCAATGCCCCGCCGTTGACGGACAGCCACATACTGTCGATGGGGACGCCCGACGTATTGATGTCCAGCGCAATCACCCCGCGGCAGTCGATGGTGGCCGTTGCCTTCGGCGGTGTGGTGCCGTGCAACGGGGGGACCGCGACTCCCTGCAGGATCACTGTCCGGGTCAACGGGGGTGGGGTCGTGGACTGTGCGATGGTCAGGTTCAGCAGATGGATCTTGACCTCGGCGTCGGCGTGGAGGAACAGGACCTGCATGTGCAGCGCGACGTCGGCGTCCAGGGTGAAGCCGAGCCTCCACCAGGGGGTGTTCGCGGGATTGACGGTGCCGGTGAGGTCGGCGGTCAGGGCGACGTCGGGTCCGGCCACGTTGTAGAGCTTCCCTTGAAGGTCACCGACGAGAGCCACATCGGCCGTGCCGACAGCAGGGCTCACACTGGGGCCGGTGTGACTGATCGTATTGGTGATGCTTTGGTAGGGGGATGCCGTGCCGGTAGTGCTGTCAAAGGAGAGTCCGGCGTTGGCGGTGATGTTCTGGGTGAGCGAGGTAGAGATCGAGGCCGTGCCGTTGATCGTCGCTTTGAGGGTCAGGGTGAAGACCGGGACGATCACGACGGGCACGTCGCCGACGAAGAAGGTAATCGGCTTGAAGGTGTAGGTGTCGAGTCGGGTGTCCCACTGGCAGGTTGCTGTGCCGTTGAACTGGACGCTCGCGCCAAGGGTTTCGCTGATCTGGGCGCCGATGCTGGCGCTCAGGGTCGGGATGAGGCCTCGGTGGCCGAGGTCCGCGTGAAAGTAGAGGGTCGGCGTGATGCTGTGTTGAGTGTCGACGTGGGAGCTGCTGTCTCCGGTGCACGGATTGTGGGTCGTGCCGGTGATCGGTCCGCCAGGCACCGTGCCCGCGACGGCGCGTGCCTGAAGTTGCCGGACCGCTAGAGCGCCGGTGTGTCCGGTCGCTGCGGCCGGGCTGCCAGGGCTTGTCTGGACGGTTGCGACATCATCTGCGCCCAGTGGCGCGGCCAAGGTGATATCGGCGATGCCGAGTGCCTGCTGCAGGGTCGCCGGCTGGGTCTGCGCGATGATGTTGCCGTTGGCGTCGGTACTGGTTCCGGTCACCTGGGCGAGGAGGCCATCTGGGGTGGCCGCGGTGGAACCCGAGGTGATGATCTGACCGACGTTCGGCGGCGTGGACCCGGCCGCGATGGTGACGCTCTGGTTCGCACCCGGCGCTCCGCTCACGGCTGTGATGGCACCGGCAGCTGGGACGACGGTTGAGGAGGGGACGTCGATGCCGCCGATGAAGTAGCCGTTCAGGTCGATGACGTAGTTCGTTGCGCTGGAGGCGTTGTACACGTCCACTGCGCCGTCCACTCCGAGCCCGGCCAACGTGAGGTTCGCGGTAGTCGCGTTCGCGGAGGCGTTGACGTCCGAGGTCGCAGGCCTGGCGGTCAACGAGGGGTAGACCGTCGCGAAGTTGGCTTGTGGAGGCGTGATCATCGTGACCGTCAGCGCCGCGGCGGTCGGTGGCATCGCCGCGTCGGCGGCGGGCAATGCTGCCTGGCCGGCTACCTGCACCGGCAGGACGCCGGACGCCGCGACCGGCTGCTTCACCGCGCCGGTGCCGACCCGGGTGTCGACGAGCCGGTGAGGGGCCGTCGCGACATAGTACGACCCTCCTGCGCTCGGGTCGCTGCCGTCGGTGTACCACCCGGCGACATCGGCGATCAACTGGGCTCTCCCGGCCTTGTTGAACAGCGATACCTGGCCTCCCGATCCCAGTAGCACGACCACCCGGTTTGCTACCGTTTGACCTTGGACGAAGTTCACCGACGACGTGTCCGGCAGTGTCCCGCCGGTCGGATAGACCGTCACATACCCGTCGGCCGTCGGAGTAGTGACCGTCGTATTCAGCACGACGGCGGACACCCCCGTCGCCGGGACCCCGCCGCGCCCCGCGACCTGCAAGGTGACGCTCCCGCCAGGCCCTGGCTCGGCCCCGCCAACACTGCTGCGGGTGTCGAGCAACCTGGAGGGCGCCAGCGAATGGAAGAGACCCGTGGACGATGCCGCAACCGTGGACGCCGCCGCGGGGGTCGAGTAGTAACCGGAGACGTCAGCGACCAACTGAGTCGTCGTTGATGAATACAGCACAACGGCGCCCCCCGAGCCGAGTTGCGCGACCACGAGGCTCGCCAGCGTCTGATGCGCGCTGAAATTCATGCTCGACGCTGTGGGCCGAGACGCACCCGCCGGGTAGGCGGTCACATACCCGCCGCCCACAGGTCCGGTCACCGTTACATTTAGCGCGACAGCAGCCACCCCGCTGCTGGGGACCCCACCTCGGCCGGTGACCTGCAGTGTGACGGACGTCGTGGCTCCTTGCGGGGCGCCAAGGCCCGACCTGGTATCCAGCAGCCGAGCGGGCTTCAGCGCCGTGAGTGTGCCCCCTGGCGCCTGGACCTGAACCGGACTCGCCGCGTTGATCGAGGTACCGGCACCGGCCCCCGTCAGCGCCGCGACCGAGACCGTGTACGGCACGCCCGGCCGCAGACCCGTCAGAACCGCCGAGTCGGCGCCCGGCGGCACTGACACGCTAGTCAACTGCGGAGACGCGGAGACCACGTACCCCGTCACGCCCGCAGTGTCACCGTCTATCCACGACACGGCGGCATTGAGTCCCTGCACGGACGCGACCACGTTTGTCGGATCGGTCGAACCGGGTGCTGCCGTTGCCGGACTCACCCCCAGCGCCGATCCCAAGACCGCCAGCACGAGAACGCAGCCGAAACGCGCCAATCGACGCATCAATCCCCCCAGAAGGTGCACCCCCGCGCACCGCGCGGCATGAGCGGAGTGTAGGCGTGCTGAGTCTGCGTCACTAGGGTTACGTACGAGCCAGGATGTCCTTCATGTACTTCATGTACCTTCTGAAACACGCTCCCCAACGTGCCTCCCCCCGTGGGTGGCAACCGCGGCCGATATCCGGGGCAGCAGCCCTCGGGTCAGATGACGGAGAGCCAGGTCGCCCGACGCCAGGGTGGTGGGATTCAGCTTCGCGCGGCTGATGAGGAGGGCCTCCGGCGGACTGCCTGCGGAGGGCCCCGGGGAGCAGCAGCGGGTGTCGGCGGTGGCCCGGCCAGCGGCGGGGAAGCCGTTCACTGTCAGGCGAGGTGCGAGGCCAGCACGCCACGCTCGCCGAGCAGTGTCCTGAGCGACAAGGCGGGATCCGTGGCGGTGGTGATGGCGGTGGCCTGCGTATCGCTGATCCTGACGGTGGGGAGCCAGCCGTGCTCGGCCGGCAGCAGATCGGCAAGCGCGTCCCGGTAGGCGCGCTGACGATGGCGGCCACCGTCGCCCGGGAAGAGCGGCGGCTTCGGCTTGGCGAATCCGCCACCGGGTTCGAGCCCGGTCCGGGCGTGGGAGCGAGCCTGCCATTGCGTAGCGTCGAAGCCGAGCTTCAGGGTCGCCTGGTAGTACTCCAGGGTCAGAGCGCGGGCCCCGGTGAAGTGCTGCTGTTCGCCTACCTCCAGGATCTGCTGCTGCCCATCCGCGTAGGTCAGCACGACGTCCAGGCTTCGCCACTCACGAACAGGGGCGTGCTCGGGCAGGACCAGCCCCGTCAGCGAACCGTAGATCGCCGAAACCGTCTCCCACATGCCAGCGCGCTCGACTCGCCCCGGCCGCCGTAGCCAGGCCGGACAGCTTTCAGGTTCGATCTCCGCCCTCACTACCGCAGTCGGTAGAGCAGCGATGCCGTTTTGTAGTGCCTTCACACCCACTCCTAGCGGCCGATCAACTCCGGCCTCAGCCCGTTGGCTTCGAACGGATCTTTTGGGCTCTTACATGATTTTCGTAGGCGTTGATCGGGATCGTGGGAGGTCGGTGGCTGGAGCAGGCGGGTGGCTGCTGAAGCAGTGGTCTGCGAAGTGTGTTGGTCGGTAGGGTGTCCGCCTGCCGATCAAGGAGTCGAAGGAGTCTCATGACCTCCGAGGGACACGTCAACGCGGCCCGTAGCAAGGTCTTCGGTGAGGTGGCCGAGCTTTACGATGCCGCCCGCCCCGGTTACGCGGACGCGATGGTCACGGAGGTCCTGGCGTATGCAGCTCTCGGGGGCCGTGCGGCTGTTGAGGTCGGCGCGGGCACTGGGAAGGCCACCGTGCCGTTCGCCGCGCTGGGGATTCCGTTGGTATGCGTCGAGCCCGACGCGCGCATGGCCGGGGTACTACGGCGCAACACCGCCGACTGTCCGAACGTCCAGGTCGAGGTTGGCGACTTCGAGCGGTGGCAGCCTGGCGGGCGGCACTACGGGTTGTTGTTCGCCGCCTCCGCCTGGAACTTTCTGGATCGTGACCGACGCTGGGACCTGGTCCACGCCGCACTCGCACCCGGTGGTGCGGTGGCGCTGGTCAGGAACCCGCACGGGATCCATGACGCCGGATTGCGCGCCGAACTCGCCCGCATCGGAGACCGTCACGGCATCACCGGCTCACCGCACCGCTTCCTGGCTCGCGACCTTTCCGGTGACGAGCCCGGGAACTGGGACCCGGCATGGCCCGATACCGAGTGCCGTCAGGACGGCCGCTTCACCGACCTGCGATCGGTCCGGTTCCGGCAGGACCTGCGGTACGACACCGACCGCTACCTCGGTCACCTCGCCTCGCTGTCCGCCTATCGCATCCTGCCCGATGACGATCGCGAACAGGCAATTACTGAAGCCGGCCGCCTGCTCGACGCCCACGGCGGCGGAATCGATATACTCCAGGTCACCGACCTCTTCCTCGCCCGCGCCCTGTGAAGGTGGTCAGAGAAGATGTTCGTTTGCGTTAACCACCCAGGGGTCGTAGCCCGCCTCGGTGTCGTCGGTGCTCCGGCGTGACCTGCACCGCGTCGGGTGCGCCGGCGGTGATACCCGCGCGGTAGACCTCCGAGCCGTCGCGGCATACGACCTGCACGCCGGGATGCGCGCGCAGCCACGCGGCCAGCGCCTCGGCCGTGCGGCCCTCCCACACCTCGATCGGCAGCCGGGTTAGCGTGTCGACCATGTGCGATATCCCGTGGGTTCCCGTCGGTCGGCGATCACGTGTCAGCGGTCCGACCAGGGGCTTCGCGGTCACTTGCCTCCACTTTGTTGTGGAGATCATGACGGTTCGTCGGGGTTCCTGAAGAACCATCGTGATCCATTCGGGCTGTCCGGGCCTTCGCACCATGGCGACCTGGGACAACGCGGTCAATCTGAGGAATGGACGCTCACGCGAACCCAAGGGATATCGCACAGTGAGACTCCTCCCGGCCACCCGACAGATTCGCAGTAGATCGCTTCCTGAAATCACTTGGTTACTGGTTCCATAAGCGCTTGGTCCACTCGGCGGACCGGCAAGGCAACGGGTCGGCCGCCCGTGCTGGCGCGACCGACCGTGCGGGACCGCTTGGACTTAAGAGGCCACGTAGAACGATGCCTCGCCGACGCCTCGCCATCCGGAGACCGTGTCGGCGTAGACGTACAGGGTGTAACTACCCCAACGCGAGAGGGTTTGCGTGAATTGGAGCTCGCCGTTCACTGCGGGGGTGAGTTGGCAGTTGGAGGGCGGCGCCTGCTGGAACGAGTAGCAGAAGCCGGCGATCTCCTTCCCGGCGGAAGTGCCCGTTGACGTGGCCGCAAGGGTGATCTGGACGGCCATACCCGTGTGCAGATTCGTCGCAGGACTGACCGTCGCCGTCACTGAGGTGACCACCGTGTCGGCATCGACCTGGAAGTAGCAGGTCGCACTGACCGGGGACACTGAAGCACCATTGCTTGACACCGCGTGCCAACTGTAGGAGCCGCTAGGCAAGCCGTCGAGGTAGAGGCTCATCGGAAACGGCGGTGATCCCAGACTCGGTGAGCTGTCGTAGACGCTAACCCCGTCGGGCCCGGTGATGACCGCCTCCAGGGTGTAGTCCTGGTTCGCCGTCGGCTGGGTCACGTTGGCCGTGAGGACTACCTGCCGGGCTTGAGCGGTCGCACCAACGCCCGACTCAGACGCTGCCACCCAGGGGCCAGGCGGTGAACTGGCACAGGTCTGTGTGCCATTGGCGCCGTACTCGGACAGGCCAGTCGGTGCTCCCTGCGGCAGAGCGAAGTATCCGAAGATGTCCGCGATCGCGTCCGCCTTACCCGCGGCATTGTAGATGTCGATCTTCCCGTCGGCCCCGATCGGGACCACGACCAGGTTGGAGACCGCCTGCCCGGCCACAAAGTTGACGTTCGACGCAGTCGAACGGCTCTGACCGCCCGGGTACACCGAGAAGTAACTTGCGCTCGTGGCATCTGCTGACGTGACGTTGAGGACGACCGCGGATGCACCGGTCGTCGGCACTTCCGCGACTCCACCGACCGGAACCGCGACCGACGCCCCGGCGGCGAGCGGACTCTTCGAGGACCGGGTGTCTTCAATCCGCGTTGGGGTCACCGGTGAGAAGCCACTGCCCAGCGGGGACGTGGAGTAGTAACCCTGCACGTCAACGATCGCGTCAGCGTGGCCGGCGTGATTGTAGATGTCGATCTTCCCGTCGGCCCCTACTGGCGCGACCACCAGGTTCGGCACCGGCATGCCCGTGCCGAAGTTCACGTTCGAGACTCCGGGTAGCGAGCGGCCATCCGCATAGACCGTGAAAAAGCCGGGTGTGGTGGCGTCCGCCTCCGTGACGTTCAGTACTACTGCCGACACTCCGGAAGAGGGGACTCCGGCGCGCCCTACTACCGGTACCGAGAGCGAAGCGCTCCCACCGATCGGAGACCGGGATGACCGAGTGTCGAGCAGACGGGAGGGTGCGACGGGGTAATAGGACGAACCCGCCACTGCCGTGTCGTTCGTGTAGTAGCCCTCAAGATCGGCGATGACGTCCGCGCTACCAATGTGGTTGAAGACGTCTACCGAGCCGTTCGTTACAGCAACTGTCGCCAAGTCCGACCGGGTTTCACCGGAGGAAAAGTTGAGATTGGAGCTCGTCGGCCGCGTACCTCCGTCCGGGTAGACCGTGAGATAACCGGCGGATGAGGTATCTGTCACCGTCAGGTTGAGAACTACCGCGGTGGCATCGGCAGGCAGACCCAAATGGAGTGTGACCAAGCCGCCTGAGCCCAGCGGCGCTTTGTCCGCCACGCCTATTGGTATCCGGGTATCAAGAATGCGGGTCGGTCCCGACTGCACGAATTTCCCCGGCTGAGACGGCACCAGGGGCGTGCTCGCCGATGTCACCGTGCCGGCGCGAACCTGGAGGGCCTTCGGGGTGGGACTGTCCGCAATGCTCGCGGGCGCGGCGCCCGCGATGAGGGCAACGGCCGTGGCCGAAATGAGACCTATGCGCCAGATATGCCGCGGCCAGCGACCGATGCCAATACCTTTATTCATTGGTTTATGATCCCGTGAGGCCAAGTCTTCATGAGTGAGGGATCACGTATATCACGCAGCCATGGCGAGACGAACCCAAGGGTGCCGATCGCTGCAGCGCTTCCCCGCCGGAATGTCCATATACACGATACGTGATGGCATATGTCCAGGCGAATCGCCGAAGTTCGACCGTTCAGGTATGTCCAGCTGCCCCGCAAGTCCTGCACCGCCCTCGCCTGCTGGTCCGCCCAACACCGTGGTGGCGACACACTCGACCATCGGCAGCTTCAGATCATTGAGGAGCGTCGCACTGGAGAATTCAATTCAGCCTGTGGTTGAACGGCACGACCATGCGTGACGGCAATCTGGAGCGGACGAGCATCGGCGTCTTCAAACCCGAGATCAGCCAGAGCGACTGGATCACGATCCTGGAGCAGATGCGGTGCCGCCGCATCCTGCTCTTGGAGCTGGACGCACCGGACGGCGTGAAGACTCCGCAGGTGGCCAAGGCCCTCGACTACTACCGTCGTGCCGAGAAGCACTACCAAGGTGGCGTGTGGCGGCTCACCGTAGAGGGCCTCCGACAGAGCCTTGCTGCTCTGGTGGGGAAGAAGGCTCAAGAGGGGCCGCGCCGTCGCTGACCGCGTCCGGGCCAAGGACGTTGCGCGCCGAGTCGATGCCCTTGACCCGGTAGGAGGCACGCGAGGCGAAGGCGTTGCGAAGGTCGGGGGTGACCGGGGAGTCGGGGGCCGGGGCGGTGGACCACCGCGACGCAGATGCCGCCCTGGGAGGAGTTCATGCGGTTGAACACCGTCAGCGAGTCGCGCAGCATCGAGGCGTAGGCGGGGTCCGGGCCGCTGTTCGCGGCGCTGCGCGACCGTGGGGCCATCGTGAGCGGCTGCCGCAGCCAGCGTCCAGGATCCGCCGACCGGCCACGTCTCCGGCGAGGGCCAGCACCTCGCCGTTGATCGCGTCATTCATGCCGTCGCCGCCATCTGCATCGGATTGTGCCGCCCTCACTCGGCGGCCGAGCAGACAGCACAGTGCACGCGCTCGGCCGATCCCGCCAGCTGCTTCAAACCGTCGCTCCTTGACCGCTTGATCGACTTGCCTAGATCCGAGAACCCGTGTCCCAAGGGTTTCGCCGCCGCCGAACTCCCTGTTGACGTGATGACTGCGTACGCCACGCCTTGGCGGCGGCGACTGCAAGAGCGGGGCGCACCTTCGCCTGCCGCCTACACGGCATCGCTCCCGGGGAGCAGCTTCTTCATCATGACGCCAGCTCGGTACACCCGCTCGCCGTACAGCCACCGCCTTCACGGGCATCGAACTCCCGCATGCGCCCGCACTCTTCCTGAGCAGGAGCGATGCCGTCAATCGGCTTGCCTTCCAGGGGTGTTCAGAGCGTTCATGGTGGACGGACCGAACAACGCGGTGGCCACCGCGCGGACCCACCGGGCAACTCAAGTCGCCCACCCCGGCCGGGGACCTCCCCTCATGACCACGCGTTCACCCGGAGGACCCCATGTCCCACACCAACCATGCTCCCGCCACCGACCCCCACGAGGGGCTCAGCGGCATCCCGAAGTCCCTCTACGAGGCGGTCCTCGCCCAGCCCGGAAGCAGCGCCGCCGCCCTCGCCAGCGCCGCCGGAATCGGTCGCTCCACCGCCGGGAAGGTCCTGACCGTCATGGAGAGCCAGGGCCTGATCCGCCGCGAGGTCGGCGGCAACGAGGACGGCCGCCGCCAGCCCGACCGCTGGAACACCACCGGCGAGTCGAACCCAACCACCAACGCACGGGAGGGCCGGCAAGGCGAGGAGACACAACCGCCGGTCGACCAGCAGGAAGTCACCGAGGGGCAGCCGCTCACCAACACCTCGTCCCCGGACTTCGGGGACGACCAGCTGACCGGTGATGCAGGCCCGCACGACGGGCCCGAGGCCGACCGGCTCGGGGACCGGGCCAGCAGCCCCGGCAGCGGCGTCACGGCAGCGGAAGACGACGTGCAGCAGCCGGACGATGTGGCTGCCGCTACGCAACCTCCGGCGAACGGGTTCTACCAGGAGAGCGACCTGATCCCGGACGCCGAGCTGCAGTCCACGGCGGGCGACAACACCCCCGCGCCGCCCGCGTCGGCCCCAGGGGTAGCGGCGGGGGCCGTGTGCCCGACGTGCGGGCACCGGACGGGTACGCCGGGCGTACGAACGGTCGACGCAGGGGCCCGGCTGGGGCAGGGCGGACTGCACCAGCTCGCCCTGGAGCACCTGCGCGCACACCCCGACCAGGAATGGACCTCCACCGGCATCGGCAAGGCCATCGGCCGCTCCTCGGGGGCCATCGCCAACGCGCTGGCAACCATGGTCACGCGCGGCGAGGCCGAGCTCACCTGCGCGGCCCCGCGCCGATACCGGGCACTGTCCCAGCCCGTACCGACCCCCTGCGGGTAAATGATCACTGCTGCCAGTCGTGTCCCCTGCACCGCGTGCAGGGGACACAGCCTCTTGTCCTGACGGCGAGTTGGCACGATGGGCGGCATGGTGAAAGCAGCGCTTCCCGAGCCAGTCCGGTCAGGAATTGATCGCGTTTCTGGAGCTCGGGGACGAACTGCAGGAGGCGTTCCTCGCCTTGGAGGACCGCGACCGCGAGGAGGTCGTCGACGCCCTCGCGCGCATCGCCCGCCGCGGCCTGGCCGCCTGAATGCTGGTCGGGGACGCGCTCGCGGGCCGCTTCCTGCCAGTGCAGTGGCAGGACACGTTGGCCGTGCCGCTGTTTGTCCTGCTCGCCGCCCCGTATCTGTTTTTCGCGCTGGCTCCGGGGCTGCCCGTCGCGGTGGTAGTGGTCGCGGTCGCCACGTTCGGTACGCGGCAGGGCTGCTGCTGCAGGACCGACTGATGGCACTGACGCCCGAGGAGCTGAGCGGGCAGGCGTTGGTGCTGCACACGTCCGGGATGCTCACCATGCAGGGCGTGGGGCGGTGGTGGCTGCTCGGTGGCAGAGCTGACGTCGCCCATCACTGGCATGGTGGCAACGGCGGCCGTCTCGCTGGTCGCGACCCTGTTGCTGGCGCACGGGCTGCGATGCGGCGCGGGAGCCAGCGAAGCGAAGGGCACGGAGAAGGACGCCGTCCCCGTCACGCAGTGACGGGCCCGCGTGCACGCGACTTCGACCTCGTTTCCACACGGCTTCGATCTGGGCGAAGCAGTCTGTACGTATGCTGGCTTCGAGTGACGATCTGTCACGGTTATGTGCCTCCGTGTTCGACTCCATGGCCCGCCTCGACCAGCGTCGCTAGGCCGCCTCGATCGCCGGTTTAGCCGTCATCGTCCTGGCCGCGCTGCGCATGATGGGCGGAGCACGGAAGGACCGGGTCAATGCCTCGGCGCAGAGGCCGGGACGAGGCGGCGGTGAAGCGGACGCAGATGCCTACCGCGCGCTGATCGAGTCAGCGGAACAGCGACACGAATCCGCCAACGATGAGCAGCAGGCCGGTTGCTATGCAGGGCGAGCCCAGGGCAATCAGCGTCCATCCGAACACTCGCAGGGCTCGGCTCGGCCCGTGCGAGTGGAGCACCATCAGCTTGTCCCCGGCTCGGAAGGGGGCCGGCGGCGGAGCGTCGGCGCGTCCCTTCCGGCGTTGGGTCTGTCCCGACCAGAGGAAGACCAGGCCGAGCAGCAGGGCGAACGCCCCGGCTTCGAGGGTGCTGCCCGGCGTTTGGTGCTGCGTTGCCGCGTAGTAGGTGATCACTCGTGTTCCTCCCCTGGCAGGGTTGCCGGGGGCGATCTCCTCACGGGGTGATGAGCAGTGTCAAGCGCTGCCCGCAACGCCTGGGGAGCGGCGCTGACCAGCCCTCGCGTCCTACCCTCGGACCGGAGCCTCTGCCGTGTCCCCCGTCGGCTGGGGCTTGGCCATGCCCGGACCCTCAACCCCACACATCGGGTCCGCCGCGGTGCCAGCCGACCTGCTCCGGGTCGCGCGGATCCAGATCCTCCAGCCCGGCCCGGCGGGCGAACTCGACGACGTGCGCGAGCGTGAAGGCCCGGCCCACCGGCCGGCGCAGGATCTCGATGCGCCGGAAGGGCGGGTCCCCGTAGACGGGCGGGAACACGATGACCGGCGGATGGGTCGGCAGATCCATGACCTGATGGTCCGCCCGGACGGATTCACCCGTATTGCGGCCACGTTCGAGGCTTGCGACTCCGGCCGACGAGTCGCAACCATGTCCGTCCGAGTTGCCGAATGCTGGGCGGCGCAGTCCCATTCCATGTACAGCACCTTCGAACGCTGGGTATCCGTTGAGCAACTCTCCGAAGCAGCCGCATGCGCCGCTGCCATGATCCGGGGATGTACCGAACCCTCACCCTCATCACGACCGCCGCTGTGCTTGCGCTCGCCGGATGCGCCACCACGGCCGCGCCGAGCAGCGACACCGCGACCAGCGGAGCCAGTACCAGCGTCGTCGTACCCGCCAGCCCCGCAGCACCCACCGCCGAAGCCGCCGGCTCCGTCGACGCCACCCACGCCATGACCCAGCTCGCCGCCAAGGTCCACGCCGCGAAGCAGACATCCGTCGTCACCGAAGCCAACGACGGCAACAACCTCATCGGCCGGCCTCACGAATACACCTCGAAGGTCACCTTCAAGGACACCCGCATCCCCGCGTCCGAACTCCAGATGGAGACCGCGCTCGACGTCGAATACGGCGGATCCATCGAGGTCTTCGCCACCCCCGAAGACGCCGCGGCCCGCGCCAAATACATCCAGGCCGTCACCGCCGCGCTGCCCACGGCCGCCGAATACGACTATGTCCACGGCGATGTCCTCGTGCGCGTCTCCCGCTTCCTCAAGCCCAGTCAGGCCAAGGACTACCAGGCTGCCGCCAACAGCATCGGCTGACGCATACCCCCCAACGGCGAGGCGCCCCGCACCAGTCCGGTACGGGGCGCCTCTGCAAGCCTGGGGTCAGGCCGGGGTGATGTTCTCGGCCTGGGGGCCCTTCTGGCCCTGGGTGACGTCGAAGGTGACCTTCTGGCCTTCCTGGAGCTCACGGAAGCCGGAGGCGTTGATGTTCGAGTAGTGGGCGAAGACGTCAGCGCCGCCGCCGTCCTGCTCGATGAAGCCGAAGCCCTTTTCGGCGTTGAACCACTTCACGGTGCCACTGGCCACGATGCTGCTCCCTGTCCGGGATCGCGAGGTACGCACTGGCGCGTACCTCAGGGTTGAGGTGATCGCCCTGGTCCTCGGACTGCTGGTGAGCGGAACATCGGAGCCACGACTGCTAGCGGGAAAGTTATCGGATCCGCGTTCGCCTGGCTACGGGGCGCTGCCGAGTAGGTCGTGGCCCGGTGATGCAGAGATACGGCGAGGCGCCTCGGGGTGCCTCGCCGTATCTCATGGAGTGCGCTTACTTCTGCGCGGCCTTGGCCTTCCACTTGGCGATCTGCGCGGCCGAGGGTGCGTAGATCCGGGTGGCGTCGTTGACGGACCCGGCCTGATTGCCCTCGACCAATACCGTGTCACCGCTCGCGAGCACCGACTCGGTGGTCTTCTTGCCGTCGCGGGTGATCTTCAGCTTCGGGTCGGCGGTCCAGGTCCAGGTGGTGCCGTCCGCGCTCTTGACCGTCAGTGTCGTCCCGGACACCGCGGTGACCTGGCCGCGCTGCCACTCGCGGGTCACGTACTGGCCGGTCTTGCCGTTCTTCACCGTCACCTGGCCATGCACGCCGCGCGGTGCGTGCCGGTGATGCTTGGCCTTGGCCTTCGCTGCGGCGGTGCTGGTGGACTTGGCCGGGCTGGAGCTGGTGGCCGCGTAGGCGGTGGCCCCGCCAGCTGCCAGGATGCCGGCCAAGACGACCGCTCCCGCCACGGTTCCGCGCCGACGCAGGGACAGCTTGCCCATGATGCTCTCCGTCTTCCTCTTGGCAGGCGTCCCGCCCGCCCGTTGCCGTTCCGTACCGTCGGGACGGTAAGCCGGCTCTTTGTGGAAATCGTGTGGTGCTGATCGCAGCCTTTGGGGCGGTGTACGCCGCTGCGCTGCCTACCGGGGAGTGGGTATGCCCTCGAGGGTGCACGCCGCGCGGACCCGGCCTCCTAAGCCCTCACGCCGCCGCGAAACCCGGCCCTATTTGCTGCCACGGCTCGGGAGCGGCACTGAGTCACCCTCGGGCCGGTCAGCGGGACTTACCCGGTGGCATCGTCCTCGGCGACATGTGGAGTGGTTGATTCCTCCCTGGCCATCACCAGCGCGTAGAAGCGCCGCTGAGCCGGCCAGACCACTGCGGTCACCACGGTCCCCAGGACGACCGCAGCGAGGGACTCCCATCCCGCCCAGTGCCGACTCCTGAGGCCGAGTGCAACGAGCGGGAACAGCAGCGACGCCATCATGAACGCCAGGAGCGCAAAGGCCGCCCCGAGGTGCTGGACGGCCCACGTCACCGGAAACCTGACGCGCTTGGACATGGCCAGCCAGAACCACGAGGCGCCAACGAGCTCCCCCACTGCCCACCGCGGACCGCAGAACGCCAGGACGACCAGTGCGCAGAACGGCGGCATGCACGCCAGGAGGATGCGCTGCCCAACTGTCAAAGGGCGTCGGGATTGCCTACTGGGCTGGGGATTCACAGACGCGATTATCCGATTTTGATTCGGCTTGGCCAATCCCCGCGCAGTCACGACGCGGCCATGAAAACGGTGACCCTGTCTGTCGTCCTGGCCGCGCTGCGCATGATGCGCGGCATACGCAAGGACCAGGCAAAGGCCGCAAAGGCGGCGCGCAAGGGGCGCTGACCTGCCCGCGCAGCCGTACGGTGAATTGAAGCCTCTGCTGCAGCCCCTCGCGAGCAGGGGCTTCACCACGGCCGATCATCAGGCCGGCGATCGGTCGCTGACGACGAGCTCGCAGTTGGCCTCATCGTTCATCACGCGGAAACCGGATTCGATCAACACCACTGTCAGCGCGAGATGCATGGCGGTACGCATCCGCGCGATAGCCGCCGACGTCTCAGCCGCCGCGTCATACGCATGCGTCGCGGCACTCACCGCGGCCAACTCCTCACTCGGAATCCAGCGCACCACGACGAGGGTCCCTCCGCCCGTGCGCTCAACACCGGGCCGCCCTCACTGGACATCCTAGGGTCGAATCCCGCCCGGCGTAGCGAGCGAAGCACACGACCGAGCAGAGTCTCCTCGCCGCTTGTCATGGCCAGCATGGTAGAGCGCGGAATTCATATTCTGACGCCCGTCGGCGGACGTTTCGGCAAGCCATGCCGGACTACTCCGCCTCCCGGGCGTGGGAGCCGCCGCCGATCCAGTGCACGCGGCCGGGTGCTTCGAGGTCGAGGTCCTCCAAGCCGGCCTGGCGGCAGAACTCGGCCACGTCCGCCAGGCGGTACGCCTTGCCGACCTGCACGCCCAAGATCTCCACGCGCCGAAACGGCGGGATGGCGTCAACGACCGGGTGCGCGACGACAAGCGCGTGATGCTGGTGAGCCGCGTCGGGTGTGCTTTCGCTCATGTGTTCAGCGTCCCCGCTCCGCGGCGCCTCGGCACCCCGAACGCGTGAGCGGGAACCCCTGGGCAAAGAGTGGGGGTTGGGGTTCCCGCTCAGCCGGGCCCACGGGGGACGTACGCCCAGGGGCGCCGACCGAGCCCTCGTACAGCCGCCCGGCGCCACAACCAGTAGACCCGACGCTGGAGGCGGGTGGCAGCGAAGGCGCGGCGGAGGGGCCGGCTTCCACCCGTCCGGCCGCTGTAGTACAGCAATGGGAGGCTCCCGCTGCAGGTCCGCAGCCGGGAGCCTCCCGGGGTCGGGGAGAAGATGTTCCCGGTCCGGATGCTGGCCATGTCCGCCAGGGAGCGAACCAGCACGGCTCAGCCTGGGGCGCGGTTCACGGCTGCAATCTCGTGCGGCCGTACGGGGGACGGCGGCGTGTCGCCATGCACAAGGAGGCCGGGCGAGTCGTTGCTCCCACGGCGACAACTCAACCGCAGGGATCCGCCCACGGCTGGACGCGCATGCGGTGCCCTCTGGGCGACCGAGCTCTAGCGTCGGCACCATGAACGGCTACGCCGCGGTCTATGAGATCGCCACGCACAGGCACTGGCACCTCGGTGGCAGCAGTTCATCGGTAGAGAGCATCGGCAAGGTGCACGCCGCTGAGACCCAGTCCGACGGCCGCGCGCCCGGACCGTTGACACTGTGCGGCCTGGACACTGCGGATCTCCGCGCCGTGCCGCTCGACAACCCCACCGACCTTTACCCCACCTGGTATCCGCCTGGGGACCACGTCCACACCGTCTGCCAGAGATGCAACAGGCTCGCAACCGCGCATTGACCCTCCGGGGAAGGCCCGCAGCCCCCTGCCGTTCTGGGTCGCCGGTGCCGGTGCCCGGGCCGGTGGTGCGGCCCGGACTCGGCGGCGCGCTGGTTCAGCAGCGGGTCGGCTCGGGGGTTTCGAGGTGGGTGTAGGCGTCGATCTGGGCGTGGAGTTGTTCGCGCAGGAGGTCCTGGCGGTGCAGGCACAGGTCGATCTCCGCACCCAGGGTGGTCATGGCGGCGCTCGCGAAGCAGGGGGTGACCCGTGCCCCGGCGGCGAGACGGTCGGCGTACTCCCGCAGGGTGGTCAGGTGCCGGGCCAGGGTGTCGGCGGTTGCGTCCAGGCGCGCTGCGGTGTCAGCGAGTTGGGCCGCGATCAGTGCCAGGGCCGGGGTGCCGTGCTTCTCGGCGCGGGCGAGCAGGTCGCGGGGGCGGGGCGCGCCGAGGCGCTGGTGGATCAGGTGGCGTCCGGGTGAGCGGACCGGGTCCGGAAAGGCGGCCGGGCTCGCCGAACCGGCGGTGGCGGTAGCGGGGTTGGGGGTCATTGCGGTACTTCCCTTCGAGGAGCGGCGGGGTGGGGGTGCCGCCCTGGGCGCGGGCGGCACCGGTGACGTGGGGTCGGCTGGGGGTGGTCGGTGGGGTGCGGGTCAGGTTTCGGTGGCCAGGGTGTGGGCGAGGGCCTGGTCGGGGCCGTGGTGGAGGGTGCCGTCGGGCAGGAGCATCTGGCCGCTTGCGGTGACCAGGGCCAGGTGCAGGGTTCCGTCGCCGGTGCGGCCGGTCAGGAGGTCGCCGGGGTGGAGGTGTCCGGCGGCCAGCAGCGGGGCGAGTTCGCCGGTCGGGGTGGGGTCGGGGTCCGCGATGGCCAGTTCGGGTGCGCGGGCGGCGAGTTGCAGGGCGCGGGCCACCGTGGGGCGAACCTGTTCGACCCAGTCGCCGGGGTGGGTGTCCTCGGTGACGCGCTGGGGGCCGCACCGGCCGCCGAGGCGGATCAGGACGGCGGTGCCGTGCGGGGCGGGGGTCCAGGTGATGCCGACCCGGCCGGGGGGCAGCGGCCGGTTGGCGGGGTGGGGAAGGGCGGTGAAGGCCATGCCGTGGGCGGGGTCGACACGCAGGGCGATGACCTCGGCGACATCGGCGGGCATGACCGCGCAGGTGCGCAGGTCCAGCGGCTCGGGGGTGGTGTCCATGGGTGTTCCCTTCAGGTGGGCCGGGCGGCGGGCTACCGCCCGGCGGGCGGGGTCAGGAGTTCGGGTGGTCGGGGTGGACCGGGCACTGCCATACGGCGTGGCCCACCACGCGCTGGTAGGTGTTCAGGTCCTCGTCGAGTCCGGGGGCGAGGTGGACGGTGTAGTGGCAAGCGCGCAGCATCCGGGCGGCGTTGCTCGCCTGCGCGTTCTCCTCTGCGGCGCTCTGGTCGTAGGCCAGGCGGTAATAGCCCCGGGTGAAGAAGTCCTCGGGCCGGAAGGAGGCCCGGGTCAGGATCAGGGCGACCAGGGGGTCGTAGCCGTGGGCCTGGGTTCCGGTGGTGGCATGGCGGCAGATGACGATCTCGACGTCGGGGGTGACGGCCATGGCAGGCCTCCTTCGCGGATGCTCCGGGTGGGGCGGGACCGGTCGGTGGTCCCGCCCTCGGGTGGCGGGTTTTCAGCGGTGGCGCAGGGCGAAGGGCAGGGGCGCGTCGGGGTGGGTGGTCCAGGGGATGTGGACCGGGGCCAGCCAGCCGGTGCCGCGCGGGTTGGCGGGCCGGACCTCCAGGCCCTGGGGCGTCATCAGGTACACCCACCAGTGCCACAGGGGGTCGGCGTCGTGGTGGGTGAGGAGTTGGGGCTCCTCGCACCGGTCGCCGTGGCAGTAGCACTGCGGCGCGCCGAGGCTGCGGGGGGCGGTGCCGGGTTCGGTGAAGCCGATGTCCCCGGTGACCTCGAGCCCGAGGGAGGACCATCCGGCGGGGTGCCGGTCCAGCAGGAGCTGCTGCATGGCCTCCAGGTCCGTACCGAAGCTGTCCTGGTAGAGGGCGAGCAGGAGGGGGACGCGGGCGGTGGGCTGGCCGTCGTGGTGGACGTAGCGTCCGGCGAAGCCGTCCGGGGTGGGGCGGGCGATGATGGAGCGCATCGACATGCGGATCAACTCCTTGATCGGGTCCGGTAGGGGGTCCGGGGCACCGCCACCGGGACGGCGGCACCCCGGGAGCGGGTGGGGGTCAGCGGGCGGCGGCCCAGGGGTCGGGCAGGGCCCCGCCGCGGGCGAGCCAGCCGTCGAGGGCTTCGATGCCTTCGAGTGCCTCGCGGGCCAGGTCGGCCCAGTCGCGGTCGGGATGGTTGTCGATCTCGTCGATGCGGGTGGTGAGTTGGCGCAGGGCGCGCAGGATCGTGTTCGGGTCCATCGGGTGCTCCCCAGATGTCGGTTGGCGGGCGATCGGGCGGGGTGGCGGGTCCGGCCGGGGTGGCCGGACCCGGTGCGGCGCGCTAGGGGCGGTCGGCGGAGCCGGGTTCGGGCAGGAGTTCCACGTGGCGGTGGCCGCCGAGGACACTGGTGACCCGGGGCATGCCGTCGTCGGGGTCGAGGGTGATCTGCGACCAGCCCCGGCCGAAGGTCATGCCGTTCGCGACGGTGACCACCCGTCCCCGGAAGGTCACCTGGCTGCCCGTCTCGCCGTGGCCGTCCGCTTCCATCTCGTGTGTGCACATGGTGGTGAATTCCACCAGCCGCCCCGCGTCGTACGGCCGCATTTCGACCGCATTCACGAATTCCCGTTCCGCCATTTCCTGGTCCTTTCTCGCGCCCGCCGGGCATGGGTGTCCCCGGGTAGAGTTTCCCTGGGGTATTCCGCCGGGCGGCTTTCTCGTTTCCCGGTATTCCCGGGCACATTTCAAAGATAGCTCGACGTCGCCGACGAGTCGAGCCGGAATAGGGCTGGGAATTGCTGGAATTCTCGCGAATTCACGACGCTTTTGAATTCGATTCCCAGGGGCCTCGACGCAAAGCGTCGTGGAGGCCGCCGACCTCGACCGGTCAGCAGGCCCACCCGGGCCAGCGCGGCGAGGCGCCGATGGTGATCACCGGCCCCGCCGGCCTCCCCAAGATCCTTTTGCGTCGCGTGGCCGCGCTCGGGCCTCCGGCATACCGGGGCGGCGGGCCACCCACACGGAGCGGATAGGGCTCCGCCGGCCGGGTTGGCACCGTCTGCCTGAAGCAGTCGGGCAGGTAGTGATGAAGAGAACCTGAGCCTGGAGCTATATGACACGTACAAGAGCGGGGGCGTCGGGAATGACGTGGGGTAGCCGGGCTGGGCCGTCGTGCGCGGGAGGACCGGGGAGCCAAGGACTCCCGGTTAGTGAGTCTGGGCTCCTGCGCGCACCAGAATAGGCGGTCTGACCTGCTGCTTCGCCGCTGTTCGGGGGGTCCCGCCTGTAGGAGGAGCTCCTGCGGGAGCGGCAAGACAGGACCCCCAAGGCAGGACCCCAGACAGGACATCGGCGGCCGGCGCGTCACGAGGGGGCTGCCGGTCACTGTCCGGAGAGATCTGCGGTCGGCGACGCCGAACCACCGCCGAAATCGAGAGGGATCATGGCTGGAAGCGCGCGTGACCTGGCGGCTGGGCTCAGTCCGATCGATGGTGCCGTCCGGCTGTGGCCTCCAGGACGATTGATCGCTCAGCAATGGGGATTTGTCAACGGCGGAGGCGGGCGGGCGTGGAGCCTGACGCAGGGGCGGGTGAGCCGAGGAGAAGGTGGAAGGCGCCCAGGACAGCGGGGTCGGGGCGAGTGCTGATCTCTTTGAGCCGTTGCTGAAGCCGGTTCATCGTGCGGCGGACGGCGTCCGGGTTGCCCAGGTCGGCGTGCAGACGGGCCTGGCGCAGGTAGAGCTGGTCGTTGTAGGGGTCCAGGCGCAAGGCGTGGTCGAGATGGACGAGGACCTGTTCCGGGGCGAGACCGGGTTCCCCGGCCAGGATGTTCAGAGCGTCCAGGGTGCGGCGACGCAGGTCCTCGCGGTGGATGTCCAGCCATTCGGAGTCGCTCGTGGCGTGCAGGACGCCGGTGTCGAGTTCGGCGATGCGCCGGCAAGCGTCGAGGCGGGCCTCGGCGTCTCGACCTGCAGCGTGGGCCTGGCGGAAGGCCTCGCGCAGATCGTCAAGGTCGCTGGAGATGAGATTCGGGTCCAGTCGCCACAGACTGCCGGACTGGACGAAGACGGCAATCGAGCGGCTGTGCTCGAGGGCAGCGCGTAGAGCGCCGCGGGCTGTGCTTTTGGTGTTGTCGAAGGTCTTGGCGGCTGCTTCGGGGTCGTCCTGCTCGGGCCATAGGGCGGTGATGATGGCGTCCTTGCTCCTGCCCTCGGGGTGCACGGCGAGGTAGGCGAGCAAGTCGCCTACGTTGCCGCGGATGCCGCGTTCGAGGGGCTCGCCACGTACCTCGACGGTGAGCGGGCCGAGGAGGTTCAGTCGCACCGATGTCGCGGTGGCAACCGCTGTCCCAGCAGGTGTGGCGGCCGATCGTGGAGCCGCCACGGGGGCCACGGGCGGGAACGTGCCGCTGTGGCCCTCAGGAAGGGGTGGTTCTTCCTGGATCGCGGGCGACGGAATTTCCGTCGGGGTTTCGGCGCCGTCGCTCAGCGGAACGCTGATATTTGATTCCGTGCCGCGTGGAAATGAGGGTGGATTCGGTTCCGTGGTTTCCTCGCGATGGGCTCTGACGAGTCGCAGTAAAGTGTCGGCTGCCTGTGTGCGGAGGTGGAAGAAACGCAGGGTCTGTGCGGCGGTTTCACCTCCCGACACCGGTTGCCGGGCGCAGAGGCCGTCGTCGGCGATGACGTAGTGATCGGCGTCCGGCGTGGGTCTGGGATGGACGGCGGCCAGGGTGCCCCATTGGTCGGTACGCAGGAGCGCGGCCAGGCGTTGGTGCTGTCGCTGGTCGAGGTCCGCGACCAGAACCAGGCGCGGGAACGGCGCGGTGTCGCCACCGTGCCGGGCTCGGGCTGCGCGCAGGGCGTGTTCCTCGAGCGCGGTCAGGGCGGCCTCGCCGTCGGCGGCGACCAGGAGTTGGGGGAAACGGGTGCCGGTCAGGGCCGGGGCCAGTTCGTCCAGATCGGTAGCGGGCACGACCAGGTGTTCGGTCGGCGTGGCCGCGGTCAGAACGGAGGCGAGCAGTGCGCGGACCGCGTCGGCTCCGCCGGGGCCGGTCAGCGACAGCTGGCGGGTTGGCGAGCGGTCGAGCAGGTCGCTCAGGCTCAGTGTCGTGTCGCCGCTGGCGGCCAGGGACGCTGAACCCTCGGAGGGCGCTTGGGTGTTGGAACCTTGGAGGCGGTGGAGGTGGCGCACCGCGTCGACGAGCGGTGCCTCCTCGGGTCCGGCGGGCTGGGGCTGCTGGTAGGCGCGGGGCTCGGCGGGTTGGTGCGGGCGAGCTCGGCGTCGGGCCAGCAGTAGGGCGGCGGCACCGCTGAGGGCGGCGAGCAGAGCGGCGTCGATGTACCCGGCTCCGCCGGGCAGTCGACTGCCTGCCGGACGGGAGGCGTGAGTCGCATTGCTCGGGCCGGGAACTACTGGGGTGTGCGTGCTGCCGCTCGGGAGCGGTGGAGCGGCGGTGGGGGCGGCGGCCGCCGTACCGGAGGGGGACGGTGCGGTGGCGGTGCCCCGGGGCGTCCCGGTAGGCGCCGTGCCGGATCCCGGCGCGGACGGAGGAGCCGAGGCTCGAGGACTGCTGGGCAGTTGGAGCCGCCAGCCGGGGTAGATCCAGTCCGGGTCGCGCAGGGCACGGCCGTCGGCCTGGACCAGGCCGTGGTTGAGCTCGTAGATCTCCTTCCAGCGCAGCGGGTCGTCCAGGTGACGGCGCGCCAGATCCCACAGGGTGTCGCCGCGTCGGACCTCGCACACCGCCGGCGCGGTGGCCGCGACGGAGGCCGTAGTCGTGGGTGCCTGGCCGGAGACGGCCGGAGCTGTCGCGACGGGGCGGGTGAACGCGGCCGTGACCAGGCCGGGACCGTGCTGCGGTGCCGGAGGCACGGCTCGAAGGGAAGCGACCAGGCCCAAGACGAGAGCGGCCAGCAGGACGGCTGCCACCCCGCGCCGGGCGGTGAGTTGGCCGAGGTCGCCGCCCTGTCGCAGCAGAGCCGGGAGGTGGGCGGCGTACCAGCACAGCTCGCGTGCGGTGGAGAGGGCCAGGACGACCCAGATGCCCCAGCCGGCCAGCACCAGCAACTCCAGGAGGGTGCTGGGCAGCGGGTTCTCCAGCATGATCAGTAGCGCGCGTCCACCGGGCCAGTGTCCCGGCAGCAGCCCGGCTCCCCACCGGGTCAGGGCCAGGGGCATCCCGGCCAGCAGGCCGGCGAGTAGCAGGGCGCCGCCGGTTGCGCGGACGAGCGGGAGCAGCCGCGCGGATGCGGAGGTGCCGGTCACGGGGTGGCCTGGGTGACGGGGTGGGCGGTGGCGCTTGCGCATTCGGTGATCTCGGGGACGCCGAAGAGCGAGAGCAGGTGGGTGGGGGTGTGCACGGTGACGGTGACTGTGACGCTCTGCGTGTCGGCGAGCGCGGTGCCGGTCGCTGCGCTGCCGCTGAGATAGTCCAGGGCCCGCTGCTGGGCGACCTCGGGCCGCAGGGCGACGAGGTTTTCGAGGCGCAGGGCTTCGGTGTCGATGGCGCCGGCTCCGGCGCGGGCTGCGTCCTCGGCCTGGCCAAGTGCCTGGACGCGTGCGTCCAGGGCCATGCCGCCGTCGACGACCAGTCCGGCGAACCCGAGCAGGGCCAGGAACACGACGGCTGTGAACGCGGTGACGCTCCCCTGGTCCGTGTCGGGGCCCGGTCGTGGGGCACTCCGGCGGCCGGCACTGGGGTGCGGGCGGTGGGCTGGACGGTTCACGGTGCCCCTCCCGAGTCCGGCGCTGCGCGGTATGGATCAAGGGGCGACGAGGCGCTGCCGGTGGTGGTGTGCCGGATTCCCGGGAATGGGATGCCCAGGTCCGTGAGGTCGGTAGTGCAGTCGACGCTGACCGTGACCTTTCCGCCGGGGGTGAAGTCCCTGGTGTCAGCAGTGGTCCTCAGGTCATGGCAGGAGCGCCCGGCCCGCGCCAGCACATCGGCGGCGGTCTGCTGGGCGTCAGCGGCGGCAGCGCCGGGGGTACGGTCCAGTGAGGCGGCGCGGGCGGCCTGCTGGGCGGCGTCGGAGACGTCCAGGTGCGCGTTCACCGCCCGACCAAAGCCGATGACGATCAGCAGCATGAGGACCAGCAGTGGTGCTGCCAGTGCCAGTTCGGTGCTGGCTGATCCCCGGTCGTCGCGGATCGGCGGCAGTACGGCACCTCGGCGCGGACCGGGGTCGCCGCTACGGGACCTCATGGCGCTCCCCCTTCGTAAGGGACGGGCAGTGGATGGGGATGTCTGGGTGCTCAGTTGCCAGGTTGGGGTGTCGTGAACCTCTCGATGTGGCCGCTGGTGTGGGCGTCCACGCGCAGGTGCAGGCCCGGGAAGACGGCAGCCGCCTCGCCGCTGATCTCCACGTCCGCGCCGGTAGCGGTTCGAGTGACGGTGACTTTCGGGTGTTGCAGGCTGGGGCCGGCCAGGACTGCGAGCTGTCCCTCGGCTTCGGCCTGGCCGGCCTGCGCGGTGGAGTCCTGCGCGCAGGCGACGGCCAGGGCGCGGTCCGCGACAGCCTGGGCCAGGTGCTGGGCGTGCTCAGCAACGGCGAACTGCACGATCGCGAGCAAGAGCAGCAGCAGGAGCGGCGCCGCGACGACGAGTTCGGCGCTGGCCGCACCCCGGTCGCTGCGGGCCGCGCGCACCGCGGCTGCGCGCACATGAGGGCGCCGCCGAGATCGAGCGGATACGCGGGCGGGGTGATGAGCCACGGGCGCGGGCTCCTTCCGGTAGGTGTCGGGAGGCTTCGGCTCCGGTGGGCGCCCGGTCCGACGATGCGGGCCGGGGCGTCCACCGGGGCTACATGGAGATGGAGTTGACCTTGTCCATGAGTTTCTGTCCCAGTGCCGTCATGACAGCAATGGCGATGATGACGAGCAGAGCGGTGATCACCCCGGTCTCGGTGCTGTAGCCGTCGTCGCGACGGGCGGCGGTGTACAGGCGGTCGCGCAGCGACGTCCAGGCGCAGTGAGCGCGGACGGTGGTGCGCAGACCGGCGGTGGCAAGGATGTAGCGCATGAGGGTGCTCCGTTCGAGAAGGGGAAGAGGGCGCGGCCGAAGGACTCGCAGCCTTTGCCTGACAGTGCTTCAGTTCACGCGAACCCAGCGATCTTCTACAGGCCGTGGAAAGCATTGATGACCGCCGGATAGCCAATGAAAAGCAGGAACCCGGACAGCAGCAGGACCACCGGCAGGCTCATCCGCTCGGTGGCGGTTCCGGCGTGGGCCTCGTCGGCCGCCAACAGGTGGACGCGCAGGGACTCGGCCTTGGCAATGAGCGAGGCGCGCACCTTCGCCCCCTCGCTGCCCGCCAGTTGGATGGTGCAGGCCAGCTCCTCCAGTTCGGACACGCCGAGCTTGTGACCCAGGCGTCCCAGCGGCCCCCAGGGCGGGGTGCGGGTGATCGCCGCCTCCGCCAGGACGTTGCGGAAGTCGGCGAACGCGGCGCCCTGTCCGCAGGCGGCGGCCTGGGACAGGGCCTGGTGCACGCCGGCGCCGCCCGACAGGGCGATGGCGGTCATCTCCAGGAACAGCGAGAGCGCGTAGCGGGTCTCGGCGCGCCTGGCCTCGGCCCGCGAGCGAAGCGAGAAGTCGGGGGCGAAGAACCCGGCCGCGGCCAGGACCAGGGAGGCCCATCCCCATGTCGCCCAACTGCCGTGCGCTCCGAGCAGGACCAGCAGGCCGTAGCCGACGTACGGGAGCAGCAGCCCCGCCAGCGCGCCGGTGGCCTTCTCGGCCAGGTGCCGTTGCGGGTCGGCGTCCAGGCAGGCCAGGTCGGCGGCCTGACTTGTGCCGGGCAGTCCGAGTTCGCGCAGTGCCGGGGCCAGGAGGAGGCCGGTGCGCACCGACCATCCGTCCTGCCCGGCGGCCGCCACCGGTGCCGGTGGCGGGAGGTGGACGGCGGCGGGGGCGTGGAGGTGGGCGAGCGCGTCACCCAGCGCCGGGCGTTGGGCGGGGCGCAGTACGTACAGCAGGCCGAACAGGCCGAGCCCGGCGCCGCTGCCCAGGAGCAGGTTGACGATCATCGCGGGCCTCCGGCGGTGGGGGTGAGGTGGGCGGCGGCGGTGTGCGGGTTGAGGAGCCTCGGCGGCTCCGGGAACGTGTTGATCTTCACCAGCCAGTGGAAGGCGAGGGTGAAGATCCCGGCCACGGCCGCCAGTGCCAATTGCCCGCCCAGGCTCTGGTAGGGCCGCAGGAAGGAGCTGTTGATGACGATCAGCGCGGCTGCCAGGACGAATGTGGTGATGGTGATGACGCGCACCGAGGTGCGGGTGCTGGCGCGGGCGGCCGAGGCGCGGACCCGGGTGACGACCTGGGCGCGGGACGAGGCAGCCAGGGTGCCCAGCAGGTCGGCCAGGCGCCCGGACTGGCGTGCACTTCCGCTGATCAGCGCGATGGCGACCAGGTCGGCGGCAGGGTCGGCGAGTTCCTCGGCGAACAGGGTCAGTGCCTGGGGCAGTCGCATCCGGGCGTCCAGGTTCGCCACCAGGGCGGTTACCTGGGGGCGGATCGCCTCCGGGGCGAGCGACGCGGTGGCGCGGATGCCCTGCTCCAGCCCGGACGCTGCGGCCAGGGTGTCGCGCAGTTGCTCGGTCCAGGTCGCCAGGGCCTCGATGCGCCGCACCCGCTGCTGCTGAGCGCGGTCGGAACCCAGCAGCCCCGGCAGCGTCCACGCGGCAGCGGCCCCCATCGGCAGCAGCAGCGGCCAACCGGTCAGCAGCAGACCAGCGGTCCCGACCGCCAGGCACAGCAGGGTGCGCCGGCTGAGGACCAGCGGACGCGTGCGTTGCCACCAGGCGGCCAGCGGGTCCGGCAGCGGTTCGGCGTCGGGGCCCGGGCCGTGGTCTGGCCTGCGCGTGGGCTGCCTGCGCAGCGCGTGGCCCATACCGGCAACACCCAGTGCCAGGCCGACGCCCAGTGCGACCGTCAGCGGGTCCATACCGACGCTCATCCCTGCCACCCCCAGCCGATCCGCGCACCGCGCTCGTCCGCATAGTCCCGACCTGCGCGAACCTCGCGGCTGTCCGCAGCGCCCTTGCCGCCCCGGTCGTCCGGATCGGGCCAGCTGACCGTCTCGGCATCGAGGTCGGCCTCGGCGCGGTCGAAGGCGGCCTGGGTCGCCTCCTGCAGCTGGCAGACCTGCACTGCCAGCCCGTCCGGGCCGGACGCGAAGATCTCGTTGGAGACCACGTGCATGCCGTCCGCGCCGACCACCTCGCGGATCGAGGACAGGCAGCGGCGCCCCTGGCGGTCCCGGCCCAGGTGGACCACAAAGTGCACGGCCGAGGCGACCAGCAGGTTCGTGGCCTCCATCGACAGCCGCTCGGGCGACTGGGCGGCGTAGGCCGCCAACTTGGTGAACACCTGCTGGGAGTCGCTGGCATGGATGGTCGAGGTGCTGCCGTCGTTGCCCATCGACATCGCGTTCAGCATCGGGACGATCTCGGCCCCGCGGATCTCGCCGACGATGACCCGGTCCGGGGACATCCGCAGCGCCCAGCGCACCAGCTCGGCCTGGTCGATCGCGCCCACGCCCTCCAGATTGGCTTCGCGAGCCTGCAGCGCCACCGTGTTGGGGTGCCGACCGTCCAGGTGCACCCCCAGTTCGAAGGTGTCCTCGATGGTCACCAGCTTCTCCCAGGGCTCCACCTCGGCCAGCAGCGCGCGGCACAGCGTCGTCTTGCCGCCGTTCGTACCGCCCGACACGACCGCGTTGCGCCGCGCCCGCACCATCAGCCGCAGGAACCGCTCGCTCGCCTCGGTCAGCATCCCCATTGCGCGCAGCTGCGGCAGCGTCGCGTCCGGGAAGCCGTGGCGGCGGATCGCCACGCTCGGCCGGTCGCACACCGACATCAGTGCGAACATCCGCGACCCGTCGGGAAGGTTCAGATTCAACCGGGGAGTGGCCCGGTCGAAGCGCCGCTCCTCTTGGCCTGCCCGGGCCGCGACCGTGCGCAGCAGCTCCACCAGCGCCTCGTCCGAGGAGGCGATCGGATCAACCTGGGACCTTCGGCCGTCCGCGTAGCGCACGAACACCTGGTCGCAGCCGACCACGTCGATGTTCTCGATCCCCGGATCATCCAGCAGCCGCTGCAGTCCCTCCAGGCCGAACAGCGCGTCCTCGACCAGGCGAAGCACCCGCCGTTCCACCCCGGCATCGAGCGGCGGGAGCCCGTGCATCAGCCGGTCGGCGGTGTCGAACTCCCACTCCTCGCCCAGCCAGCGCTGCCCGAGCGCGCGCCGTTCGGACTCCGGTAGCCCGGTGCCCTCGGCCTCGCGCTCACGGGAGCGGGCCACCAACCTGGCTGCGACGCGCTCGCGCAGGGTGTTCGCCAGTGCCTGCTCCTGTCCGCGGTCGCCCGCCTCCAGTGGCGGTGAGGGTGATGGAATGTGATGCGTCGTCATGGACGGCGTCTCCTTGCCTGGAGGGTGTGCGGGATCGCGGTGCCGCGGATCAGTGCTCAAGTGCGGCGAGCGCGCTGGCCAGTGGTTCTGGACCGGCACCGGTCCGCGCCGGCCAGGCTGTGCCCGCCGGGTCGGGGTCCGGCACCTTGGACGCGGGCAGATGCGACTCCAGCCGCGTACCGAGCTCACTGACCGCGTGGAGCAGCGGGAAGCGAGCAGCAGCCCGCCGCCACTGACCGGCCCGCTTGGGGACCCGGGCACCGCGGAGAACTGCCGCACTGAGGGGGTCGTGCGGCAGCAACGCACAGTCCGTCGCATCCAGGTGCGCGACGATCTCCTCGGGCCCGTAGGCGCATTCGCCAGTGACCGCGACCGCCACCGTGGGCGCCAGGATCACGCCGATCGCATCAGCCGTGTGGGTCAGCTGCACCCGGCTCCCGCCGCTGGCCAGCACCACCACGTCCGCCAGGGAGACCAACTCGGTGGCCCGACTCGTGGTCAGCGCACCCACGTCCGCGACCACCAGCAGGTCCTCGAACTGGTCCGCCCGCCACAGCGGCTCCAACGCCTCCAGCGCCGTGCGAGCCTGCCCGAAGGCCACCGGGGCATGCACGGCCCGCACCCCTGACGACAGGAGTTGGGCATGCGCGCGCAACAGGACCGAGGTCATGCCGCCGCGCCGGGCCGCCGCCGCCAGCGCCACCAGGCCCGAGGCGGCCGGAACGTCGAAGTCCAGCTCCAGATCGCCGCCCGACGAGTCCGCCTCCAGCAGCACCACCTCCGGGCCGCCCCGCACCGCCGCGGCTCCCGCCAATCCCAGCGCGACTGTCGTCGCCGCGGTACCGCCCTTCGCACTTCCCACCACAACCAGCGCCACTACCGCTCACCGCCCTTCCGTCGAAGCCAGCGCCACCAGCGGACTCGCCGCCTGCGCCAAGACCGCCGCATCCGCCACCGCGCAGCGCACAGTTACGACCTCCGCGCCAGGCGTCGCACTCCCCGCGCTCACCCCCAGCACCAGCGCCGACACCGCACCTGGTGCGGCGGAGGTGGCAGAACTGCCGCCCGTCGGCCCGCTCGCCGCGCCGGCGCCGTCGTAGACCACGACCTCAGCCCCCGGGGCCAGCGCCGGCGGATAGCGGCCCTCCTTCACCGACAGCGGCACCACCTGCCACCCCGCCCCCGGCCCGGGATCGGCCAACGCCTGCGCCGCCAGCGGAGCGCCCGCCCACAACGGCTCCGCCACCCGGCGTCCCACCACCCGCGACTCCTCGCCGACGGGCAGCGCCGCGACCCCGCTGTCCAACGGCAAGGAGACCTCCGTCAAATCACCGGCCACCAGCACCTTCCCTGCCGGGACCGACCGCGCCAGCGCCAGGACGTGCACCCGCTCCCCAGCCGCCGAGACCCGCCACTGCACCCCCAGCACGCAGACCACGACCAAACCGCCCGCCGCCCACGCCATCAGCGAGCTACGCCGTCGACGCGCCCGAGCCGGCGTCATCCCCGCCCGAAGGCCGGGACCGCCAGACCTACCCGCATCTCCCGCCCCGTTCTTCGCCGCTTCCCCGCGCTGGGCGAACACCCCGCCGAATCCGTCCGTTCTCACTGCCATCAGTCGCTCCCGTCTCTCGTGAACTGCCGTGCGCATCAGTGCCCGTACTCGGCCTCAGCCGCCGGGGCGCCCCTCAACCAGGACCTGCACCTCCTGCACCCGCACCGGGACCTGCGCGGTCGTGGTCAGATCCGGGAAGACCCCGCCCTGTCCGGCCCCGCTCCAGGTCACTCGCCAGTGCGCAGTCACCGTCACCGTGAAGACCCCGCCCTCAGCCGCTGCCGATCCACGCCGGTAGCGGTAGCCGCAGTCCGGCGACGGCTTCGACCCGTCGTCACCCCGCACGAACGGCGTCCCGGGACCCGCGCACTCCACGGGCGTGCCGCCGTCCCCCGGATCCCAGGTCACCGACGCGGCGGTCGCCACCGCCGTGACCGCCACTCCGGGCACCTGCACCGTTGCCGACACCGGCCGCAGGGAGCCCTCGTCCAGCCAGAACCAGGTCGGGACGTTCACCACCTGGAAGGTTGAGGGGCTCATCGCCACAACCGGACGGGGCAGCGCCAGCTGCTTCTCTGCCTGCAGCGCCACTACGCGCGGATCCACGACCGGAACCGCCGCCAGCGCGCCCACCGGGGCCGAGAACGGCAACCCCACCCCTCCCAACATCCCTTGCGGGTACGGCCCCCCACAGTCGCGGCGGTAGTCCACCCACTTCGAGCCGTCAGGAGCCGTCGTCGGACCACCCGACACTGGCACGACCGTGCACTTCGGCCCCGAACCGCCGCCGTGGGCCGGGACGCTGTCGGAGGAGGGCCGCATCGGAGTCGAATCGCTGGTCCAGGCAGTCAGCGAACAACTGCTTCCCCGGCAGGGGACGCTAACGCCCTGTCCCGGGCCGGTTCCACGGGCCCACGCGCCGTTGACCATCGCGGCGTTGGATGATGCCAGCAGGAGCGTGATCGCCAACACGCGGACCGGCGCGGCGGTCAGCACGAGCCCGCTTCCCCGAAGACCTGCTGCGTCACCTTCCAGTAGCCGTCGATGTCCAGTGTCGCGAGTGCCTCGGTCCGGCGCCTAGTGCCGGGAGTGTTGTCGACTGGCTTGAGGGTCCTGGCGTCCACGACCGGCCACCTCGTGTTGTCGAAGCAGTCGGCGATCTCCACCTGGGTCGGCCTCGGACTGGTGTCGACCTTGACGACACGCGGGTCGATCACGGCCTCACCAGTGGAGACCTCGCCGCGCTTCGCCTCGTCCGCCAGCGTCTGCGACCAGTCGTGCAGCGGCTGATAGAGCATGTGCGTGGCCAGCGTCGGGTCCTTGAATCCCGTCATCGGAGTGCGGCCCAGCCGCTCCAGGTCAGTCCACATCCCCCGGTACGCCGCCAGCGCCTCAACGGCCGCGGTCTGCTGTGCCGCTGTCCCTGACTGCGACGCCCACGGCACCGGCAACGCCAGGCCCGCCGACATAGACACCGACGGTGACGGGCTCGGTGACGCACTCGTCGAGCGCGACACCCCGTCCACGCTGCCCGGCCTCGCACCGTTCCCCGTCCCGGAGCAGCCGACGACGCCGACGAGGACCAGCAGTACGCCCAGCGCGACGCCAAGCCGCCTGCCGTGACCAATGGTTGCAGTCATGAACCTCACCCCTTCTCCACCGCGGGGCCCGATGGCCCCGCGAGCGATCCGTGTGACTGGTTTATGGGATCCCCGGTGCCCGATGGACCCGACATGCCCTGGATGCCACCTCTACGGAGGACAGCCCCCCTCGGTACCAACCCAGTTGCGGTATGACTTTTCATGGATCTCCAGCTCCGTGGGGGCCGACAAGCCCCAGCCACCGCCTGAACCTGTCGACCCGCCAAGGGCTCCGGTGTTCAGACGCTGCTGCAACCTGGACCCCGTCATCCGTCCTCCTCCCCAGCTGCGTGACGGCTTGGCATCGATCTGGCCGCTGCTCTCAACTCACAGGCGGAAACGCAAGCCACATCACACGGTTTCCATCTATTCCGGGAATCCACCCAACTGAGCGCCCCAGACCGGCATCGTTGACACCACGCCTACAAGCCGACCGTCCTACTCGGCGCACCGGGAGGCCGGTACATCAGCGCGGAGGGCCAGCCCAGAGCACGATGACCAGCACGCCACCAAACAAGAACGGCCCCATGGCCACCGCCGCACGGCGCGTGACCGCCGCTGTCAGGGCCGCCCCGGTGAACGCCACGACTCCAGCCCATGCAAGCCCCGACCAGCAGGTCCAGCCAGCGAGGGGCCCCAGCAGCCCAGTCACTGCCTTCACGTCGCCCCAGCCGAGCCCTTGCGGCAAGAGCCACGCGACCGCTCCCAGGCACAGCCCGGCAGCAACTGCCCCGAGCAGGGCACGCCTCAGCGAGGCGCCTCCGTCAGAACATCCGAGGGCCGCCGTGCCCAGCAGGACGAGCAGCACGGGGACGGCCGGCAGGACGATCCGGTTCGGCAGGCGCATCAGTTCCAGGTCCACGACCATGAGCACCGGACCGAGTACCGCCAGCACGAAGACGTATGCCGGGAGATCCCACCGCAGTCCCACCCGCCACACGAGCGCCGCCCCCACCAGCAAGGCGAGACCGGCGATCACCCAGCGGCACCGCATCACGATGTCCACCGGTCTGATCGCCTCCGGCGCAGCGCTCGCATCCTCCTGCGCGCGCAGAACATCAGATGGCGAGGACCAGCAGGGTGAATCGGCCACGGCGAGGCCCCCGGACAAATCGGATGGAGCGCGGACGGTCAGTGTCCGGCAGCGTCGGCACCTGCCCTCGCCCACGGTCGCTCACGCACAGGACCACCGTGATGCACCCGAACGTGCGACCCGCTCTCCCCGTGCCCGACTCCCCCAGGGACTCGGGCAGCGCTCCGCGCCCGAGCCGAACCCGCAGGTGGGAACTGGTGAAACCTCACGGAGAACGGTTCCGCTCGCCGCGCTGCTCAGGGTGTGGTGTTCGTCAGCAACCATTCCGGCCACGGAGGTCTCCGTGCTGACGCTCCTGCTCGTGTCACTGCTCGCAGTCGCCCACCTCACCCCCACGAACCTCGCCCTACTTGCCGCCGACACCCGCGCCCGCCTACGCCCCGGGCCCGGCCGACACCGCCGCTCGACCCACCGGCCCCGCCACTCCGCACGTCGTGAGGCACGACGGTGAACAAGCACCGCTCCCCCCAGCCGCACCGCACCCTGCTGGCCTGGAACCGTGACACCGTCAGCCCCGCCGCCCAGGCCCGCGAACACCTGCGCCCCTGCCTCGTCGGGCTCGGTATCACCGAGGACCGGATCGAGGACGCCCTCGTCATGGTCACCGAACTCGTCTCCAACACTCGCCACGCACAGGGGCCGTACCAGCTTCGGGTTCGCCGTACCCAGGCTGAGGCGATCATCGAGGTCCAGGACCGGACATCGGCCGTGCCCGAGCTGGTCGAGCGCGCGCCCAGTGACCTCCTGGCGCACTGCGGCGCGGGTCCCGACGCCCTACTCGGCAGGATCAGCGAGGGAGGGCGCGGGCTGCAGATCGTTGACAGCCTCTCGATGGGATGCTGGGGCTTCCGTGTCTACCCCGGCTTCAAGATCTCCTGGTACGCCCTCGCCCTGCCGCCGCGATTCTGACCAGGGAAAAGCCACCGGGACCAGGGCCGGTCGACGCCCGAGACGATGGCGTCGCAGTCAAGTAGAGGGTCACTGCACCGTCCGCCTTCACGACACTGAACGGCAGGGGCTCGGAGCGTAAGGGTCTCAGCTGTACGGCTGTCATACGCCGCATCCTCCGTCGACGACAGCGTCAACCTCAAGTGCGCGGTCCCTGCTCTGACGACCCACAGGCTCGTGGGCCACGGAGTTCCAGCGTCAACGCAGGTACGTCTGCTGCCACTCGAGCGATGTCATATTGAGTGCTGCCTCGGCCAGGGTTCGGGCGGATTCGGTCTTGAGCTTGGCCAAGCTGCTGTCGATCCAGTTCTGCACGTTCTGGTAGCCCTGTTCGCGGTATTCGACTGCTTGGATGAGGCATTCCAGCTTGTCGGCGTCGTGGGCGACCTCGACCTCGGGGGAGCTGCCGTTCTCGTACTCCGCGACGATCTTCTGCACGCCTTCCGCAACGGCCGGGTAGGCGCCCGACACCTGGTCCGCGGTCACGCCCTCGTTCGACATGGCGTCCAAGTAGCGGCGGCCGATGTGGGGGATGTCGCTGACGCGGGTCTCCTGCGTGTCGTGGAACAGGCACAGCAGGGCGACCTTCGCCGGGTCCGCGCCCTCCATCATCGCGAGGACCGCGCCGATGATCCCGGTCCGGAACGAGTGCTCCGCAATGGTCTCCGGATCCTTCACACCGGCGATCCACCAGCCGGAGCGCTTGGCCCTCTTGAGCATCCCGGTCTCGAAGAGGAACCCTGCCGTGCCCGCCGCGTGCTGGTCCGTCATCCCGCAGTCCTCCGGTACTCGTTCAAGGGCGATCAGTGCTGACGCCACTCAGGCGTAGACCGTAATGCACGGCTTGAAGTTCCCGGCGGGACTGCGGGGAAATCGCGTCGCCGTCCAGAAGTTGGCCAACGCTGGCGGCCAGGTCGCAAGCCAGGGCCCGGTCCGCGCTCAGGAGTCCCGGCCGCGCGGACAGCAGCGCCCACACCGAGTGGGCGTACAGGTCGGTGTATTCGAAGGCGCGCGCGAGTCGGTCGGTGAAGTTTCGCAACAGCGCGGCGGCGTCCCAGCCGGGCGTCTGCCGCGCCATGAAGGAGTCGTCACTCTGGGGCCGGGTATCGACGCCGACCCAGTGCGCCCAGTAGTTGAGGTTCGCGGCCTCGCTGGCGTCATCCCCCAAAGACCGGGCGATGAAGTCCAGCAGTTGCTCCGGGTCGCCGCGGCGGGCCAACGAGGCAGCCAGGGAGCGGTCTTCGGCCCACTGCGGGGACCAGCCTGCCGGGGCTTTGCGAGGGCGCTGCGCGCGTGCCAGCCAGGTTGTGGCGTCGGGGGTGCGGTCGTACCCGCACAGGTAGCGGGCCTGCCGGCGCAGCAGCGCGCCGTCGTCGCCCGCGCGTTCCGCCAGCTCAGCTGCGTGTCGGAGGCTGGCGAAGACCTGCTCTCGCTCAGGCTGGCCCAGGAGTGGGGCGACCGCGACCGGGCCGCGACGGGCCGAGGGCGTATCGGTGTTGGCAGCGACGGATCCCGGCAGGATGCCGCTCATCGCCCACGCGAGCATGTGCGTGGTGTCCCGGTTCAGCACCCATCCCGCTAACGGGTGGTCCCCTGCCAGGCGCCCCGTGGTCGGCTCGGCCAACAGGACGCCGAGGATGAAGTCCGCGTCCATGGAGGTGTGCATCAGCTGCACGAGGTTCGCGGAAGCACCCAGACGCAGCAGTCGCCTGCGGATCGCGATCAGGTTCCCGGCCTTCGTAGCAGGCAGGGGGCGCCGTCCCGACTCCCAGCCCTGGACGGTGCTTTTGTCGACGCCCAGATCTTCCGCTAATTCGTCCTGGGTGCGGGGAATCGACTCTCTGATGATCTTGAACAGATAGCCGGTGATGACGCCCTCGCGGACGCGCGCCAGCTCGGGCTGACTGGCGGTCAGCTTTCTGATAGCCATCCGGTCTCCCCCGTGCCTGCGGCCTCCGAGAACGCGTACCCGCAGTCTGTCGATTCACGATGCCGAGCGACCTAGCGTCGTAGCCAAGGACGTTCAGCCGCTTCAGGCCACTACCAGCGTAGCGGCGCGAGACGTCCCGCCAAGCAGAACCACCCGGACAGAGTGCATGCGAACGGAGTCACGACATGAACGCGACCGCCGAGGCACCGCTCCCCCACCGATCACCAGGGACGCACTGCCCAGGAACCTTCCCGTGCCCGCTCGTCCCGCGCCCCTCGCTGCCCGGTCCGGAAGAGATATTCACGCCTCGCACGCGTGAACCCCAGGGTGGCGAGGGTGGTGGACGCCCATGACCCGGATGACCATCGCCGTCTACACCCTCAACCCCGCCACGCAGGAACGCCAGGAAGTACGGGAGGCAGAGGTGGTCGACGTCACCACTCCGATCGCCGCCGAGCTCTACCGGGCAGCGGGGGACTTTCCGCCGTGCAGCTGTCCGGACTGCCGCCACCGGCGCCGACCCCGGTAGTCCCACAAGCCCCGCCCGGCGCTCCGGGCGGATGCGGCGGCCCTGGACTCTGTTCCCCCTGCAGCGGGGCCGCCGCGCGCCCGTCCAGCCTCAGGCACCACTCATAGGAGGTGCACCACCGTGTACGCACCCGCGCCCGCTGACACCACCGCGCTGGCCAACTTCGCCGCCCTCCGCGGACAGCTCCGCGTCTCTCTCACTCCACGCTGCCCGATCAGTTGCTGGTTCTGCCACAACGAGGCCGACGTGCCACCCCACCTGTACCGCTCCGACCCGACGACACAACCACGCAAGCGGCGGGTAGACGGCCCATGGATGACGGCCCGGATCGCCTCCCTCGTCAGGTCGGGGATCCGCCGGGTGTACTTCACCGGCGGTGAACCCCTGGCCTCCCCGCTGGCCAAGCCCGTGCTCACGTCGTGCCGGGAATGGACCGGCGATGACGTGACGGCCGCGCTCATCACCAACGGACTGCCGTTACGCAAGGCGATGCCCTGGCTGCGGACCTGCGCCATCGACAAGGTCAAGGTGTCGCTGCACTACCTGTCCGACGCGTCGTTCCATGCCATCGCCAAGACGCCCCTGCCGGTGGCGCGGGTGTTGGACGGCATCGATGCCGCCCGCGACGGCTTCGAGCGGGTCGAACTCAACACCCTTGTCCAGGACGTCAACGCGCACGAGCTGGACGCCATCTTGGACTACGCGCTGGAGCGGCGCCTACCGGTGCAGTTCATCGAACTGGTCGGCACCCCGCACAACACAGGACGCCCCAACCCGGCCGCGGCCATGAGCCGGCTCCTGGCCCGGCTTCGGGCGGCATCGCCCGAACGCGTGGAAGTCGCGGGCGTCGGACAGGGCCGCCGGGTCTTCGCCGTGGACGGCGTGGAAGTGGAGGTCATCGACCACACCTTGGGACGACACCACGTCGGCCAGTGCGGCACCTGCCCCCTCAAGACAGTGTGCGTAGAGGGGTTCTGGGCTCTTCGGCTCAACCACGACGGCGCCCTGTCGCCCTGCTTGCTCCGCGATGACCTGCGGCTGGATCTGACCGTCGAAGACAACGACACGCTTCGGTCCGTCGCCGCCCATGTCGCCGCCTTCACGGAGGGAATCCTGTGACGCACCTACCCAGCGCCTACCGGCCCGACGACCAGGCCCCGCACAGCAGAAGGTTCGTGGCCGTGGAAGGCGTATCCGGCTGCGGCAAAACCACCCTGGTGCGCCACCTGGGCGCAGAACTCCCCGCCGCGACCCTGCACACCATCCCGCAGCCACTGTCCAAGCTCTCCGGCTGGGTCAACGGGCACTGCCTGCCGCTGCCCCAACTCGCCTTCTACCTGACCGGCCTCCTGCACGCCTCAGACAGCATCCGCGCGTATCTGCCGCGCCGGCACGTGGTAGCCGACCGGTATGCCACCTCCGTGATCGCCAACCACGCTGCCGTGAACGGCATCGAGGTGCGCAAGGTCCAAGAGATGCTCCACCCGTTCACCCCCTACCTGGTACGCCCCGGTATCACCCTCTACCTGCACACCAGCGCCTCCGAGTTGCGACGCCGCATGGCCGACAAGCCCGACCTGTCGCCCTCGGACCGGCACCTTCTGGACAACCCGCAGGTCCTCACCCGCCTGGTCAGCCTGTACGTGCAGTTCGCCGAGGACGACCCGAACGCCGTGGGCATCGTCACCGACGGCATGACCATCGCCGAGGTCGCCGACACGGCATGGCTCGCCGTGAAGGAGCGAGCATGCTGACCACTGACACCAACTTCGCTGCCGTCGTACACCACGACCACGTGTCCGGGCGGGCCGCCACCGAACTGTCCCCCGGGGCGGCCTGGCTTCTGGGTGCCCTGCTGATCCGCACCCAGCAGGTGTCCCAAGCAGTGGTCACCCACGACGGCGACACCACCTCGGAACTCTTCGCCCGCACGTTCCTGCGCGGCGTCATCAACGCCGACAGCTGGGCCGCACGCGCCACCTACGCCGGTACCGGGACCCTGGACTACCATCTGTGGTGCCAGGACACGCTGAGCGCCCCCGGCGGCCGCATCACCACGACCGACGACGTGACCAGCATCCGCCTGTACCGCGCCGACGGACACATCATCGGGGGCGCCGCGCTGGCCGACCTGGGCGAACGGATGGCCATCAACCGGGCCCCGCTACCGGTCAACGACCAGGCCAAAGGGACCATCGAGGACCGTGCCGCAGAGCTCCAGCAGGCATGGGCCACGACCCGGGAGGAGGGAGCGGGGTGATCGACACCACGGCCTGCATCCCCGGTCGCCACATCCTGTTCGTCACCCTCGACTCGCTACGCTACGACGTCGCCCACCAGACCACTGCAACGGGCCGAACCCCGTGCCTGAGCGCGATCCTGCCCAGCGGCCAGTGGGAGCGCCGCCATACCCCAGGCACCTTCACCTACCCGGCCCACCAGGCATTCTTTGCGGGATTCCTGCCCAAGCCCGCCCTGCCGACCCCACCGTCCCGCCTGTGGGAATGCCGCCCGCCCGTCGGGAAAGCCATCCGTCCCACCACCTACGTCTTCGACGCCCCCGACATCATCACCGGCCTCGCCGACCTCGGCTACCGCACCGTGTGCATCGGCGGCGTCTCCTACTTCTCCAGGGAAACCCCACTCGGCTCCACCCTGCCGGACTACTTCACCGAGGACCATTGGGAACCGGCATTCGCCTCCGCAGAGCCGGATTCCACCCGCCACCAGGTCGACCGCGCCCTGTCCCTCCTGAACGACGTACAGAACAGACAGCCGGTGATGCTCTTCCTCAACGTCTCCGCCACCCACATCCCCCACCACCACTACGTGACCGACTCCGACGGTATCGACAGCACTGACTCCCAAGCGGCGGCCCTGGCCTACGCCGACGGCCAGCTCGGCCGACTGCTGGACGCCCTGCCCGCATTCGGGGCGTGGCTGGTCGTGGCGACCGCCGACCACGGCGACACATTCGGCGACGACGGATTCACCGGCCACGGCATCGCCCACCCTGCCGTATTCACCGTTCCCTACGCCGAGACGCTGGTGGGCTGACGGATGCGCGACGCCCCCACCGAGGACACGACAACCGTGTCGTACCAGGCACAAAGGTCAGCGCGCGAAGGCTGTTTCCTCGCGCTGGAAGGAGTGGGCGGCAGCGGAAAATCCACACTGGCGAAGCTCCTCGCCGCCAGGCTGGACTGCCCCCGATTCCACACCGCCCCAGACCCACTCAGCTCCCTCCAGTCCTTCATCAATCAGCAGGCGGCAGCACTCACGCACCTGGCGTTCTACCTAAGCGGCGCATTGCACGTCTCCGACCTCGCCCGCGCAGCCCTGACCCGGGGTCCAGTCATCGTCGACCGCTACATCAGCTCCGTCATCGCCAACCACTCCGCCACGCATCGCATCTCCAACCAGGATGCGCGCCAGATGATCGAGCCGTTTCTGGACTACCTCGCCCGACCCGACCTAACCGTGTATCTGCATACCGACACCGCGGAGCTGATGCGCCGCTCCCGCACGCGCACGGAGCGCCAAGGCTCAGGCCGACCAGAAATGAGCCTCGACCGCCTACGGCGGCTGCAAGCTCACTTCGACGAGGTGGCGGCGAGCGATCCCACCGCCGGCCACGTCCACACAGACGCCCGGAGCCCGGAACAAATCGCCGCCAATGTCATCGCCCTGCTGCCCGCGCACTCACCCCAAGCCCCACACGCGCAACCGGCTACCAGCCATGAGTACCAAACACCGTCGCCTGCTGACAGTAACGAAGCGCGGTGACCGCGTAGTCCACCGTATCGACGGGCAGGTCATCCACACGGAACCACGACAGCTTTGAACACTTCTCCGGTTCGGCGTTCACCGGCTCACCCGACCAGAGGAACGCGGTGAAGAACACCCCGACCCGAGCAACACCATCAGCATCCAGATGGTGATTCAGATGAACGAACGACAGGCTCTCCGGAGCGATCTCGATGGCGAGCTCCTCACGGGCCTCGCGAATCGCACCAGCCGGAAGGGACTCACCGCGTTCAAGCCGACCACCAGGAACATGCCACCAACCATCAGCAAAGCCCGTGTTCGCCCGCTGCCCCAACAGAATATGATCCTCCTTGACCAGGATCAGATGCACCCCAACACCGTGTCCTACGTTCTGCGCCATAGCGGCTTCCTCGATCAGCTGGGTCCCTGGGGTGCGACGCTACGCGGAAACCACCCCCGCCGCAGGCGTTCACCGCCCCGTCGGAAGCATCCACCCGATCGGGTTCGCCGCCCCAAGAGGGGCAAACCTCACCACAGCGCTTCTCGATGTATCTGTGAACGGGACGGTCCTCACGGGGGCGAGGAAGCTGACGGTGATGCAGGTGATCTCGGCACGTCCGGGCCGGTGGGCCAAGCTACCTATGGGCATCGATGCGGATCCCCACGTGGTCGCGTGGCGCAATCATGCATCGCGATGATTGATCTCTGCCCGCCGTGTCCACCTCCCCCTCACCGCTCCGCTCAGGGTCATGGGCGTCGGCAAGGGCTTGGCCGGCGTGGACGAGCACCAGGTCCGCCGCTGGATCTCCTGGCATCGGTGGGTCACCCTCGCCATGTTCACCCACACCTTCCTGGCCGTCACCGCAGCCGCCGTCGTGAGCAGGGACTACGCGGATCATCCGGCAGCGCGCTCCAATCTGGCCTCGGTCTTTCATGGCGGCCTGAAGGATGGTGACTGAGTGTCACCCGGAAGCAGAGACGGTGCCCCTACCTGCGATGATCCGTGATGTCGAGTCAAAGATCATGCACTTGATGGGGGCACCGTTTCCGTGCGCAAGAGTAGTGGACGTCTTGCCGGCCTGGTCATGTCGGCCGACGGCAGGAACCAGATCGGGCACGCGGGCGGAGTGCACCTGCAGTTGCTCGCCGACCGGGTCGGCCTGGGGACCGAGCTCGACCACGCGATGCGCCGGCCGGGCTTCCGTCCGCGGCACCCGCGCGGCTCCGTGCTCAGCGACCTGGCCTGCGCGATCGTGCTGGGAGCCGTGGCCATCAGCGATATCGCGGTGCTGGAGCACCAGCGCGAAGTGCTCGGCCCCGTCGCCTCCGTGCCCACCGTGTGGCGGACCCTGAACGAGGTCGGCGAGCTGCAGCTCAAACGGATCGCGCTGGCGCGGGCGAAGGTACGGCGCCGGGTGTGGGGCCTGCTCGCGGCCCGCGACGAGGGCTTTCCGTGGATCACCGTGGACGCTCGCGCACTTGAGGGCTGGACCGTCATCGACTCCGACGCGACCCCGGTGGCCTGCGGATCGGAGAAGGAGGGCTGCGCGGGCGCCTACAAGAAGGGTGTCTACAGCCTGTGCCCGATCTTGGCCTACTGCGACAACACTGGCGAGCTGCTCGCCCAGCAGCTGCGGCCCGGAAACGCCGGCGCCAATCATACGAGCGACAACATCGCCGTCCTCGAAGCCGCCGTCGCAGGGCTTCCCTGGCAGCACCGCAAGAAGATCCTCTTCCGCGTCGACGGAGCCGGGTTCTCCACCGGCCTGCTGGCCTGGATCGCCGCCGCGGGCGGCCGCGTGCACCCCTCCTACCGCTGGGAGTACTCCACCGGCTGGGCCTTCACCGACCGCGAGATGGACGCCTTCCAGGCCCTGGACAAGCTGGAGAAGGAAGAGAACAAGCAGGGCCGCAGCGTGTGGCAGGCCGCCGTGGACGCCGAGGGCACCGCGCGCGCCGATGCCCAGGTCGCCGAGATCACCGGCCTGCTCGGCGACCTGGCCGCCTGGCCGAAGTGCCACCGGGTCTTCGTGCGGCGCGAACCCCTGCACCCGCGCTACGCGAAAGACGCCTCCGCGTACGAGAAGAACTACAACGTCCGCCTGCAGGCCTTCGCCACCAACACCGCTGGTCACCAGGCCGCCTGGCTCGATTGCCGGCACAGGAGTCACGCCCGGGTCGAGTCCAAGATCCGCGATGGCAAGGCCGAGAGCCTGAACCGGTTTCCCTCCCGCTGGATGCGCATCAACCAGGCCTGGCTCGCCGTCACCGCGCTCGCCTGTGACCTGCGCTGCTGGCTCCAACTCCTGGCCTGCACCGGCGAGATGGCCAAAGCTGTGCCCAAGACCCTGCGCTACCGCTTCCTGCACGTCCCCGCCGTCCTCGTGCGCGGCCAGCGCCGCCGGCGCCTGAAGATCCCCGCCAGCTGGCCCTGGGCGAACGAGATCGTCGAAGCATTCCGTCGCCTGTGGGCCCTGCCCCGCCCGACCTGACCACCCACCATCGTCCCGACGCCGCCGGGAGGAGGCACCCGCAGCACACCGGCCCGTGGAAGCCGGCGCCACCGGCGCGACAGCCGACGCGCACACCTACCCGGCGAAGCCCGACGGGAAGGACAGAAGCGACATCACGGGCACAAGATCAACCGGCGACTGTCGTGAACGATCGAGACTGGATCACCTCACCACCCATACCTGGGCGAGCTGACGGGGTCCCACCTGTCCCCCTGTCTCCGTTATACCGCTGACCTGCGACGACGGGGCGGGGACAGCCAGGTGGCCTGAGGGTGCGTGTTCTGCTGAAGCAGGCCGATAATCACCCGCCTGTCTCAGCAGGAGGCCAGCACCTCTGTTCGGGATGTTGGAGATCGGGTCCGTGATCGATCACCAGTGGGTATCCTGAGCCGCGCCAGCCTGTCAGAATCGACTCGCGGGTTGACATCAACTGGCTTAGACGTCACTCACTTTGACACTCCATTGTATGATTCGGGCCGCTCAGCGTGGCGCTGATTCTAAGGAGGTTGCGCGCGATCAATCGATGGCAGCGAGCGATCCCTTGCAACCGGACACCCGTTCAACTGCCGTGCCCGATCATTGAGGGGGCCACCTGGGGCTCCGAGAGCGATTGGCGCGGCCAACTCTATAGTCATCTGCGAAAGTCCCTCTGAGGGGTGGAATAAGTGGCATCGTTCAACTCCAAGATTCTCGATCGCATGTGGGACCGCGTAGAGCAGAGCAAGCTTGATTCGGATATCGCCTATTTCCACGATCTGATGCTCCTCGGTGAGCTTGCCCTCAAGTTGATGACTTCGACAATTCTCGCATGCGTCGAAAACGATAGAGATCGACAGCGTTACAAGATCGAGTATCAACTAGCGCGCAGCGATGGCATCGGCGACTGGTCCCGCGCACTCACGGAAGTTCTTGTCGGCCCGGCAAATGCATACATCGCTCCGGAGGCGCGTGGCCTTATCCGCGAGTTTACAGAAAACTTTCAGCTAAGTGACGCAGCGTGGCAGAGAGTGGCAATTGAGACTCTAAGCAGTGCGTCCCAGCTTATAGACTCAAGCCTAGAAGAGGTACCACGTAAGTCCAACCTGCAATGGTGGGTTAGAGCTTTCACTACCCTGCGCAATAGAACCCGTGGCCATGGTGCCATTACAGCGAGCAAGTGCTCCGCAGCGGCCCCACTACTCGAAGAGTCGATTCTGTCGCTACTCACGGGATGCACAGCATTCCATATGCCATGGATGTATCTTCACAGGAACATCTCGGGAAAGTATCGCATCTCCGTCATTTCCGGCGATGCCTCGGATTTTGCGTACCTGAAAAACGAAAAGGAACACGTATACCAAAACGGGGTATACGTGGCAATTGATAAAAAGCTAATGCGCGTGCCCCTCGTATCGAGCGACGTCGACATCCAAGACTTCTACCTGGCCAACGGTGGCTACAAGTCAAGTACGGCACAGGGCGAAGCAACATTTGAAATGCTCTCATATATTTCAGATACGCGACAACGCGAAAGTGCCCAGGCATATCAGACGCCGCCCGAAGCTCTGCCATCAAGCGAAACGGAGGGCCTACCCAATCTGGAGGTCGAGGGAGAGTCATTCGCAAATATCCCGCCATCGGTCCCAGACTACATCGAGAGGCCGGATCTCGAGAGCGAAGTGCTCTCATTGCTCAAGGATGACCGCCATCCGATAGTCACACTCGTAGGCCGAGGGGGCATAGGCAAAACATCCCTAGCGCTCGAGGTTCTCCATCGGCTGGCTCAAGACGGGAACTACTTCGCTATTCTTTGGTTTAGCTCCCGGGACATTGATCTCTTGGCCAATGGCCCAAAGCAGGTGCGACCTGCCGTGCTTTCAAAGGATGATATTTCCAAGCAATTCGCGGACCTGATGCGGCCTAGCTCGGCGAAGATTAAGGGCTTTAAGCCAACGGAGTACTTGGCCGCCAGCCTTTCAGAGTATAGTGCGGACAAGCGCATTCTGCTGGTCTTTGACAATTTCGAGACAGCATCCCATCCAATGGAGTTGTACCAATTCATAGACTCCTACGTGCGGTGTCCTAACAAAGTCTTGATCACGACTCGCATGCGTGACTTCAAAGCAGACTTCCCTGTCGAGATTCGCGGTCTGAAGCGCGGCGAGTTCGAGAATCTCGTCATGACAAATTCGCGAAAACTGGGCATCGAGAGCCTGATAACTAGTGGGTACGTCGAGTCGCTCTACGAGGAAACAGACGGGCATCCCTATTTCGCGAAGATCCTTCTTGGCGATACCCAACGGGAAGGTAAGGCCATTCCCGTTGGGCGGTTGTTTTTGAACAAGGAGGATTCTCTTCGCGCCCTATTTGAGCGCTCTTTCGGCCTTCTGACTCCGGCAGCGCAACGTGTGTTTCTCACCTTGAGCAACTGGCGCTCGCTCGTTCCGCGCTTGGCCCTCGAAGCGGCCCTGATTCGACCCCAGAACGAGACTATTGATGTAAGTGATGCACTGAGTCAGCTTGAACGCTACTCGATGATCGAGGTTTTGACCGATAACGAAGGCACGCAATTTCTCAGAACTCCGATGACTGCTAGTGTATTTGGGCAGAGCAAGCTCAAACTTAGCCCGTTTAGGTCTTCAGTACTGGCGGACACTGAACTTATTCAGCAGTTCGGGCCAATGCAAGTGATCGACGTAACGCGCGGAATGGCACCTAGAATTGAGCGCATGATTCGGGTCATTGCCTCACGTCGCATGAATAGGCAAGATTATAGCTCGCAAATGCGAGCCCTGGAATACGTGGCCGAGCAGTATGCTGACGCATGGATTAGAATCGCCGATTTCTACTTGGAGAGTTCAGATCGAGATGACTTGACCAAAGCCCGTGAAAGCATACAGAGATTCCTGGAAAAGGACAGCGAAAGCATTGCAGCTTGGCGCAAACTGATCTACATAAATAGGCGACTAGTGGACGTCGTCGCGGAGTTGAATGCTCGAATTATGCTCGCGGAAATTCCGGAAGTTGAATATTCTGAGATCGCCAATGCCGCGAGCAGCTTCGCTCATGCACAACGCAGTCAGGCTTTGCAGTGGGATCCTGAGGCTCGGAGCGTGTCGATCTCGAACCTGATTCGCCTTATGGAAAGCAGGTTCGCCGAAGCTACACCCACAGATCTGGGTCTGCTTGCCTGGCTCTACGTTTATTCGAAGAATACCGCAAGAGCTAGTGAAGTTGTAAAACAAGGACTCCAGCGCGAACCCACCAATCCTCACCTCGTAAAGCTAAATCAGAGCTTGAGTGAAATGCCAGAGGCACCATAGATGATGGCCGAGAGGCTGGCTGGCCGCCCGGCGCGGCGATCTGCGGGCCCCGCTTTCCATGATGTGGACCGATAGACGAGATCCAGGATGCGCAATGCGATGGCGACATGGGGAGCACAGCTGTACGCCAGAGCGTGGACACACTAGTGCCAACTCAGAGGGTCTCCCGCATCACACCTATTAGGCGCTCGCGCTCCTCGTTGAATTCCTTCCGCGGGCGGCGGACTTCCTCGTGGTCGTGGCCCCGACCCACTGCATCGCGATAGTCGATCAACAGCTTGATCAACTGGCTAGTCGAAGCGCTCATCTCATCGTCCGCCACCAATGAGAGTTCGAAGCGACGAGACAGGACACTACTGTCCCGGGGCGCGGTTTTTGCCCGTATTTGAGCAGTCTCGCCGCTGTCGTTGCCATGGCTTATGTTCCAAAGAACCTCACTAGCCTCTGCGGTGGCTTGCAGAAAAGCCGCATACACAAACCGCAGGTTATTTCGCTTATTCTGCTCACGATCCCTGCGCCATCGGGACCGATCAACGAGGAACGAAGATCCCAATCCGATCACCGCACCAAGAGCTGTACTCACAGGTGCCGTCCAGTCCATAGCACCAGCCTTCTCTCATCACGAGCCGTTCAACCCTTGTGGCCTGGCCGATCGCCGCCTGAAGGTCAGCGGTTGGTTGCCGGGCCACCGTGGCGTCGGGCGGCTTATATCGGAAGGTCTCGACGTAGCTGCGGGAGATCGCATCGGGCACGATGCTCTGCGGTGCGTCGTAGCCGACCCAGGCGATGGTGGAGACCGACTGGCCGGGCACCAGTGACTGGCTCGCGGCCCACAGGTCGTTCGTCTTGCCCAGGTTGCCGCCCATGGTGTTGCTGACGACGACCTCCCGGAAGGCAATGCCCGCGGAAGGCTCACGGTCGATGTGACGCAACGCGGCGATTGCAGCGCAACTGTCATCACCATCGATGAGGGCTGATTCGAGCGGTGGCATGGCCAATGGCCCACCGCGGGCGGGGTGTTGGCACGTGGTCAGCGGGTAGCCTGGGTGAGCGGTTGTCGGCGGACGTCCAAGGGATCGGGGGCAGCGGTGGGTCGGGACATGGGCGACCACTACGCGGATCTTGCTGATCACTACGACGAGCATTGGGCCTACAGCCTGACGGGTCGCCTGCATGCCGGGGACCGCCTGCGCTCCCCCTACAAGGGCAAGGCACACGAGGCCGAACTCCGCTCAGACGGCTCCATTTGCCTCTTCGACTGCGTCTACACGAGCGTTTCTACGGCTGCGGTGGCCGTTAGGCACAAGGTCAACGGCTCCGACCCAAGCGCTCCAGAAGCTCACGGACCGCGGGTGGACGTTCTGGTCGGCGATCGACCGGATCACCAGGGATGATGACGTCAAACTTGTCGAAATTCGACGCCGCCATGCCGCCCAGGGGGACGCCGCCTGATCGGGATGGCGTTCATCGCAGGCTGCGCCCTAGATAGCCCAAGATATGACACCACATCAGTTTGAAAGCCGAGAGATCTGCTTGTCCAGGTTGCGGACCTGGGTCGATGCAGATCCGAAGGCTGCGGCCAGGAGGAGGCGGACTGCCTTCAGCTCGGCCAGGGCCTCGTCGGGACGTCCGGCAGTGGCGAACATCTGGGCGATAACGAAGCGGGACTCACGGATCTTGGCGCTTTCGTCGTCTGTCGAGCCGTCGGCGTTCTGTACGTAGAAACGAAGGTGAGGGAGGGCCTTGTCCGGTTTGCCCATTTCGGCGTAGGCGTGTCCGGCGTAGTAGGAGCAGTCGAGGACGAACGGGTCCGTCGGGGGCATGTGCTTGCGGTAGTCACGTCCTGCGACGTCGAACAGCGGGGCGGCGCGTGAGAACTCCCCGGCGTGGAAGAGCGTCGCTCCGAGGAAGTGGCGGAGCCTCAGTTCGAGGAACGGGTCATGGGACGCTCGTTCCAAGCCGTCCTCAAGCAGGCTGATCGCCTCGGACGGGCGGTCGTTCTCCAGGAGCACCCGGACGTTGGATTGCAGCTGGTCGGCCTCCTCGTCGGTGAGGCGGGGTCGACCGGTGGCGCGATTGCGGCGCTTGGGCGGTGCCAGAAGCGGCCGTCGGAACGGAAGGGTCGGGTCGCGGCTCTCGTCGCTGTTTTCCGGTACGGCCGGCGCGGACGCCAACGGGAGGAGCGCCGCGTAGACATTCTCTGCTGAGGGCCGTGCTGCCGGGTCCTTGGCCAGCATCGCGGCCACCAGGGCAGCCACTGCCGCGGGTGCGTCGGTACGCAGCGTCAGGACGGAGGGAGGGGTTGACTGCAGGTGGTGAGCGCGCAGTGGCATGCCGGTCGAGGCGTGGAAGGGGACTTCGCCGGTGAGCAGCTCGTGCAGCAGGCAGCCGAGCGAGTAGACGTCCGAGGCGGAGGTGACGGATTTGCCGAGACACTGCTCTGGCGACATGTACGCGGGGGTGCCGACGGTGCGGTCGACTTGGGTGAGCCGGGGAAGGGCTCCGGCGCCGCGAAGGATCGCGATGCCGAAGTCGAGTACCTTCACCAGGCCGCCGTCGACGAGCATCACATTGGCAGGCTTGATATCACGGTGAACGATGTCGACCCGGTGCACATCGGTCAGGACAGCTGCGATCTGTGCCGCGATCGAGACCGCCCAGGCAATGGTGGGCGGTGCTGCGTCGTAGTCGGCGCGGAGGATCGCTGCTTCCAGTGTCGAGCCGCGCAAGAGCTGCATGATCAGCCACAGCTGGGGGCTGCCGTCGGAAAGGGTCTCCACGCCAGTGTCGTAGACGGCCGGCGTGCCGGGGTGCTCCAGCTGGGCGGTGGTGCGGATCTCGCGCAGGAAGCGCTTCCGGTCGCGGTCCAGGGCGTCGAGGATCTCGACGGCTTCCGGGCTGTCCGGGGCAGCTGGGATGGAGCCGGGGGAGGGCTGCTGCAGCAGCTTGACCGCGACGGGCCGGTCCAGCCGCTCGTCATAGCCGTAGTACACCTCGCTCATGCCGCCCTTGCCGAGCAGGCCGTCCACCCGGTAGCGCCCGGTGATCAGCCGTGCCTCGGCCGGCTGCCCCGTTGAGTCGTCCACGCTCCACCCCTACCCGGAGACCACTGCTCTTGGCCCAACCCTGCCATGGCTGGTTGCGGTGGACGTGCTCATTCGCTGATCGCGCTTCTGTCGGCTGTGCCGCCCGTCTCCCGGCGCATCTCCGCGCGTAGTCGGGCCAGGGCCTCGTCCCGGGCGGGTTCGGTGATGATGCGGTAGGCGCGCTTGCGGGCGGCCTCCTTGATGGCCTTCTGGAACTCGCCGTTGTCGAAGTACAGCTTCATGAACGCGGTGTTGCGCTCGGCGTTCTCCGCGACGATGTCGTCCAGCCGGTCGTCGGCGACTTGCCCGAACCGGCCCTCGTCGTTCATCAGTGCGATCTGTTGCATATTGGTGTCCTGGACCAGGCCGACGACCTGCTGGTAGACCAGGATCTGGTCGGCGGTGTCCAGATCGAGGCCGAAGCGCTCGTTCAGGTCCTCGATAACCTCTGAGAGGGGCCGTACTTCGGGCTCGCGGTAGCCGCCGCCATCTGCGGCGTGGCCGCGTACATCGCGGTCCCCAACGGCCGATAGGGAGACGTTGTGCCGTCCGGTGAACTCCAGGCGGAAGTGACTCAGATCCGCGTCCCCTATGTCCACGGACATGGAGGGGCGGCCTGGCAGCCGGATCAGCAGGACCCGGCCGAACTGGTAGAGCCGTTCCAGGTCGCGGTCGCCCCAGTCGACGATCTGCGCGATCAGGCTGTAAGCGCGTACGTACTCGGTCAGCGCTTTGCGGAAGCCCTCGCGCTCGTCGTCCGAGTCGAGCGCATCGAAGCGGTCGAGGGCGGGTTTGAGGTATTCGTGCAGCTCGGCATGGAGCTTGCGTTCGGCGGCTTCTGGCATGCGCCCGGGCGCGGCGGTCGCCAGGACCCGGATGAACGCCTCCATCTCCGAGGCGATCAGCAACTGGTAGTTCATCACCTCGCGCTGCTTGTCGTAGAGCAGGTTCGGGTCGGTCTCCTCGGTGATGGTCGTCTCGAACCAGTTGGCGAAAGCTTCCTGGATGTCGGCGGCTGTGTTGACGAAGTCCAGGACATGGACGTCGTCCTGGGACTTGAGAGGATGGATGCGGTTGAGGCGGGACAGGGTCTGGACGGCGGCGACGCCGGTCAACGGCTTGTCCACGTACATCGCGCACAGCAGGGGCTGATCGAAGCCGGTCTGGTACTTCTCGGCGACGACCAGCAGCCGGTATTCGTCCTGGTTGCGGGCGGCTGCCTGCGGGTCGTCGGCCTTGGTGTAGCCGAAGCGGTCCGGCAGCTGGCTCTCGGGGAATCCGTTGAGCTGGGACTCAGTGAACTCCAGGCCCGCCTCGTCCTTCAACTGCCCGGAGAAGGCGACCAGGACGCCGCAGTCAGTGAACCCGCGCAGCGCCACATAGGTGCGGATTGCCTGGTACAGGTCCAGCGCGTGCTGGCGGCTGGTGGTGACCACCATCGCCCTGGCCCGGCCGCCGAGCCGCCCGACGATGTTCTCCCGGAAGTCATCGACGATCAGCTTCGCCTTCTGCTCCAGCGACTTCGGATGCTGCTCGGCATAGCGGACCAGCTTCGCCTTGGCCTTGGCAGCGTCGACCTCGGGATTTGCGATCTGTGATTCGGCCTGGTCGACGGCGAGATTGCGCAGTCGCCACTTGGTGTCGTAGGTCAGGTAGTTGGCGAGGACGTCGAAGATGTAGCCCTCGTCGATGGCCTGCCGCATCGAGTAGACGTGGAAAGGAGCGTACATGCCCGGCTTGCCGGTGCGCGGGTTGATCCGCTCCGGTTCATGCCGGCCGAACAGCTTGAGCGTCGCGGAGGTGGGGGTGGCGGTGAAGGCGAAGTAAGAGAGGTTGGGCTGCTTGCCGCGGACCCGGGTCAGATACGTGGCGTCGTCCTCGTCCTCCTCGCGTGGGGTCGCCCTCGAGCCGAGCACCTGCTTGAGCTGGACGGCGGACTCGCCGCCCTGGGAGGAGTGGGCCTCGTCGATGATGACGGCATAGCGCTTTCCGTTCAGCCCCATGGCGGCGATCTTCTGCAGCACGAAGGGGTACATCTGCAGGGTGCTGATGACGATCTTCGCGGTGGCGCCGCCGAGGGAGGACGCCAGCTGGGTCGAGTCCTCATCGATCTTCTTGACCACGCCGGGGGTGTGGTCGAACTGGTAGATCGTGCGCTGGAGCTGCCGGTCGAGGACGGTGCGGTCGGTGATCACGACGATCTTATGGAACACCGGCTGGTTGTCGGCGTCGAAGAGGTTGGAGAGGCGGTGCGCTAGCCAGGCCAGAGTGTTGGACTTGCCCGAGCCGGCCGAGTGCTCGATCAGGTAGTTATGGCCAGCGCCGTTCTGCTGGGCGTGCGCCACCATCTCCTGGACGGCGTGCCACTGGTGGTAACGGGGGAAGATCCGGGGCGCGGTGTGCGGATTCTCCTTCGCGCCCCGTTTGTCAGGTGCCTTCACGTGGACGAATCGGTACAGGATCTCCAGCCAGTTGTCGCGCTGCCAGATCGTCTCCCAGAGATAGGCGACGCTGTAGGAGCCCTCCTTGGCGGCGGGGTTTCCGGCTTCACCGGACTTGCCAGGACCGTTGGAGCCGACATTGAAGGGCAGGAACTGGGTCTCGGCGCCGCGCAGGCGGGTGGCGATGAACGCCCGGTCCGGGTCCACGGCGAAGTGCACCAGGGCGCGCCTGGCGAAGAAGAGCTCGTTGGCGTCGCGGCCCCGGTACTGGGCGATGGCCTCGTCGGCGTTCTGGCCGGTGCTGGGGTTCTTCAACTCGACGGTGGCGACCGGGAGTCCGTTGAGAAACAGGGCCACGTCGAGCGACAGGCGCGGGTTGCGGGCACTGTAGCGGAGCTGTCGGGCGACGGTCAGGCGGTTCAGGTTGTATTCGGCGAGTGCGTCAGCGGCGAGGGTGTGGCCGGGGCGGAAGTACGCCAGGTCGATCTGCACACCCCTGTCACGGACGCCCTGGCGCAGGACGTCGAGGACGCCGCGGGCATCGATCTCGGAGGCGACGCGCTGCGCGAACTGGCGCTGGGCGGTGGGGGCGTCGCCACCGTAGAAGGTAACGAGGCGGTCCCAGGCGGCAGGCTGGGTGTCGGTGACGAAGCCGTGCATCTCGTCGGGGTCCAGGCCGAGATCGGCGCTGAACGTGCCTTTGGCGGGGGACCAGCCGTGCAGTATCAGCTCGGCCTCGACGCGAGCCTCGAAAGCCAGCTCGGAGAGCGGGGCGGTGATCATACGGACGCACCTCCAGACGGGAGCGAGGAGCGGGCGGTGGTGACGTCAAGCTGGCCGGTTACGGCGGCGGTGATTAGGGCTTGGCGGCGCTCGGCGAGAACGTTCATTCCGTCGCGGATAGCTGCAATCGAAGCATCCGTTCGAGCTACGTAGGAGTCGATCTGAGTCACGGCTTCTCCCTGACTATCCAGGGGGAGCAGGGGCATGATTCTCTTGTGGATATCATTGCGATTGATGCCAGGAACAGCGGATCGAGCCTGCTCCATCTCGTATGGAATATTTCGCAGTACATAAAAGCAGTACTTGGGAATATTTCCGTTGAAGTTCTTGACGTACAGCGTAGTATTGTGCGGCCAATAGTCTTGCTCGATCCAATGCACCGAGCCGGCGGAACCGTAGCGTCCAACGACCACTCCAGGCCCCAGGGCGATCCTCCGATCATGAAAACCATTGATGCCAGCAGTGGTGACGACAGGAATTTTCCCCGGTCGCCGCTGCTCGTCGGTGAGGTCGACGCCACGCTGGAGTGTCGCAATCCGCTGAAGCGGTACGAGTGTGGTTTGGCGATCAATCTTGCCAATCCAGGGGAGCCCTGAATCGACCGCCGTCGCACTGAAACCCCCCGCAATGGCATTGCGCTCGAAGAGCGATTGGCGTTGATTGAGTACGTCGATCTGACGCCTCCGCGCTTCGAGGATGAAATCGATCCGGGCCGTCTCGGCGTCGAGGAAGTCGGCGATGCGGCGCTGTTCGTCGAGAGGCGGGAGTGGGGCAGTAATGTCGCCGAGATCTTCTGGATTGATACGGGGGGTCCGCACCGCACCGCTCTCCGTATTTCCGATGCCGCGGAGACGGGATACCATCTCTCCGACGAACCAAGCGGAGCGAAACAGATGGTGCAAGTAGCGGGCGTCAACGCCTGGCCCGGGTCGGAGTACCAGATAGTCAGGGCTGACCAATCCTTGCTGTGGGCTAATTCCGATAGCGCCTTGAAATGCTCGCATTCGGTTCAATACGATGTCGCCGGGTTCGCAAATCTTGTAGTTGCTAAGGTCCTCGGCGCGCGGCAGGTCCTCGGTGAGAGTGTCCCGTCGGACTACTCCGTGGTGGATTGACACGGCCATGAGTGGAGGCCGATCTAGACCGGCTCGTTGGTCAATTACGCGATACTGAAACTTGATGCGGAGTTGTTTCATCCCGTCACCACGCCCAGCAGCTGCTGAATCCGCGTCTCGAGCTCGCGCAGCTCTGCGTCGATCTCAGCGAGCGGCCTCGGTGGCGTGTACACGTAGAAGTGCCGCGTGAACGGGATCTCGTACCCAACCTTGGTCTTGTCGCGGTCGATCCACGCGTCTGCCACGTGTGGTGTGACCTCGCGGGCGAAGTAGGCGTCGATGTCCGCGTCGAGCGGGATGTTCTCGTAGTCGCGCAGGTCCGGGTCCGGCAGTGGGGTGCCGTCCTTGTCCTTCTGTACCTCGCCGTCTGGGTCGGAGACGGCGACCGCGCCCCAGATGCCCTTGAGTACTGCTGCGGCCTTCGGCCATTCCGCACCGACTTCGGCGACCGCGGCGTGGAGCCCGTTGGTCGCTTCCCTTTTCGTCCACCACACCGAGCCGACGACTCCGCGCAGGGCCGCGATCAGTCGTTCACTCCCGTCCCACTTGGCCAGGGGCTTGGCTTCCGCCAGGGCGGCCAGGGTGTCCTCCGTGATTTCGAAGCGCAGTTTCAGTGGCCTCTCCACCGTGATGCGGTAGTAGCCGAAGTCGCGGGTGCCGAAGACCTTGACCTTGGCGTGGTCTGGGTGGTCGGCGTCATTGGCGACGGTGAGCGCGTCCACGTACAGCGCGGTGATGTGCTTGATCTGGTCGTCGTTGATCTTCTTGCGCTTATCGCCGAGTGCCTTGCGCATCTTCTCCCACTGGTCGCGGGCGTCGAGGAGGATCACCATGTTGCGCAGCTTTGCGGGCTTCCGGTTGGAGAGGATCCAGAAGTAGGTGGAGATGCCGGTGTTGTAGAAGAGCTGGTCCGGCAGGGCGACGATGCCTTCGAGCAGGTCATTCTCCAGGATCCACTGGCGGATCTTGGATTCGCCGGACTCGGCCGCGCCGGTGAACAGCGGCGAGCCGTTGAAGACGATGCCCAGGCGTGAGCCCTTGCCCTCGGCCGGTTCCATCTTCGAGATCATGTGCTGCAGGAAGAGGAACGAGCCGTCGTTGATGCGGGGGGTGCCGGCGCCGAAGCGGCCGCCGTGGCCGAGTTCTGCTTCGGCGAGGATCTCGTCCTTGACCTTCTTCCACTCCACGCCGAAGGGCGGGTTGGCGAGCATGTAGTCGAACTTGCGGTCCGGGAAGCCGTCGTTGCTGAAGGAGTTCCCGAAGTGGATGTTGCCGCGCTGGTTGAGCATCAGCATGTCGGACTGGCAGACCGCCCAGGACTCGGGGTTGAGCTCCTGACCGAACAGGTAGACCGTGGCCTTGGTGTTGATGGACTCGATGCGGCCCTTGGCTGCGGTCAGCATGCCGCCAGTGCCGCAGGCCGGGTCGAGGATGTTGATGACCTGTCCTTCGCCGGCGACGGTGTCGGCGTCTGGGGCGATCAGCAGATTGACCATCAGTTCGATGACTTCGCGCGGGGTGAAGTGCTCACCTGCGGTCTCGTTGGAGTCCTCGGCGAACTTGCGGATCAAGTGCTCGAAGACGTAGCCCATGTCGTGGTTGGACATCTTGTCCAGGTCGTCCAAGCCCTTGAAGGTGCTGACGACCAGGTGGAGGATCTTCGCTCCGGCCAGTTTGGTGATCTGGTTGTCCAGGTCGAAGCGGCTGAGGATCTCACGGACATTGGGGGAGAAGCCGTTGATGTAGTCGCGCAGGTTCTTCGCGGTGTTCTTGTCGTCGGCTGCGATGGTACTGAAGTCCTGCTTGGAGGTGTTGTAGAAGGGCAGCTTAGCCGCGATCTCCAGCAGGCGGTCCTTGTTCTGGACGTCTAGCGCTGCATCCCGGGTCCGGACCGCGCCGCGGGTGGGGGCCATCACCGCATCCAGTCGGCGCAGCAACGTGAAGGGCAGAATTACCTGGCCGTACTCGTGACGCTTATAGTCGCCGCGCAGCAGGTCGGCGACCGACCAGATCTTTGCTGCCATCTGGCTGTGCGTGGGGCCTGAGCTCACGGGGTTCTCGTCTCGTCGTCGATCGCGAATGCGGTGTCAGTCTTGTTCACAGCAGGGGAGCCCGGCACCAGAACGCCGGTAGTCAGCCCGTGGACGGTTTGTTCGACCACCCGTGCGCCCACCGTCGCCAGCGATGCCAGGATGGCTCCGAGCTCTTCCAGCTGACGGAATGCCTCGCCGTAGCGGCACTGCTCGGGAAGCGGCATCCGGGGGATGCGGCAGCGGCGCAGGTCTTCACGACTGAGGGCGCCCAGGGTGTTGGTCACCGGTTGGGCGTTGGCGTCGGCGCGCAGGAATGTCGCCACGAAGTGCCCGTCGAGCCGGTCGGTGTCAATCTCGACGACCTGCGCGACCCCAGTGTCATCGGAAGCCGTGCCGGTGGCGATCACCGGTGGCCGGCCTAGGGTGCGCAGAAGCAGGTCTCCAGCGCGCGGGGTGGTGTCGCGGGGCCGGATCGTCAGGGCACCCACCCGTTCGAGCTCGCCGAAGGTGACAAAGGAGTGCCGGGGTGGCTCCTGCGGTGCGCCGAACCGGGGCAGTCCCCGGCCGAGGCGGGCGTGGATGGCCTGGAGCCGGTCGGTGACGTGGGCAAGGTCGCCGACGCTCACCTCCGAGCGCAGGGTGACGTGTCGGGAGGGCAGTACGTTGGCGTCGCTGTCAAGTAGCTCCAGCCGAGGCACGGCGGAGATGATCGAGGGGTCGCTTCCCTCGAACAGCCGCTGCCAGGCTGCGAAGTCTTGCGGAACGTCGGCCGCGTCTGCGAGCCCGGAGAGGTCGACCACACGCACGGGTGCATGGTCGGGCGCGGTGTCGTAAGGGCGTCGCAGCACCCACAGAACTACGTCGGTCCCCGCTGCCGAGCCCAACCGTCCCGGCAGTGCGATCACGTCGCGCAGTATGCCCCTGCGGATCAAGGCCGCGCGGATGTGCTGCCCGGACGCCTGGACGCAGGTGCGCGGTGTGACTGCGACCACGGCCACACCGTGCGGCCTCAGATGCGCGTAGCAGTGCTGCACCCAGGCGAGTTCGCTGTCACGCGGGGCCGGGATGCCGAACTCCCAGCGCGGATCGGTGGTCAACTCGACTGAGGGCCACTGCGGCAGGTCAAAGGGCGGCTCGCAGACCACGGCTGCTGCCGCACCCAGGAACCTGCTCAGCTGATTGTCCAGCAGGGAGTCGCCGGTGTGGATCTCGTACGGCACATGGTCGCCCTGGTAGCTCAGATTGAAGGCGGCGACCTTGGTGGCCGATTCCAGGCTGTCCTGGCCGACGACCTTGACGCGGTCGCTGAAGCGGTCGGCTGCGGCCATCAGCAGAGTCGCGCTGCCGCAGGCCGGATCGAGTACGGCGTGGGAGTCCGCGTCGGCGGCGCTGACGGACCACTCCGAGGCAGTTGACCGTGGAAGTAGCGACACCATCACCTCGGCCAGCAGTTGGCCGGACGTCTGGCGCTCGACGCCGGGCTCTTGGATGTCTTCCAGCGATCGCCGCATCGGTTCCAGGGAGAGCACATGGGTCATGCCGATGCGCTGGGTGCCGGTGTCAGTTCGGCCGGCCGTCGCCAGTTGGTCGCCCTTGCCGGTTGCCTTCAACCACGCCAGCACTTCGGCGCGCGAGAAGGTCGGGCTGACTTCGTTGCCGCCGACAGGCTGCGGGAATTCCGGGTAGCGGCGACGCCAGTTCGACACCGCGGCGCGTCCGACGCCAGCCAGCCGTGCGATGGCGGCGGCTGTCATCTCGGCGGGCTCGTCGGGGTTCATGGCACTGACCCTACCGTCCGCGAGAGAGCATGTCGAGCAACTGTGAACGCTGACGCTATGTGTCAACAAAGTCAAAAGGGTCTTGCGTCCCGTTCGAGATGGTGCTTAGTCTGTCTCTCGTGTCACGCAAGAGGCATCGAAAAAGCGCCTACTCTCCGGACCCCGGGTACCTCAGCGGGACCCGGCTGTGAACACTCGGCTCCCTCCGGCTCTCGTACGTCGCCGGGACAAAGCACGGCCGTGGCCGAGATGACCTCCCGCACCGTCACGTGTCCGCGAGTTCCGTATGGGCAGCACGGACCCCTCTGAGAGACCGGTTCCCCAGATGACCCAGTCGCCCGTCAAGACGCGCCTCGCCACGCTGTTCCGCCTACAGGGCGTCGGCGACGACCTCGACCGCGCCTTCGACCTCTTCGACGCCGTCTACCTCACCGAGCACCATGCCGCCCTGGACTTCTGCTACCTCGGCGACGTCCAGGCGGCCTTCATCCAGGCCGAGTTCCCCCGCAACCGCGCTACGTGGTGCGGCGACGCCCAGGCGACGACCGGGCTCGCGATCCAGCATGAGGAGCTCCGTTCCGGCGGAGTCCTGCTCTTCGGGATCGACGGCTGGGTCTACGCGCTGGGCTACGGCCAGGGGCACCTCCTCATTCCCGAGGAGGCGAAGGACCCGCGCTTCGGCATCGCCTTCGTCGCCCGCCGCATCGGGGAGGGGCGGGTACGGCAGCTGGTCCGCCGCCGCCCGGGTGCTGGCCGGATCGACAGCACGCATCTCGCGGACGGCGCGCCCCTGTGGATGGCGGGCTTCGAAGCGGGCGCGGAGATCGTACGCAGCCTCGGCGGAGAAGCGCCGAAGGTGAATTTCTCCTTCGCCGGGCGCGGCGATCGCGTGATGTACCTGGAGGGGGGCAGGGGCCTCCGCACCCGCTTCGGCGTGGCCGGGGCCGACCTGGTCGCGGACGTCCGAGAGATCGCGCGCGTGCTGCGCGAGGAGCCGGTCACTCCTGGGCTGCAGGCGGTGGAGTACCTGCTCCCCCTCACCGACCGGCTGCTGATACTGCAGTTGGAAGCCGATCTCGATGAGCGGCTCGGCGCTGGCGACGCCGGTGGCATCGCCGTCGTGCCGCCCGCCGACCGGCTTCGTGACTGGACGGGGGCCCGGTCCGTCTCCCTGCGCATCGGCAGCGTGCCGCGAGACGTGCAGGAGGTGATGCTCAGTGATGTCATGTTCTACTCGGCGCTCCAAAAGGGCGGCCGGCGCATCCATGAACTGCAGCGCGGAAAGGTGCTGCTGTACTCAGATTCGGAGCGCCACGAGCGCACGGCCAGCCTGAACCTCTACAAGTGCCTGGAGGTCGCCGCGTCCCTGGGCTCTCGCCGGTTCTTCCTCACCGAAGGCCACTGGTACGAGCTCGACGCCGCGCACCTGACCGCCCAGCGGGCCAGGATCGCGGGCCTGTTCCACACGCCGCCCTCCTTGGACCTCCCGGCCTGGGACCGTGCGCAGCACAGAACGGAGCGGGAGTACAACGACTGGCTGCCCAGCTGCCGCGAGGGGTACATCAACCTGGACCGCAAGCTGGTGCGCAACGCCATGGCCAGCCACGGAAGCATTGAGGTCTGCGATCATCTCGCTCCTGACGACAGCTTCGTCTTGGTGAAGCGTGCCAGCGGCTCCAGGGATCTCAGCCATCTCTACGCCCAGGCAGTTGTAGCGGCAAAGACGCTCTACGCTTCCGCCTCCGCACGGGCAGCCTTCGCCGGACTCGCCGCCGAGCACGGGCGGAACCTCCCCGAGGACTTCGTCCCGAAGAAGATGGTCCTGGCGATCCTGCATGAGCGTGGGCTCGTCCTCACTCCGGACACCATGCTTCCCTTCTCGCTGACCGCACTGGCCCAGACCGCCGACTTCTTGGCCACGTACGGCATCGACCTCGAGGTGATTGGCATCTCCCCGGCCGACACTGCGCGGAGCGTCTGGAAGCCGGGAGCAGGGGGATCCACCGGGACCTCTGCCAACTGACTGCAGCCGCATGGCTCGGCTTCCTCAGGTGCTGCGGCAGCCGTCCGAGGCCCGCCTTGGTCTGGCGCCCTGCCCAAGTCGCTCTGTATTCGCATGAACCACCCAAACGCCCCGTTGCACCGAGCGAAGGGGTCATCCAAGAGGAGACGCAGTGGCAGACATCGATGACCAGTTCAAGATTTGGGTCAAGCAGGATCCGAGTCTCCCAGGCTGCCTCTCCTCGACCGGGGCTGTCCTCAAGATCGGCCCCAAGGTTTGCAAGACCGTCAGTCTCGCTTCCTACGGAGACTCGGCCACGGGGGAGATCAGCCGTCGCGAACTGCGCTTCGCGAGCTCGCCGCGTCTCCGGGGAGAGCCTGGATACGACTTCCGCAATCCCACGGCATCTTGGTACTGCGAGGGCGACGAGATCGAGCGGCTGCTCGCCTTCGCGAATAGCGACGTCGAGCACTCGGGACGCTACCGTGTCGTAGACACCGCCTCGGCTGCCGCCACCGTGTTGGCCCTCCTCCAGGACGGCGACCTGTCGAGTAGCCAGCTCGTCTCTATCCTTGGCGAGCACGTCGACCCCGGGCAGCTCGTGCGGGATTTGACCACGACGTCAGCCGGGCTGACTGCTGCGGAGATCGCTGTGATCGCCAAGCGGCGCCGTATCATCGCCGAGCTGAAGGCATTGGTGCTGGACCCGGCGAGCACCGAGACTGATGTGCACAAGATCATCGGGAGCGAGCACTGGATCTTCGGAGGCCGCTATGCGGGGGTCGCCGAGCGCCGCAGGCTCACCGCTCTCGATGACGTCGACATTCCGCTTGTGTGCGCGGACCGCAGCCTGCACATCGTTGAGCTCAAAGGCCCCAACATCAAGAAACTTACCGAGCGTTACCGGAACCATTGGATCGTCGGCCCCGAGGTGCACCAGGCAATCGGACAGGCAGCCAACTACATCCGGGCCCTGGACGAGCAGGGGATGGCCCTGAGGACCGAGTTGCACGACGAACTCGGACTGGACTACGACTTCCGGCGGGTCCGCGCCACCGTGATCATAGGGCATATCGAGCACGCCAGGGGTCCGCGTGGAACGGTCGCACAGACGATCCGTTCACACAACACCACCCTCAACCGGGTGGACGTTGTTACCTACGACGAGTTGCTGGACGCTGCCGAGCGCGCCCTGGCCTTCGACGAGCGGGCACTTGAAGGAGCGGCACACTGACTTCCCTTCCTGGGGACGACTCCGGTCGAACGCTGATCGGTGTCAGTCCATCAGGGTATGGTCCCGACGAAGGTTCGTCTCTGACAACGGAACGTCAACCGTGGGGAGTTGGAGCGTGGATATCACAGACGGCTACGTCATGTGGGCTGGTCAGAACTACGGCAACGCGGAGGAGGGGATCAACTGGTACCACCAGGGCTGCTTCAGCGATGTCGAGAACTCCTACGGGAGTGTCCGCGGCAGAGCCGGCGGGTACATGGACGAGAGGGATGTCCACGTGTTCCTCAGGGACGGCTTGCTTGCCTTTGAGTGCGGCGACTGCAACTCGAGTGAGCCGTACGAAGAGGACGACGGAAGCAGGGAACCGAGTCTCTGCACGCATGCGGTGGCTGTTGCGCTTGCCGCAGTCGATGCCGATGCGGTCTGGTACGAAATCCCGAGGGACTCACAGCGCCCACCGATTCCGAGGCCACTTGGCTGGGACGCCAAACGCATCCAGGGAACCCTTCTTGACGTCCTCGGTGACGGCGATGCGCAGCATGTGCTGCGCCAACTGATCCAGCAGCACCCCGAGCACGTTTCGGCCGCCGAGCAGGCGGCGCTTCGCCACCTGGACCGCGACTCGAAGGTATGGGCGTACAACACGACCCGGAACGCCCTCCGGGCGTTCGATCCTGCGCAGGTGGCGATCTATGAGGACCCGACAAAGGGAGAGCTCACAGCCGACTTTGCTGATGAAGACATCGACGACGATGGCGTAGTGAAGTTGGAGGCCGATCAGGTATTGCTGGCATACGGGATGCGCCCGATCATCCGGGAGATGACGAAGCGCGCTTCGGCCGGTGCGTTCCAGGGAAGCCGCAGCGTTCTATTCGGCCTCATCGAAGGTCTCTACTCCTGCCATGACGAAGCACCTTGGACGGAACCGGAGATCACCGATCATGTTGGCGACCTGCTGTACGCGGTCGCCGTTGCCGCGCTCTGGGCCTATAGCGAGTGGGCGGAACGCCCCAGCGCGGACGACTTGCGTCGCCACTGCGAGGGTTGGGCCGATCGGCTTCTGCGTGACGTGGCTTGAGTGCCTGCCCCTGTCCGGATCAAGCTGAGGACAGGAATCGGCGAGCCTGTCTGTCTGCCCGGGCGGTCCGACTGAGCAGACCGGACCAAGTGGGAACGGTGCGAGGGGCTTGGGGCACCGGGACAGTATCAGCGGCGACTCAGCAATTGCCTCGAACAGACCACGACCCTGGCGAAGGTCGGCCTGGCCTGATGGGATGGGGCTCGTGCTGGATCGGACGGTCCGGCGGTGCGGAGAGTTCGCCCCCCGTGGCTTGTCGACCAGCCGTGTTCTATGGCTCCTGCCCAGGGCTCGAACCTGCGCCATCGAGCCCTCGGATCGACCGGTTCCAGCCCCCCAGATAGTCAGCCGAAATCGTCGGGCACGCGGCGTGGGCTGGTCCCGGATTCCGAGCGCCCGGCCGGGGATTCGAACCTAGTGCCTGCCGCGGCGGCCGATTCGGCGCGGCTCCCTATCCCCGGATCGGCCGCCAAATCAGGCCCGACCCACCGCTCCAAGATCGTCAATATCCAGCACATATCCAGCACCGTCGGGGTGACGAGGGGTGATGACATGGGACGAAACTGCTGACGGGGCGTCAATTTATCCAGCACATATCCAGCACGGGCGGTGGGACGGGGCCGGTTGGCATATGCATAAACCCTATCCCACCTGCCAGTTTGGTGAATTGACACCACCCGTGCTACGCCGGGCACTAAACGTTGAAGCGGAACTCGACGACGTCGCCGTCCTGCATGACGTAGTCCTTGCCCTCGATGCGGGACTTGCCCTTGGCGCGGGCCTCGGGGATGGAGCCGCACTCGACCAGGTCGTCGTAGGAGACGATCTCGGCCTTGATGAAGCCCTTCTGGAAGTCGGTGTGGATCACACCGGCGGCCTCCGGGGCGGTCGCGCCCTTCTTGATGGTCCAGGCGCGGACCTCCTTGGGGCCGGCCGTCAGATAGGTCTGCAGGCCGAGGGTCTCGAAACCGACGCGGCCGAGGGTGGACATGCCGGCCTCCTCCTGACCCATGGACTGGAGCAGTTCCAGGGCCTCGTCCTCGTCCATCCCGATCAGCTCGGACTCGATCTTGGCGTTGAGGAAGATCGCCTCAGCGGGGGCCACCAGGGCGCGCTGGGCGTCCTTGAACTCCTCGTCCGTCAGTTCGTCCTCGTCCACGTTGAAGACGTAGAGGAAGGGCTTCACCGTGAGCAGGTGCAGCTCGCGGATCGAGGCCTTGTCGAAGCCGACCTCGAACAGGGTCTTGCCGGACTCCAGGATCTTCTGCGCCGCCTCGGCCGCGGCCAACAGCACCGCCGACTCCTTCTTGAGGCGCGACTCCTTCTGCAGCCGGGGGATCACCTTCTCGATGGACTGCAGGTCCGCCAGGATCAGCTCGGTGTTGATGGTCTCGATGTCGTCCTTCGGCGAGACCTTGCCGTCCACGTGCACCACGTCCGGGTCCTCGAAGGCCCGGATGACCTGGCAGATCGCATCCGACTCGCGGATGTTCGCCAGGAACTTGTTGCCCAGGCCCTCGCCCACGCTTGCGCCGCGCACGATGCCGGCGATGTCCACGAAGTCCACCGTCGCCGGGAGCAGCCGCTGCGAACCGAAGATCTTGGCCAGTACGGCCAGGCGCGGGTCCGGCACGCCGACCACGCCGATGTTGGGCTCGATCGTCGCGAACGGGTAGTTGGCCGCCAGTACGTCGTTCTTGGTCAGGGCGTTGAAGAGCGTGGACTTGCCGACATTCGGCAGGCCCACGATTCCGATCGAAAGCGACATGTGGCGAGATCCTGTTGGAGGAGGCAGCCCGGAGGCGTGGCGGGACGGGGGACGATCCCCCAGTCTACGGAGGTTTGCCCGGCCGCCCGGACCGCTCCCGGACCCCGCCCTGGCCCCGCCCTGGCCGCGCCGGACCACCCGGCCGATAGGCACAGCGGGTGACAGACCGAAAGTCCCGGCGTGTCCGTCACCCTGAGTGGCGTTCATCCGACCGTACGTTGGTCCCGTGGAGTACCAACGCATGCCTGCCGTCCGCCCGACCGACCGCCCCGGTACCGGGACAACCCCCGGGCGGGGCCCAGCCGTGCCCGGACCCGCCCGCCCCGCCGAGCCCCGGCCCCGCACCCCCGAACCCCGTGCGGGCGGCGCTGGTGCCCGCCCGGCGCTGCGGCCCCCGCAGCGCGTCGCCGGCACGCGCGTCCCGCACCGGCTGACCGCCGTGGGCGGGGCGGTGGTGACTCTCGGTGCAACATTTCTCGGCGGCGCGGTCGACTTCTGGCTGTTCGCCGGCACGGGCGTGCTGATGGGCCTGGTCTATGTCGCCACCTGCTTCCAGGTCGCGGTGCGAGTCCGCCCCGCCGACCTGGCCGTTGCCCCGGTCAGCGGCCCGATCGCCTTCGCGGGCACCCTGCTGGTCCTCGGCTCCGCACCGACCGGCGGCCTGGTCGGACGGCTGATCGGACTGGCCACCGCGCTCGCCCTGCAGGCGGGCTGGCTGTTCACCGGAACGGCGGTCTCCGCCCTGATCGTCCTCGCCCGCCACGTCGCGCTCAGCCGGGCCCGCCGCCGGGCGTCCTAGGCCCGCTGAGCGTCCTGGAGCCACCGGGCGCTCTGGAGCCACCGGGCGTCCTGGAGCCACCGGGCGCTCTGGAGCCACCGGGCGTCCTGGAGCCACCACGGCGTCGTGGAAGCGAAGCTCAGAGCAGCTTCGAGGCGGCCATCGCCGCGCCCACGATGCCGGCGTCGTTCTGCAGCTCCGCCGGGACGATCTCCGCCCGCAGCGGCGCCAGCAGCGGCAGGAACTTGTCGGCCTTACGGCTCACCCCGCCGCCGATGATGATCAGTTGCGGCGAGAACAGCTGTTCCACCATGGCGAAGTAGTCGTCCAGCCGCTCGGCCCACTCCGACCAGTTCCAGTCGTGGTGCTCCTTCGCGGCCGAGGACGCGTGCTTCTCCGCGTCCTTGCCGTGCAGCTCCAGATGGCCCAGCTCGGTGTTGGGCACCAGCGCGCCGTCCACGAACAGCGCGCTGCCGATGCCCGTTCCCAGGGTCAGCAGCATGACGACGCCCTTGCGTCCCTTGCCCGCGCCGTAGGCGATCTCGGCCATGCCCGCCGCGTCGGCGTCGTTGAGCAGCGCGACCGGCAGGCCGATGGCGTCGGAGAACAGGGCCCGGGCGTCCAGGTCGATCCAGCCCTTGTCGACGTTCGCGGCGGTGCGGGTGTGCCCGTCGACGATCACGCCGGGGAAGGTCAGCCCGACCGGTCCGCGCCAGTCGAAGTGCTGGACGACCTCCTGCACGGCCTCCACCACCGCCTTCGGCTCGGACGGCTGGGGGGTGAGCACCTTGTGCCGTTCCTGGGCGAGCTCGCCCCGCTCCAGGTCTACGGGCGCGCCCTTGATGCCGGAGCCGCCGATGTCCACGCCGAAGACGTTCACGCTGGGATTCCCCTGTTCGTCGTAGCAGCAGTTCGATGGACAGCCATCGTCAACGTACGTCCTACCCGCAGAACGCGCGCTACTTGCCGAAGTTGCTCCCGATCACTTCGTTACTTCGTTACTCCGTCGCGGTGACGCGCCGGCAGCAGCCAGGTCGCCTCACTTGCCCGCGGCCTCGGCGCGCAGGTCGCGGCGCAGCTCCTTCGGCAGCGAGAACTGCAGGTGCTCCTCGCTGGAGCGAACCTGCTCCACGTCGCCATAGCCGCGGGCGTCAAGCCACTCCAGGACGCCGTCGACCAGGATCTCCGGAACCGAGGCGCCGCTGGTGACACCGACGGTACCGACGCCCTCGAGCCAGGCCTCGTCGATCTCGTCGGCGAAGTCCACCAGGTAGGCGGCCTTGGCTCCGGCCTCGAGGGAGACCTCGACCAGGCGCACCGAGTTGGAGGAGTTGCGCGAACCGACCACGATCACCAGGTCCGACTCGGCCGCGATCTGCTTGATCGCGACCTGGCGGTTCTGGGTGGCGTAGCAGATGTCGTCGCTGGGCGGGCTGGTCAGCAGCGGGAAGCGCTGCTTGAGCGCGCCCACGGTGGCCATGGTCTCGTCCACGGAGAGGGTGGTCTGGGACAGCCAGACGACCTTGGACTCGTCCCGGACCTGCACGCCCGCGACGTCCTCCGCGCCGTCCACCAGGTGGGTGCGCTCGGGCGCCTCACCCATGGTCCCGACGACCTCCTCGTGGCCCTCGTGGCCGATCAGCAGGATGTCGTAGTCCTCTTCGGCGTAGCGCAGGGCTTCCTTGTGGACCTTGGTGACCAGCGGGCAGGTCGCGTCGATGGTGGCGAGCTTGCCGCGCTCGGCCTCGTCGTGGACGGAGGGGGCCACGCCGTGCGCGGAGAACACGACGATGGAGCCCTCGGGCACCTCCTCGGTCTCGTCGACGAAGATGGCACCCTTCTTCTCCAGCGTCTGCACCACGTACTTGTTGTGGACGATTTCCTTGCGGACGTAGATGGGAGACCCGTACTGCTCCAGGGCCTTCTCAACGGCGATGACGGCGCGGTCGACGCCGGCGCAGTAGCCGCGCGGCGCGGCGAGCAGGACACGACGGGAAGCGGTAGCAGGCATGCTCCCAGCCTACCGGCAGGAGCTGACGCGGCCTTGGGCCGACTGGGCGAACGGGGGCCGGACCGGACCGGTTCCGCTGTCGGACCCTGCCGATACGCTCGACGCATGGCCCTCGACACCTCAGCGGACGCCCCCATCCCGGTCGGGCGGGTCTCCCGGCTCATCGGCGGCTGGATCAATCGCCTCGGCGCGGTCTGGGTGGAGGGCCAGATCACCCAGCTGAGCCGGCGCCCCGGCGCGGGCGTGGTCTTCCTGACCCTGCGCGACGCCTCCGAGGACGTCTCGCTCGCGGTGACCTGCTACCGCGCGGTCTTCGACCCGGTCGCGGACCTGGTGACCGAGGGCTCCCGGGTCGTGCTGCAGGCCAAGCCGGAGTGGTACGGGCCGCGCGGCACGCTGTCGCTGCGCGCCGCCGAGATCCGCCTGGTCGGCCTCGGCGACCTGCTGGCCCGGCTGGAGCTGCTGAAGCGCACCCTCGCCGCCGAGGGCCTGTTCGCCGCGGAGCGCAAGCTGCCGCTGCCATTCCTTCCGCAGTGCGTCGGCCTGGTGACCGGGCGCGCCTCCGCCGCCGAGCGAGACGTGCTGCAGAACGCGCGCCGCCGCTGGCCGGCGGTGCGCTTCGAGGTCCGCAACGTCCCGGTTCAGGGTGTGCACGCCGTGCCCGAGGTGATCGCCGCGGTCAAGGAGCTGGACGAGCACCCGGACGTGGATGTGATCGTCATCGCCCGGGGCGGCGGCAGCGTCGAGGACCTGCTGCCGTTTTCGGACGAGCAGCTGGTCCGCGCCGTCGCCGCAGCCCGCACGCCGGTGGTCAGCGCCATCGGGCACGAGCCGGACCAGCCGCTGCTCGACTTCGTCGCCGACCTGCGCGCCTCCACCCCCACCGACGCCGCCAAGCGCGTCGTCCCGGACGTGCGCGAGGAGCTGGCCCGGGTGCACGGGCTTCGCGACCGCGCCCGCTACGGCGTCCACTCGCGGCTGGAGCGGGAACGCCACGGCCTCGACGCGGTCCGCAGCCGCCCGGTGCTGGCGGCGCCCTTCCGGATGGTGGACGAGCGGTCCGCCGATGTGGCGGCGCTGCTGGAGCGCTCCCGCCGCACCCTCGACCACCGGCTCGACCGGGCCTTCTCCGAGCTGTCGCACACCCTCGCCCGGGTGGTCGCGCTCTCCCCTGCGGCGACCCTGGAGCGCGGCTACGCCGTCCTGCAGCGGGCGGACGGGGCCGTGGTCCGCGACCCGGAGCAGGTCGCCGACGGCGAGTCGCTGCGGGCCAGGGTCGCCCACGGGGAGCTCACGGTGACGGTGCACCAGGAGAGCTAGGCCCGGACAGGCCTCTCGTCCGTCATCGGGATTGTCGGCGCCGCACCCTACGCTTGGACCATGGCGAAGCAGGCAGCGCAATCGGTGGAATCGGCGGGGGCGGGCGCGTCGGCACCCTCGGTGGACAGCGCCCTCGGCTATGAGCAGGCCCGGGAGGCCCTGCTCGAGGTCGTGCGCAAGCTGGAGACGGGCGGCACCTCGCTGGAGGAGTCGCTCGCCCTGTGGGAGCGGGGGGAGCAGCTGGCGAAGGTGTGCGAGCGCTGGCTCGACGGCGCCCGTGCCCGCCTCGACGCGGCGCTCGCCGAGGGAGAGGGCACTGCCTCGGAACGAGGAACGAGGAATGGCGAGTGACGAGTGAGGTGTGACGAGTGACGTGGATCACTCGTTGATTCTCCGCTTTGGAAATAGTTGAAGCTTCACCTATGTTGGGTCGAGTGGAAGGCGGCGCTTCGGCCGCTCTCAGGACTTACCTAAGGTGAATCATGTCTGACGCTCTGGTACTCGACGCCGCCGCCCAGGACCTGCTGTTCCGCGAGGCCCGCACGGCGAACACCTTCACCGACGAGCCGGTCACCGACGAGCAGATCCAGGCGATCTACGACCTCGTCAAGTACGCGCCGACCTCGATGAACCAGTCACCGCTGCGCATCGTCCTGGTCCGCTCGGACGACGCCCGCGCCCGTCTGGTCTCGCACCTGGCCGACGGCAACAAGGACAAGACCGCCAAGGCGCCGCTGGTCGCCATTCTTGCTGCCGACCACGAGTTCCACGAGGAGCTCCCCCGCCTCTTCCCGCACTTCCCGCAGGCCAAGGACCTCTTCTTCGGCGAGCGTCCGACCCGTGAGGCCTCCTCGACCCTGAACGCCACGCTGCAGGTCGCGTACTTCATCCTGGGCATCCGCGCCGCCGGTCTGGCCGCCGGCCCGATGACCGGCTTCAACGCCGCGGGCATCAACAAGGAGTTCTTCCAGGACGGCGACCACGAGGTGCTGGCCGTGGTCAACATCGGCAAGCCCGGCGAGGACGCCTGGTTCCCGCGCTCCCCGCGGCTGGACTACGACGAGGTCGTCACCACCGTCTGATCCTGCGTCAGTACGCATTCGTCAGCGCATCCTCAAGCGCACGCGAGAGCCCCGGCCGAAGCATCGGCCGGGGCTCTCGCACATCTTCAGCGCCGCCGCAGCCCTACCGCAGCGCCGCCGCGAACTTCTCCAACTCCGCGTACGACTCGGTGCCGGTCACCACCGTCGTGTCCTTGCCGGACTCCAGCACCAGCGCGCGGTAGCGGACACCCTGGTAGTGGTTCCAGACCACGCCGCCGACCGTGCTGCTGCCGCTCTGCTTCACACCGTTGGTGGTCGCGTCCGCGAGGAACGCGGCCAGCGGGCCGTTGCTCTGCCGCACCGCGACGTACTGCCCGGCGGGATCGATGAAGCCCAGGGTCCACTGCGCGTTCTGCGCGTCCGCGCCGTCGAACTGCACGGCCGTCGCGTTCCAGCCCTGCGGCAGGCCCGTCGGCGCCAGCACCGGGTACGGGGCCGCCCGGCGCGCCGAGTCCAGCGCCGCGTTGTACTCGACCGGATGAACACCGTTACCACCGCTGTGCGGAACGAAGAGGTAGATCACCAGGCCCGCCGCCATCACCGCGGCCAGCGACAGGACCATGTCCCGAACCGACTTGCCGGCCATGCCCGGCCGCTTCCGCGTCTGCGTGGGTGCTGTCCCGGTCTGCGCCGGCGCGCTCTGAGTTGCCACCCACCCATGGTGAACCATGGCCGACCAGGGGCCGGCCACCGGGGTGCGGAACCGCCGCAAGCCGTGCCAAAGGGTCTGTGGCGTGCCCCACGCCACAGACATATCCGCAGGTCGCGGATACGATCGCAGCACCCTCATCCGGCCGTCGTCGTACAGAGAGGTACGCAACCGATGACCGAACCACAGTCACACAGTCTTCCCTCCTCGCTGGAGGTCGCCCCCGAGGCACCCGATCGCAACCTCGCCCTGGAGCTCGTCCGCGTCACGGAGGCCGCCGCGATGGCGGCCGGTCGCTGGGTCGGGCGCGGGGACAAGAACGGCGCCGACGGCGCCGCCGTGCGCGCCATGCGCACCCTGGTCCAGACCGTCTCCATGAACGGCGTCGTCGTGATCGGCGAGGGCGAGAAGGACGACGCCCCGATGCTGTTCAACGGCGAGCGGATCGGCGACGGCACCGGACCGGAGTGCGACGTCGCCGTGGACCCCGTGGACGGCACCACCCTCGCTGCCAAGGGCATGCCCAACGCGGTGGCGGTCCTCGCCGTCGCCGACCGGGGCACCATGTTCGACCCCAGCGCCGTCTTCTACATGGACAAGCTGGTCGCGGGCCCGGAGGCAGCCGGACTCGTCGACATCAGCGCGCCGGTCGAGCACAACATCCGCGCCGTCGCCCGGGCCAAGGGCTCCGCGCCCGAGGACGTCACCGTGGTCCTGCTCGACCGGCCGCGCCACGAGAAGCTGGCCGCCGAGATCCGCGCCACCGGTGCACGGATCAAGTTCATCTCCGACGGCGACGTGGCCGGCGCGGTCATGGCCGTACGCGAGGGCACCGGTGTCGACCTGCTGCTCGGCGTCGGCGGCACCCCCGAGGGGATCATCGCCGCCTGCGCCATAAAGTGCCTCGGCGGCGTCATCCAGGGCCGGCTGTGGCCCAAGGACGAGGCGGAGCGCCGCAAGGCCCTCGACGCCGGGCACGACCTCGACCGGGTGCTGCACACCGACGACCTGGTCAGCGGCGAGAACGTGTTCTTCGTCGCCACCGGCATCACCGACGGCGAGCTGCTGCGCGGCGTCCACTACAAGTCGGAGACGGCGACCACCAGTTCACTGGTGATGCGTTCCAAGAGCGGCACCATCCGGCAGATCGACAGCACCCACAAGCTGTCCAAGCTCCGGGCCTACAGCGCGATCGACTTCGACCGCGCCCGCTGAGCCCCTGCCCTCGACTTCGGCTTCGACTTCGAGGGACCGGGGACCCGTCAGCCCGCAGCCGCGACGTGCGTGACCCGCGCCGCCTCCCGGAGCTCCTGCTCCCGGCGGCGGCGCCGGGCCAGCACCACGCGGCGCTCGGCGGCGGTCAGGCCGCCCCACACCCCGTACGGCTCCGGCTGCAGCAGCGCGTGCTCGCGGCACTCCAGCAGCACCGGGCAGCGGGCGCAGACCCGTTTGGCCTGCTCCTCCCGTGCCAACCGCGCCGCCGTGGGTTCCTTGGACGGGGCGAAGAACAGCCCCGCCTCGTCGCGCCGGCAGGCGGCGTTGGAATGCCAGGGTGTGTCATCCGTGGACCCGCGTTGTGCAGGGACGTGTGAACGGGGATCGTCCAGACGGGCTTCTATCGGATGAAGCACGACGCACTCCTGACGGCAGCTCGGCGAGGGGGCAGACATCGCCGTACGGCCAGGCAGAACGCTGGCGGATCCGCAGCCGCACGGCGAGGCGATGTGTGGCCAGATCTACCCCGTCGCACACTGATTCATGCACAGAGCACGCAACCCGAGCGAATTGCCAGCGTTCCTATCCCTCCAGGAACTTGCGTGCTTTCGCGGCCAGTTTGCTGGGCCTGCGCCGCTTCGCCTCGACGCCGCCGAAGACCGCACTGCCCTTGATCGTGACCACCGGCCCGTGCGGGTCGGTCCCCTCCTGCTGGCGCACCTCGAAGCCGCCGAAGATCCCCGCGCCGCCGCCCCGCAGTGTCACGTTCTCGGGCACCCTGATCTCGATCCCGCCGAAGACCGCCGTGCAGTGGATCACCAGTTCCGGAGCGTCGAACACCGCTTCGGTCAGATCGATCTCCACCCCGCCGAAGACCGCCACAGCCTTCACGAACCGCCCGGCCCGGAACCGCCCCTTCCGCTCGGCCCCGCCGAAGACCGCCACCATGTTCTCGGACTCGGTCCGGGACGGCAGTGCCGACTGCGGCTGCGGCGCCGACGCCATCGGCTGGTGCGTCGCGTGGTGCGACGGCAGGTCCCTCGTCAGCGGGACCAACTCGCCCAGCGTCTTCGCCGCGTACACGGCGTCCACCCGCTCCGAGTGCTCCTCGGCGGTCAACCGGCCCTCCGCGTACGCCTCGCGCAGTGCCTCGGCCACCCGCTCGCGGTCCGCGTCGGACGCCCGCAGCTCCGCCGAGACACCCGCGGGAACATCCGTCGGGTCCGCGTAAGGCCTGGGCGCCGCAGGCTTCTTGAACGGGTCGGGGAGGGAGGAGTTGTCCACACCGTGAGGATAGTCACCCGCCCACCCCGACCGACAGCCCCGCTCAGTACCCTGGGAGGGCTCCGCCACGGCCGTCGGAGCTCATCGCCGATGATTGAGGACAGCGCCATGCCCGACTTCGCCTACACCGACCTGCTGCCGCTCGGCGCGGACCCCACTCCGTACCGGCTGCTCACCACCGAGGGTGTCAGCACCTTCGAGGCGAACGGACGGCGCTTCCTCCAGGTCGAGCCCGAGGCACTGCGCCTGCTCACGGCCGAGGCGATGCACGACATCTCGCACCTGCTGCGCCCGGCGCACCTGACCCAGCTGCGCCGGATCCTGGACGACCCCGAGGCGAGCCCCAACGACCGCTTCGTCGCCCTGGACCTGCTCAAGAACGCCAACATCGCGGCCGGCGGCGTGCTGCCGATGTGCCAGGACACCGGCACGGCCATCGTGATGGGCAAGCGCGGCCAGAACGTCCTCACCTCCGGCGGCGACGAGTCCGCGATCTCGCGCGGCATCTTCGACGCCTACACCAAGCTCAACCTGCGCTACTCGCAGATGGCCCCGCTGACCATGTGGGACGAGAAGAACACCGGCAGCAATCTGCCCGCGCAGGTCGAGCTCTACGCGACCGACGGCGACGCCTACAAGTTCCTCTTCATGGCCAAGGGCGGCGGCAGCGCCAACAAGTCGTACCTCTACCAGGAGACCAAGGCGATCCTCAACGAGGCGTCGATGATGACCTTCCTGGAGCAGAAGATCCGCTCGCTGGGTACCGCCGCCTGCCCGCCGTACCACCTCGCCATCGTCGTCGGCGGCACCAGCGCCGAGTTCGCCCTCAAGACCGCCAAGTACGCGTCCGCGCACTACCTGGACACCCTCCCCAGCGAGGGCTCGGCGTCCGGGCACGGCTTCCGCGACCTGGAGCTGGAGGCCCGCGTCCACGAGCTGACGCAGAAGATCGGCATCGGCGCGCAGTTCGGCGGCAAGTACTTCTGCCACGACGTGCGCGTCATCCGCCTCCCCCGCCACGGCGCCTCCCTGCCCGTCGCGATGGCGGTGTCCTGCTCCGCCGACCGCCAGGCGCTGGGCAAGATCACCGCCGAGGGCGTCTTCCTGGAGCAGCTGGAGTCCGACCCGGCCGGATACCTCCCGGAGACCACGGACGAGCACCTGGACGACGCCGTGGTCCGGATCGACCTCAACCAGCCGATGAGCACCATCCGCACGGAACTGTCGAAGTACCCGGTCAAGACCCGGCTCTCGCTCACCGGCACCCTGGTCGTCGCCCGCGACATCGCCCACGCCAAGATCAAGGAGCGCCTGGACGCGGGCGAGGGCATGCCGCAGTACCTCAAGGACCACCCCGTCTACTACGCGGGCCCGGCCAAGACCCCCGAGGGCTACGCCTCCGGCTCCTTCGGCCCGACCACGGCAGGCCGGATGGACTCCTACGTCGACCAGTTCCAGGCGGCCGGCGGCTCCATGGTGATGCTCGCCAAGGGCAACCGCTCCCAGCAGGTCACCGACGCCTGCGCCAAGCACGGTGGCTTCTACCTGGGCTCCATCGGCGGCCCGGCGGCCCGGCTGGCGCAGGACTGCATCAAGAAGGTCGAGGTGCTGGAGTACGCCGAGCTGGGCATGGAGGCGGTCTGGCGGATCGAGGTCGAGGACTTCCCGGCGTTCGTCGTGGTCGACGACAAGGGCAACGACTTCTTCGCCGACCCGGAGCCCTCCCAGCCTCTGATCACCAGCATCCCGGTCCGCCCGGGGCGGTAGTCGGGAGCGAGCCCGGCGTTCCCGCGCTCCCCCCAATGGCCCAGCGCGGGAACACCGGGCGCCTCCCCGCCGCTGTGGGTAGGTGGAGGTCATGACCATGAGCGAGCAGCACACCAGCGGCGACAGCGGCGGCAGCAGCGCCCACCCCGGCGCCTACCGGACCGAGCACGACTCGATGGGCGAGGTCCGCGTCCCGGCCGATGCCAAGTGGGGGGCGCAGACCCAGCGCGCGGTGGAGAACTTCCCCGTGTCCGGGCAGCGCCTCGAACGGGCGCACATCCAGGCGCTGGCACGGATCAAGGCGGCGGCGGCGAAGGTCAATGCCGAGCTGGGGGTGCTGGACGGAGCGACCGCGAAGGCGATCAGCGAGGCGGCGGAGGAGGTGGCCGAGGGGCGCTGGGACGCCGAGTTTCCCATCGACGTGTTCCAGACCGGCTCGGGGACCTCCTCCAACATGAACGCCAACGAGGTGATCGCCGCCCTCGCCGGCGAGCGGCTGGGCGCCCCGGTCCACCCCAATGACCACGTCAACGCGAGCCAGTCGTCCAACGACGTCTTCCCCTCCTCGATCCACATCGCGGCGACGGCGGCCGTCAGCCATGACCTGGTCCCGGCGTTGGAGCAGCTGGCGGAGGCGCTGGAGCGGAAGGCCTCGGAGTTCGCCGAGGTGGTGAAGTCCGGGCGGACCCATCTGATGGACGCCACACCGGTGACCCTCGGTCAGGAGTTCGGCGGGTACGCGGCGCAGGTCCGCTACGGGGTCGAGCGGCTGCGGGCGACGCTGCCGCGGGTGGCGGAACTGCCGCTGGGCGGGACCGCCGTCGGCACCGGAATCAACACCCCGCCGGGGTTCTCCGCGGCGGTGATCGCGGAGGTGTCGCTCGCCACAGGGCTGCCGTTGACCGAGGCCCGGAACCACTTCGAGGCACAGGGCGCGCGGGACGGCCTGGTCGAGCTCAGCGGACAGCTCCGTACCGTCGCTGTCGGCTTCACGAAGATCGCCAACGATCTGCGCTGGATGGGCTCGGGGCCGCGGACAGGGCTGGGCGAGATCAACCTGCCCGATCTGCAGCCGGGCTCGTCGATCATGCCGGGCAAGGTCAATCCGGTGATCCCGGAGGCGGTGGTCATGGTCGCCGCGCAGGTCGTCGGCAACGACACGACGGTGGCACTGGCGGGTGCGAGCGGCAACTTCGAGCTCAATGTGATGCTGCCGGTGATCGCCCGGAACCTGCTGGAATCGATCCGCCTACTCGCCAACATCGCCCGGTTGCTCGCCGACCGCACGGTCGACGGCATCACCGCGAACGTCGAGCGGCTGCGCGAGTTCGCGGAGTCCTCCCCCTCCGTCGTCACTCCGCTGAACCGCTACATCGGCTACGAGGAGGCGGCCAAGGTCGCCAAGCAGGCCCTGGCGGAGCGGAAGACGATCCGTCAGGTGGTGCTGGATCGCGGCTACGTCGAGCAGGGGAAACTGACCGAGCAGCAGTTGGACGCCGCACTGGACGTCCTGCGCATGACCCGTCCCTGACCCTCCGGGGGGAGGGTCAGGGACGCAGGACCAGGTCTGCTCAGCCGACGGCGATGTCGTCGGCCGAGTAGGCGCCCTGGGCGTACCAGCCGTGCAGGTAGACGGTGACGGTGGTGGTGGCCCCGGTGGTGAAGGGGACCGTGAGTTTCTGCCAGAGGCCGTTGGTGGTGGCCCAGGTGGAGGCGTCGGTGCTGCCGGTGCCGCTGACGCCGAGGTAGGTGTAGCTGCCGTTGACCCAGCCGGTGAGGGTGTAGGCCGTGTTCGGCTTCACAGTGATCACCTGCTGGCACTGGGCGTCGTCACTGGAGCTGGGCGTCGCCGTCAGGGCGTGGGAGCCGGAGTGGACGGTGCCGCTCTGGACGGTGGGGTTGCTGCCCGCGGAGCAGGTCCAGGGCGAGAGCGAGCCTGACTCGAAGCCGCCGTTGACCACGGTGCCGCTACCGCCGCCGGTCGATGTGGGCGTCGGGGTCGGGGTGGGTGTGGGGGTAGGCGTCGGGGTCGGGGTAGGCGTCGGGGTCGGGGTGGGCGTGGGTGTCGGCGTGGGCGTCGGGGTGGGGGCCGAGCAGCCGGCCGCCGAGCCGTTGGTGTCGGTGACGGCCGCGTTGAACAGCGTCGCCGCCGGGTCCAGGTCGTACATCGAGAACATCATCGTTCCAGCCAGGCCGTTGCAGTGCAGATAGTCGGTCGTGGCCTGGATGGACCGGGCGTCCTCGCCGCTCCAGAAGTTGGTGCCGTCGTAGAAGTAGGCGGCCTGCGCGGTCGGATCCCAGAACGTGTCGGCGGGATTGTCGACTATGCCGCTGAGTTCCTTGTACATATGGACGCCTGGAACGTTGCCGGACAGGGTCGCGCCTGCGGCGGGTCCGGTCGCGCTCTGGAACAGCCCGTGGTTGCTCCCGGCCGGTACCCCGGTCCAGCCCCGGTAGTAGAAGGGGATGCCGAGGGTGAGTTTCCCGGCTGGGAAGCCGCCGGGTATGCCGTAGCCGGAGTCGCCGACCGTGTACGCCTTCACGGCCTCGTCCACGTTGTACTTGGCGTTGCCCGGCGCGACCGGGCTCATCGGGTCGTTGGGACCTGAGTAGATCGGCGCCTGGTGGTTGGTGGGCCCGGTGGGCTCCCAACCGCCGTGCATGTCGTAGGTCATGGCGTCGCCGAAGGTCAGGTACTGGCCGATGTTGTTGGTCTCGACGTTCTTGATCTTGTCCTGGCCGGACGGCAGCGCGGCGCTGAGCGCGTAGGTCTTGCCGTCGGCCGCGCCCTGGGTGTTGAGCTCGCTGCGGAACTCGGCGAGAAGCGCGGTGAAGTTCGCCTTGTCGGCGGTGCTGGAGTGGTTGCCAAGGTGTCCGCCGCCGCCCGGGTACTCCCAGTCGATGTCGAAGCCGTCGAAGATGCCCTTGCCGGTTCCGGCACCGCCGTAGCCGCCCTGGGAGGGCAGGTTGCCCTTGATGAACATGTCGATGCAGGACGACACCAGGGCCTTGCGGGAGGCGTCGGTCGCGGCAGCGTCGGAGAAGTACTTCGAGTAGGTCCAGCCGCCGAGCGACAGCAGGATCTTGAGGTTGGGGTACTTCGCCTTGAGTTCCTGCAGCTGGTGGAAGTTGCCGACGATCGGCATGTTGAAGGCGTCCGCTGTGCCGTTGACGCTGATGTCCGAGCCGTACGACTTCTGGTAGTCGGCGAAGGAGTCGCCCGCGCCGTCACCGGCGTTGGGGTCGTTCTCACCGGCGGGGTCCGGGTCGGTGGCCTTGGTGGTCTCGAAGCAGGTGTGGTTGACCGGGTCGATGTTCTCGAAGTCGTAGATCAGGTAGTTCAGCTTGCCGGCGATGCCCTCGGTGTCGAGGTTCTTGGGGTAGAAGGCGTTCTGGTAGATCGACCACTGGTCGTAGTAGCCGATCTTGAGTCCGCCGCTGGTGGCAGCTGCTCCGGTGGTATTGGTGGCCGCTGTGGCCGCCCCTGCCGAGGTGCCGAGCAGGGAGGCGGAGAGGCCGAGCAGAGCCGCCGCGCAGGCGGCGGCGGACAGGCCGAATCGTCGGGAACGTTGCATGGTGCGTCCTCCCGGAGTGGGGGGTGAGGGGGACGGAAGCGCACGTGCAGAACCTGATCAGGTACCTGCCATCCAAGATGGTACAGACCAATCTGCCAGTCAAGGGTCTGGACCAGTCTGCCTGACGGATGATCAGCAGGCGACGCCGCACGGCGTCAGCGGGTCCCAGGTCAAGCCCCGAAGTCCTGCTGGCGTACAAGTGCTCCGTACTGATACTTGTTTGACGCTTCGGGATCCGGGACGATATGGCTGTGGCGAATCGTCCTGCTGCGGCGTTGGTGTTGCGTGAGGGTGACCGCGGCGAGTTTGAGCGGTTGACCCGTTCCTCGATGAACCTCGTCGTAAGCTGGTTCTCAATCGCCGAACGACAAGCCATCCACCGCGGCACCTACACTTCGGCCAAAGACCTCAACGCCAAGCTCCGCACCTACATCGACGGCTGGCACGACCGCGCCCACCCATTCACCTGGACCAAGACAGCAGACGACATCCTCAAGAAGGCCAACCGTAAGAAGATCTCAAGCGCGGAGCACTGGTCGACGACAGCTCGAAATAAGACCAGCAGGATCACGCGACACTAGAGAAAGCGGCAACCAATGAATATTCGAGACCTCCACAACGAATTCACCGCGGACCGCGCCGCCGCCGAGCGTGCCTACTATGGGAAATTCCTCACTCTCGAGGGAATCTCAATCCGAACGGGCGAAAGCCAATACGGTACGCCGGTGGTGGATGTGTCAGATGTCCCCGGAGGCCCCCACCTCGCCATCTTCGTGCTGCCGTTTGACCACCGAAAGAAGGAATCATTCCGGCTTGTTCGAAGCGTCCCCCTGGGCGTCACTGTCACCGTCAAGGGAGAATGTCGGGTCTTCAGCGAGGACGGAACAGTGCTGGTCATCAAGCAGTGCGAACTCCTCACCCCATGAGTCCCCGCGGGCCATTTCCCAGAGCGGCAAACGACCGGCACACGTGAGGTCAATCCAAGTAGGGTCGGGGACTGGCGCGATGGCTGATGCTCCGTTTCCAGTCCCCGCCGCTTCAAACCGGGCATGCGGTTCTCCCGCACCCGGCTTTCCGACATCGTCACCGCTGGGCATGCGCTGGCGCCCCGCGTAGATTTCCGGTCAGGCGGTAGACCCCGAGCCGGGTGATCCACCCATAGGTGTAGCGGGTGGTCCAGTTCCGGCCTTTGAGGCCGTGTTTTCGGCTGGCGAAGATCGCCAGCCGCTCGTGGACGTAGCCGTCGACCGCGTTGAACTTCCGCCCGGAGTTCCCGTTGCGGAAGTAGCCTGCCCAGCCCCGCAGCACGGGGTTGAGTTCGGCCACCACGGCGGCGACAGCACACCGCCTCCGAGACCGGACACGGACGCCGCGAGTCCCGCTCGATCAAGACCTGCGCCATCGCGGACGAACTCGGCGGCATCGCCTTCCCCCACGCCCGCCTGGCCATCCGCGTCCACCGGCGCCGCAAGCCCACCGGCAGACCGGAGTCCGTCACGCTTCCTGGCCCACCCTGCCAGACAGACCGTCACGAACCGGACGCCAGCCGACTCTGCCGAAGCCCTGGGGCGTTGGGGGTGAGCGTGAAAATCCACCACCCGGACGGTCGCCGGTGGAATGAGTCCGTCAATATTGCGTGATAAATGCCGCTCGGATCACCGACCGCCTTTACTAAGAGACACAGCCGCGCGTTCCGAAGGCGATCGCCCTTTCAGGGCGCTTGAGAAGAACGTATGACCGCTGCCGACCTGCTCACCAACATTGACAGTGAGGACGCACAGGGGTTGGCGTCCTACACGAGAAATGGAACAGTCAGTGACCACCAATCGCACCCTCGTCATTGTCGCCCACCCGAACCTCACGGAATCCCGTGCCAACGCCACCCGGCTCGCCGAGATCAAGGACTTGGACAACGTCACCGTCCACGACCTCTATCAGGCTTACCCTGATTTCAACATCGATGTCGCACGCGAGCAGCAGCTGCTGCGCGAGCACGACACTGTCGTTCTCCAGTTCCCGGTCTTCTGGTACAGCGTAACCCCGCTGCTCAAGGCCTGGTTCGACGCGGTGCTGATTCCCGGTTTCGCCTTCACCTTCGACGGTTCCCCCTCCGAGCTGCGCGGCAAGAAGGCTTGGCTGGCCATCACGGCCGGCACCACCCTGGAGACCTACACCGCGGAAGGCCTCGCCCGACGGACCCTCGAGGAGTACCTCGCCCCGGTCACTCAAACGCTGCAGTTCTGCCAACTTGACTACCAGGGTTTTCACGCCGTCTACGGCGTGATGTTCGACCCGTCGGACGAGGACCTCGTCCTGGAGGCCAAGGAATACCGCAGGCTCATCGCGACCAGTGAGCAGCCGGTCGGCTGACCTCGATTATTCGTGAATTCTTCGAGTTTTCACGATTAATCACGATGTTTACTCTGGGGCTCAGCCCCAGGCCGCGCGTTCCTGCATGGCACCGCCGCTTCCTTCGCTGAACTCGACGGGAGTTCAGCGAAGGAAGCTCGCCTCAGGCTCGGCGAAGCAGTCTTGAAACCCTACGGGCTGCTGCCGAGCCAATTCCTCCTGTGCTTGCCGATAATGCCGTCCGTGCAGGTCACCCGCAGGGCACAGGTTACGATCTTCGTGCCGGTTCGGCGATGATCGCCGGCTGTGTTTCTACGATTCGTGCTTCTTCTGACGCTGCGGGTACGGCGTTTTTCGTCGCGTTCCTGGCTCTGATACCTCGAGCCCGAGGCTCGTGCTGCGCATAGCCCGCGCGGACGACGGCTGGGGTATCGCCGCATCACCGGGGAGTTGGCAGGTCTCGGGATCACGGTGGCGCCCTCCACCGTCTGGGAGATCCTCGAGAGGCACGGTCCGGCCGCGTAGGTGAAGTCGGCGAGCTCCTGCTTCCAAGCCCGCACCCGGTAGCCGTCCGCCCCGCCGGCGTCCGCGGTGATCAGCAGCCGGGTCGCGTCCGGGTAGCGGACCCGTCCCTCCGCCTCCTACCAGCGGCGCAGGGTGGCCGCGGCGAGCGCCGCAGTGTCGCCGCCGCAGCCCACCGAGACCCACCCGGCGTCCGCGGCCAGGTTGTAGATCCCGTAGGGCACCGCCTTCTTCTTGGTGTCCACGCTGATCACCGGCTCACCTGCCTGCGTGAACTCGCAGACCTAGTCGTTGATGTAGCGGAACTGGACGTCCCGCTCGGGATGCCGGGCACCCTCGGTGGTCCGCGAGGTCGCCAGCAGGGAGAAGCCCTCCTCCTTCAGCATGGCGGCCACGGTTGTCCGCGCCGATGCGGTACGCCTGAGCCGACAGCTCGGCGGCCAGTTTGCGGGCCGACTTGGTCGTCCACCGCAGGGGGGACTCCGGATCTCCGCGCTTCCCGGGCTCCACCAGCGCCAAGAGCGCGGCTACCAGGCCGGGGTCGTGTTCGCGCAGCCGCCGCTTGCTCCCCGCCCCGGGCCGACGCACGCGCACCGAGGGCGACATCCCTGCGTCCAGTTCAGCCGCCCCGCGCGAGACGATGTCCTCCGAAACCCCCAACCACCGCACAGAACACCGAAGTTATTAATCGTCAGCTCCCTGGGGCGAACCGCCGTACCCACGAAGAGCGAGGACATGTACACTCGCCCGCAGTAGTTCAGGAGCTGGTCGGGGGGCTGGTGTAGTGGCAGCGGATGCTGGCGATATTGCCGAATGGGTCGGCCTTGACGGCTTGGAATGCCAAGTCGTGCAGGGTGGAGAGGTTCCCAGGCGGGCGGGCAGTGCGGGCCTGGCGGCGCTCCTCCTCGAAAGTGTCATCCAGGACGTGGTGCCGGTACTCGGCGGACCAGTCCAACTGTTGACGGATCGCCAGGTCGCTGGGTCCCGCGGCCGAGGCCGGCAGGCTGGTGATGCCGAACACGTATTCCTTAAACCACGATTGCGCGACTCCATGCCTGCGCGCCAAGTCCGGCAAAGCACGACCGATCACGAGAACTGGCTGACCACCACCATGGAACGCAACTCGCCCGGGTCCTGGTCATGAAAAACGCCGTCGCCGACAGCCAAGTTCATCGACGAGGTCCTGTCCCAGGCTATCCGAGGAAAACTCGTGCCGCAAACCTTGCTGAGCAAACCGTGCTGAGCGCCTCTGGCCCTAGACGGCCAGTGGGCGATTCTTCTGAGCCAACGGTCCCCGCAGTCGATGAATTGGACCACTGTATTATTCATGCCCTGCGTATCGACGGTCGGGCGCCGTTCAGCCGGATCGCCGAGGTTCTGGGCGTCTCCACGCAAACAGTCGCCCGTCGCTACGGGCGGCTGAGCAGCGAGCTGTCGCTTCGCGTTGTCGGGGTGGTGAACCCGCGGCGACCGTCAGGCGGGAAGTGGATTCTGAGGCTCACGGCCAGCCCGAACACCGCTCAGAGCATCGCGCAGAGCCTGGCTCGGCGGGACGACACCACCTGGGTGCGGCTCATGTCCGGGGGAACCGAAATGTGCTTTGTCATGAACTCCGATGCGCACCATACGCTGCTGTTCCGCGAGATCCCTCGTGTGGCCAACATCGCCGAGGTGTCGGCGCACCGCCTGCTGCATACCTATCTAGGCGGTCCCACCGCATGGCAGGGGCACACTACCGCTCTCACCAACGGGCAGCAGGAACAACTGCGCCGAGCACTCGACTCGTCAGATGACGCTGACGAGGCCAAGTTCCGCTTATCCCTGACCCAGGCGGACTGGCACGTGCTGGCCGCGTTGCAGAATAACGGCCGCATCAGCTACACAGACCTCGCCGCCGAGACCGGCCAGTCTTCCTCGACCATTACGCGCCGACTCGCTGCTTTGCAGGCCAGCGGCATGCTCACCTTCGACGTCGAGATCAGTGCGGAGGTATACGGCATCACCACGCAAGCCCTGCTGTGGATGTCGGTCGCCCCCGCGCACCTGAACCAGGTAGCGAGCACCCTGATCCAACACAGGGAACTAGCCTTCCTGGCCTCCACCACCGGCCAAACCAACCTGGTGGCCCTTGTCTTGTGCAAGAGTCCCAGTGAACTGCATGACTACCTGGCCCATAGGCTCAGCGCGCTGGACTCCATCCGCATGCTCGAAACAAGTCCTGTCCAGAGGACCCTGAAAACCTCCAGTCCGTTCCTGCACAGCAGCCCCAGACGTAGCAATTCAGCCTGACGCGGGTTCGGAGCCTCCATCAGTCGATCAGTCCAGGGTTTCAGCATCGTGCGAAATGTCGGGTGCCCGGGGGAATCTCACCCCCGGCTCCCGCAGATCCGTAGCATGAGCCTCGTTTCCTCAACCAGAGGTCTGATTACGTGGCCTGGCCTGCGTGAAGTGCGCCGAACCACCGCACCCATCGGATGCGGCGCTCGCCGCGCCCCAACCCGAGCTTCCCTAGGAGGCATGGGCATGGCGTGCACGGTTGCGGAACCGAGAAGCCTTAGGGACTCGGTATCGCGCAGTGTTGAGGAACGGTTCAGGTGCGGGCCAGTGCGGCGGTGATGAAGCGGGCGGCGCGATCCAGGGCCGCGTCGGCCTCGTCCAGCAGACCCTCGAAGCCCTGGAAGACGTGGGGGACGTCGGCGGTGATGTCGAGTTGGACGTCGACCCCGGCCGCGGCTGCCCGGACGGCGAACCGGGTGGAGTCGTCCAGCAGGACCTCGTTGGAGCCGGCCTGGAGCAGTAGCGGGGGCAGCCCGGTCAGGTCGGCGTGGAGGGCGGGGCTCAGCAGTGGCTGGTCAGGATTCTGGCCGGCGAGGTAGTGGGGGAAGACGGCGGTCAGTTCCGCGCGGGTGAGGATCGGGTCGGCGTCGTGCTTGGTGGTCATGCTCTCGCCCGAGCGGGTGGCATCCAGGCTCGGGGAGAAGGCGATGGCGGCGGCCGGCATCGGCAGCGCGGCGTCGCGGGCGGTGAGCAGGGTGGTGATGCTGAGGCCGCCGCCGGCCGAGTCCCCGGCCAGGACGATCTGCTCGGCCGGAACGCCCTGGTCCAGCAGGTCGCGGTAGGCGGCGAGGCCGTCCTGGACGGCAGCGGGGAAGGGGTCCTCGGGGGCGAGCCGGTAGTCCACCGAGACGGCGCGGACGCCGGTGCGGCGCACCAGCGCGGCGGTGAGCCGCAGGGACGTAACCGGGGAGCCGAAGACCCAGCATCCGCCGTGGAAGTAGATGATCGTCCCGGTGGCTGGGCTGCCCTCGGGCTCCATGGTCAGGGCGGGACGCCCGCCGAGGACGGAGGGGGTGACCGTCACCCCGGCCGGAGCCGGGCCCGAGGCCATCCGGGCCTCGAAGTCCTTGCGCAGCTGCTCCGGCGGGCGGCTGTGGTCGAACGGGGCCTGCCGTATCAGGGTGTCGACTGTCGCGCGCTGTGCCTTGCTCATGCGATCCTCCAGGTGAAGTGCTGTTCTTCATTAGGAACTATATTCCTAAGAATATCATTCCCGCGAATCTGGAGCAGGATGTGACCGACCTCCCGCAGGTGTTCATGGACCTCGTCCGCTACGAGACGAGGCTCTACAACGTGCTGGGCGAACAGCTGCGCGCCAAGCACGGTCTGACCATGGGCCAGTTCGAGTTCCTGCGCATCATCGACAGTCGGGACGACTGCCGGGTCAACGACCTGGCCGAGGAGGCCGCCATCACCGTCGGGGCGACCAGCAAGGGGGTGGACCGCTTGGAGGCCGCCGGCTGGGTGGTCCGGCGACCCAATCCCAGCAACCGCCGCTCGTCCCTGCTGGAGCTGACCCCCGATGGCGGCAAACTGCTGGCCGCCGCCACACCCACTTTCGAGGTCGGGCTGCGCTCCTGGCTCGCCGAGCCGCTGCCAGCCGGCTCGCTGGAGCAGTTGGCGTCCACCGTCGCCCTGCTGCGCAGGACGCTGGAGGATGCCTCGGCGGGAATGCCCGCCGGCTAGGAGCGCGTCCCAGCAATGGGCTACCCGCCTGTGTTTCGTGATTCACAGGGCCGTGGGGCGGCAGTGGACAAACAGTTCCGGGCGTTCGACACACGTCCCACCCGCACCCCGCGGACGCATCCCGGCAAACGCCGCCCTGGTCGGCTGGCCAACCCCGCCCTAGCTGAACTCCCGTCGAGTTCAGCTAGGGGAGCGGCGGTGACGTGCAGGAACGCGGGGCCTGGGGCTCGGCCCCAGAATAATCAAGGTGAGTGGCCAGCCTCTCGGCAGCCTATGGATATCAGTGGTTGTAGACGAGGTGGGCGATGCGTTCGGCGAGCATGATCGTGGTGAGGTTGGTGACGCTGGAGGGCACGTACGGGATGATCGAGGCGTCCACGACACGCAGGGCGGCGAGTCCGTGCACGGCTCCGCGGGAGTCGACGACGGCCTGAGGCGAGTCGGCGGCACCCATAGGGGCGGTGGAGGTGGGGTGACCGTAGATGGCGAGGTTGGATTCGATTACCCGCGTCAGTTCCTCGGCGTCGTCGGGCAGTTCGCGCGGCATCAGAAGCCCGGCGAGCGACGGCGCGAGTGCCGGGTCACGGGCCAGATCACGGGCGATTCGTACGCCTTCGAGCATGCGTCGGCGGTCGCGCTCGGTGCCGAGGTAGTTGTGGTCGATGAAGGGCTGGGAAAGCGGATCGCGGCTGGCGAGGCGCACCGTGCCCTGCGCGTCGGGGAGCACGAGAGCCGTGGACAGGGCGATGACACCGCCGGTGGGCATGAACGGAGCCCCGTTGGGATGCACGGCGACGATGTTCAGGTCGAGTTCACCGTCCGCGGCCTCGCTGGAGGCGGTCCACAGCAGCGCGCCAAGGGCCGGAGCCATCTCCCCTCGCCCCGGGGCGAGTGCATAGACCGTGGGGCAGAAAGGGTGGTCTTGCAGGTGTTGTCCGACGGGTAGGTCGGCGAGGGGCTCGATGCCGAGCGACGCCAGTTCGCCGGCGGGGCCGATGCCGGAGCGCAGCAGGATCGCCGCGCTTCCGTAGGTCCCGGCAGAGAGGATCACCTCGTCGGCATGGTGCACGACCCCGTCGGCGGTGACCACTCCAGTCGCACTGCTACCCCGGAACAGAACCCGGTCGACGGTGACGGCACCGTGCACCGTGAGATTCGGGCGAGCACGCACCTCATTGGTGAGGTAGACCAGTGCGGTGTTCTGTCGGATCCCATCGAGGACGTTGACCGCGAAGGCTCCGACGCCGTCCTGCTCGGCACCGTTGAAGTCGGTGATCCGCTTGTGGCCAAGGGCAACTGCGGCGTCGATAAAGCCACGATGCGCGGGGGTCAGCTCGGAGTCGGCCAGTTGGCGCACGGGCATCGGCCCGCTTCGCCCGTGAAACTCGTCCTCGCCGGTGGGGGTGTTCTCCAGGGCGCGGAAGTACGGCAGGACGTCAGTGAAGCTCCAGTCGTCGAGCCCGTTCTCGGCCCAGCGAGCGAAGTCGCGGGCGCGGGCGCGGAGGGCGGCGCCGGCGTTGACGGCGGAACTCCCGCCCATCACCTTGCCGCGCAGAGCGACGATCGCGGGGCTCAGTCGCCCGCCCCGTGAGGTGTATCCCCAGTCGTGATCGAGATCGGCGATGCGGTTGGCGTCGAGCAGCGCGTCGGGGAACCGGGTGGGTCCGTAGTCCGGCCCGGCCTCGAGCAGCACGACGCGCCGGGCGGGGTTCTCGCTCAGGCGCGCGGCGAGCACTGCGCCGGCCGACCCGCCGCCGACGATCAGGACGTCGGCGGGTTCGACGAAGTGAGACAAGGTAGGACCCTTTCGATCTCGTTGGAGTGGCAGGGAGCATCCCGGTGGCGAGCCGCCGGGGGCGATATCGGAACCGCACTCACGGTGCGAACGCGAGCGTCGCCGGAACCACTTTCAGTGGCGGCCGACAGGCACGGGGAGTCCGTTCCGGATGACGCCCTTGTTCCGCATGAGGAAGTCGGCCAGGTAGCCATCGTGCGGTACCGAGGGATCCATCCAGTGGGTGTGCTGGCTTCCCAGGTACACGTTGCTTATGGTCGGCTCGTCGAGCAGGCGGTCGATGAGCTGGGTGTCGTGGGTCATCGCGTTGAGCACGAGCGTGTTCTTCAGCGGCTCCGTACCGGCCTCGGGTGTCCACGGCGCGATCCACACGCAGGGGAACGGCAGTTCCATACCTGCCTGCGGAGCGGCTGGATCGTCGAGTTGGTGGACGGCCGGCATCAGCGCGGCGCTCCCGTCCCCGAGTTCGCCCACGATGCCGTCGCCGCCGAGCCAGGGCCGGGCGCCCGCCGCCTTCTTCAGCAGGTACGTTTCGATCGCCTTGGCGACCGCGACCGGCTGTACGGGGAGTACGGCCTTGTCATCCTCGGGCGGCAGACAGGGCATCGCGGCGGACAACCGCGCCGCGACGGCCTCGGCGAGCGGAGCCGGGTCGCCCTCCACGAAGATGGCTGTCGTGTTCACGCATCCGGTCCCGCCGTGGCCGCTCACGGATGAGACGATCACGTCCAGGTGGTCGCGCCAGTCCACATCGGCCGTGATGAGGATCTTCGACCGACCCGGCCCCTGCGGCAGCACCGTCGCGGCCTCGCCGTACTTGCGGGTCACCTCCTCGCCGCCGTACACCATCCCCAGGTCGGCGCCGCGCAGAACGGCGTCGGCACCGGCGTGGTCGGTGGGCAGGAGCACCACCTGGTCGTCGGCGAATCCCGCGCTCCGCAGTGCCGCCACGAGCCGGTGCGGGGTGAAGGGATCGCGGCTCGACGGGCGGACCGCGACGCGGTATCCCAGCGCCAGTGCCTCCGGCCAGATGCTGTGGGTGCCGGGATGGTTGCCCGCGGCGTGCACGGCGAACACGTCTCCGCGCCGTGTCCATACCGAACGCCCGGTCCGCGTCAGCGGATCGCGCCAGTTGTCAACCGCCCCCCGTGGGCGCGCGTACTGGACGCTCGAATGAGCCTTCGCCACTCGTTCGGCGACCGTCGTGGTCGCCGCGACGACGGAGGAGATCGGGACTCCCCCGACTCGACTGACAGCGTATTGATACTCCTCGACGGTCAGGCCGTCGATCGTCGCGGTCGCGAAGAGCGTGGCCGCACGGATCAGCGCGTCGGCCCGTTCGTCGGCCGGCATGCCGCTGCCCCGGCGCAGCGCCGCCATGGTGCGGTTGACATACAACGGCGGCACAAGGCTCAGTTCCGCGAGGGCAGTGCCTGCCACATCGGTGACCGTCTGCCTGTTGCTGGCGCGGAAGGCGCCCGTTGCACCGAGCGCGGGCAGGTCGATCATCAGTAGACCCCTTCGATGACGGCCTCGTCATCGAACACCGCGACCGTGGCGATGTCGGCGACTGAGTCCCCGACCGCGCCGTTCACCTGCGGAATCCGAGTGGCAAGGTCACGTTCCAGGTTGCTGGGCAGCAGGAAGGACTTGCTGACGTGGTTGACCAGCACCTGGCCTCGCTCTCCGTAGGGCACCGGCTCAAGGCTCTTCGGATCGACGACCGTGAAGGTCACATAGGGGGAGAACGAGTCGAAGACACACGGATCGTCGACGGAGATCCCGGCACGCTCGCCCGCAACCCCGATGATCATCGTGCTTCCGTACTCGCCGCACAGCGCGACCTCGGGGAACACCTCGGTCTTGAAGATGCGCCGGGAGTCGGTGTCCATCGTCGTACCTCCCCACCTGATGCACTTCACCCGCTCGTTCACCAGGGCGACCAGCTTCTCGTCCCTGGACAGCCGTTCCAGCAGCGGTGGCGTGATGGTGAGCAGGCCGACGTCCTGCGTCCGCAGGACCTCGGCGGCCTGGTCGATGAGGTGCTGGGCGTAGGCGTCGACCTGCCCGAACTGACCGTCGGCGATGAGCCGCTTCACCCAGCGCGGATCGAGGTCGATCGTGAAGCCATGGCGGCCGTGCGTGACGGCGTGCCGCCGGAACAGGGCGCCCACGACGTGCGGCCCGGTCGGGATGATTCCCAGCCAGTTCGCTCCGCGCGGCACACCGTGACGGTCAAGGTTCGCATTGCTCCAGCCCACCATGCGGTCCAGCCAGTCCTGCATCAGAACGACCCGCTTCGGAGCGCCGGTGGTGCCGCCGCTTTCGAAGAACCCGATCACGTCGGGCTGATTTCCGTATCCCCGGGGAACCAGGTCCTCGCCACGGACGTCACGAAGCTCCGCGGCCACGTTCGGGAAGAGCCGGAGGTCCTCGTATGTCTTGACATCGGCTCGCGGATCGAAGCCGAGAGTAGCGGCTCGGTCCAGCCAGAACGTGCAGCCGGTCTCGGGATTGAAGTGCCACTCCATGGCGGCGCGGATGAACTCGTCCGGATCGGGCTGGACGTCGAACGGAAGATCCAGGATCCGTTCTGCGGTATGGGGCATTGTCTCTCCCTCATGGAAAGGGTCGGGTGTATCCGGGCACGACGACGATGCCGCCGAACCGGCGAAAGGCGGTGAGCGCCAGGAGGGTTTGTCGAAGGAGCGGGGACTACGGTTGCAGCCGGCTCGTACGCCACTCGAGCGCGTCGCGGTCATAGCGCAGCCTGCGGTGCAGCCGATCCGAACTCGCGGACCAGAATTCGACGACGTCGGGCTGCAGCCGGTAGCCGACGAAGAACTCCGGCCGGGGCTGGGGCGACCCGGTCAGTTCCAGGCTGCGTGCCCTGGCGCGCAGAGCCTCGACGTCCTCCAGTGGCTCACTCTGCTCGGTGACCGTCGACATGGCGTGCAACGGAATCGGCCGGGCGGACCACAGGGCGTCCGACTCGGCGTCGGGCAGTAGCACGACTGGACCGGAGAGAATGATCTGCTGACCGGTCTCTCTCCAGTACAGCAAACCCGACGCCCACCCCGTAGCAGCGATTTCACGTCCTTTCTGGCTACAGCTGTGGCTGGTGAACACCAGACCGAGGTCAGTGACATCGGTGATAGCGACTATCCGGTTGGAGGCGCGGCCGCGGGAGTCCGCAGTGGCCAGCGCCAGCGCGCTGGGCTCACGGACTCCGCTTTCCCGTGCCTCGGAAAGCCAGCTACGCACCAGCTGGAGAGGCTCCGACGGCGGCTCGTCGTACTCGGGGAAGGGGAGGTCGACCTTCCCGCTGAGGGACTCGAATCCACTGGCGTCCACGAAAGGCTCCCCGCTAGACATTGATTGTTCCCTCGGCAACCACGACGGCGTGCCCGCCGACGTGGACCGAGCGGATTGACTCGCCGACCCCCTCGGCGGTCGCCCTCATGACCGACGCGCGTCCCATTTCCACGCCCTGGGTAATTTTGATCTCCTGCCCGTACTCGGCGAACCCGTGTCTGGCCAGGTGAATCGCGAGAGGCCCGGCAGCGGAACCGGTCGCCGCGTCCTCGACCACACCGTAGGCGGGGGAGAACATCCGCGTCCGCCAACCCCCGCCTGCCGGGGCGAAGCAGTTGGCGGCCATATCGGGGAAGCGCGAGAGGGCGCGATGATCCGGATGGAGAGCGGAAAGCGCCCCGACGTCGCTCAACCCCACGAACACGTGACGCGGCCCGTTGTGGTAAATCTCGACCGGGGCCGTCGATGACTCGACCCCGAGTGCGGCCAGGAGGTCCGTGGCGAAATCGTAGGGCTTCGAACTGGGAACCGGCTGCTCCATCTGGACCCACGGGGCGCCGTCGCGGGTACCCAGCTCGAACGGGATGACACCCATCGCGGTCTCCAGCTGCAGCCTGTCGCGACTCCAGGTCCGACCGAGCGCGAAGGCCGTGCCGAGCATCGGGTGCCCGGCGAACGGCAGTTCGTTCACCGGGGTGAAGATCCTGATCCGTGCGTCGCCGCCTTGCTCGGCCGGCAGCACGAAGGTGACCTCGGAGAGGTTCATCTCCTTCGCGATGCGTTGCATCGTCTCACCGGTCAGATCCTCGCTGTCGAAGAAGACGGCGACCGGGTTGCCCAGCAGCGGCTCGCTGGCAAAAGCGTCTACGACCATGTATCGGTGCATTGTCAGCGCTCCACGGCTTGTGCCGATATCGAGGGCCCGGCGGAGAAGGCAAAGCCGAGCGAGTCGATCCCCTCGGCCACCGCTGCGACGTCGAAGCCGGCGCGGTGGTCGGGTGCGTACCCGATCAGCTCGGCCGCCCGGTTGGGGGGCAGCGGCTGATCTGCCGGAACATCCGAATCCCACCACATGACCGCGCCCCAACGGCCGCGTTCACGGTCGGCGATCCACAGCTTCAGGCGCAGTCCCTTGACCTCGCGCCACGGCTCGACGGAGCCGTCACGAAGATCCTTCTCCAGGGATTCGACGGTCTGCTGGGACCTGGCCAGGTCCCACCAGACGACATCCACTCTCATCGGCCGAGCACCCCCTGTATCGCCTCGCTGATGATGCGCGGGCCGTCGACGGTGAGCACCGACTCGGCGTGGAACTGAACCGAGGCGAAGCCCGGCCCGCGTAGCGCGTTCACCTCGCCGGTCTCCTCGTCTCGGCTCACCTCGACCACACCGATCCCTTCGACGGTTCGCTTGCTCACCGCGCTGTGCGCGGCGAACGTGTTGTAGAAGCCCACTCGTTCGCGCACGCCGAACAGGTCGATCTCACGCTGTACACCCTGGTTGGGTACCTCGCGGCGGTGCAGGTCGAAGCCGAGCCTCATGCTGAGTACCTGATGGCTCAGGCACACGGCCAGCATCGGCCGGTGACTCGCCAGCGCGGTGTCGACCGACTGCCGCAGCTTGGCGATCTTGGGGTGGGAGGTCATCCGCGGATCTCCCGGACCGGGACCGAAGACCGTCAGGTCGTAGGCCGCCACCTCGTACGGCTCGTCGAAGCGGCGGACCTCCACAGACAACCCCAGTGACCGCAACTGCTGGTCGAGCATCGCGGTGAAGGTGTCCTCCGCGTCCACGACCAGTGCCGTCATACCGTCCAGCAAGGCCCCGGCCGGCGGGCGGTCATACGTGTCCCGAAGCCAGTAGCCCGCGATCCCCTCGTTGCGGCGATCGAGCGCGGCGCGGACCTCCGGGTTGGCCGCGTAACCGGATGAACGGTCGGACTTGAGCGCGTTGAGCAGGGTCGCCAGCTTGCTGTGGGTCTCGGCGACCTCAGCCATCGGGTCGGAGTGGCGCACCAGTGTGGCCCCCACGGAGATGTTCATCCGGCCGCCGGGATCGATGTCGGCCGTCCGGATCAAGATCGCCGAGTCAAGTGTGTGCCGTCCGGCCGCGTCCCGTCCGATCAGCGCGGCGACCCCGCTGTAGTAGCCGCGTCCTTTCGGCTCGTAGCGCGAGATGACCCTGGCCGCGCTCTCCAGCGGGCTCCCGGTGACAGTCGGGGCGAACATCGTCTCGTGCAGAACCTCACGCACATCGCGGCTGGTCCTGCCTTCGATCAGGTATTCGGTGTGCGCCAGCCGCGCCATTTCTTTCAGGTACGGCCCGTGGACGCGCCCCCCGTCATCGCACAGCCGGGCCATCATCTTCAGTTCCTCGTCGAGGACCATGTAGAGCTCGTCGGTCTCCTTGGTGTCGGCGAGGAACTCCATGACCCCCTGCAAGGTGGGGCCGCCGGACGGATACCGGTACGTGCCACTGATCGGGTTCATGACGGCTGTGCCGCCGGCGAGCGAGATATGGCGCTCCGGTGTCGCACCAACGAGAGTGTTGCGGCCGGTGTGGATGATGAAGGTCCAGTAGGCCTTCTCCTCGCGCTCCAACAGCCGCCGGAAGAACGACAGGGCGCTGGTCGGGGAGTAGTCGCCGATGTCCGCGACGAACGAGCGCTTCATCACGAAGTTGGCACCCTCGCCGGTGCCGATCTCCTCGGTGACGATCTGGCGCACCATCTGCGCATAGGCGGCGTCGTCCACGTCGAAGTGTCCGCCGGTCAATTCTGTCGGGACCTGCGGGAAGCGGGCAAGCGCTTCGGCTGCCGGCACCGTGTCGCGAGCGGTGAGGTTCATCGCGAGCAGGGGCGTGGCGTCGTCTTGCGCGGCGAAGCCGCGATCAGCCAGTTGCCGGTAGGGGACGAGCACCAGCGTGTCGAGCGCGGGACCCGGCCCGGAGTCGTCGGCCAACGGGATGTCGCCCAGCGACTTGTACTCGGTCACCTGGCCGGTCAGGATGTCCAGCGTCCCGGGGGAGCCGCTTTCGGGACGGTGGATGATCGCGAAGGCGGGTAGTTCCAGCGCGAGAACCTGCTCGAGCAGGGCGCTCATGCGAGCACGTCCTCGGTTCGGACCACCATGGCGCAGCAGCGTGCCGCGTATTCGAGGGTCATTTTGTGGCGGGCTTCGGAGAAGTCGCCGAGCGCGTCGGCCACCAGGAAGGGCTGGATGTCGTTGGAGAACGCGTCCAAAGCGGTCGACAGAACACCGATGTGCGCGTAGACGCCGCAAATGATCAACTGGTCACGCTGTAGCGCGCGCATGCGCTGCAGCAGCTCCGACCCGAAGAACGCACTGTAGCGCCATTTCGTGCTCATCCAGTCGTCCGCGTCGGGTTTGAGCTCGGGCACGACCGCGCGTTCGGCCTCGTCAGTGCGCATGCCGGGGCCCCAGAAGTCCTTCAGGAGCCCACGTTGCCGGTCCGTCATCCCGCCGGGTTGGGCGGTGTAGGCCACCGGCACCCTCAGCTCTCCGCAGCGTTTCTTGAGGTCGGCGATGTTACTTACCAATTCGCTGCGCATGCCGTCCTCAAAGGGCTTGAGGAAATAGCTCTGCATGTCGTGGATGAGGAGCACCGCCCGATCCGGGTCGACAGTCCAGCGCACGGCGTTTTCCGGCAGCACATCCCTCGGCGGCAGTCTGTAAGACACAATCGGCGGTATTCCCGTCATCAAAGGCTCCCTCTCTAGGAATCTCAATACTCGGACCACGCCGAGACCACCTCGATGGCCTGGGGGGTGTTCAGTCGCGGATCGCACAGGCTGGTGACGGGGCCCGACCCCAGCTCGGCCGTGTCCAGCACGCACTCGGTCACGTCGTCGGGGGTCGCCTCGAGGTGAAGCCCCCCGGCCGGAACCCCCGCCAGGTCCAGGACCCGCCGGAAGCCGCGGACTTCCCGGGCCACGGTTCCCACGAGCCGGTATTTGGTGCCGTCAGCCGCGCAATCGGTGTTCCCGTGCATCGGGTCGCTGAGCCAGACCACCGGGTGCCCGGCCGACTGCACAGCCTCGACGAGCCGGGGCAGCCTGTCAGCGACGAGGTCGGCGCCCATGCGCACGATGAGTGAAAGCCGGCCCGGCTCCCGCTCCGGGTCCAACCGGTCGCACAGCTCGACGATCTCGCTGACGGTCATTGACGGGCCGACCTTGCAGGCAACCGGGTTGACCACCTGGGCGAGCAGTGCGACGTGCGGGCCGTCGATCTGCCGGGTCCGCTCGCCGATCCACGGCCAGTGGGTGGAGCCGAGCAAGTGCCGACCGCCGTCGAGCTCTCGGAGCATCGATATCTCATAGTCCAGAAGCAGCGCTTCATGGCTGGTCCAGACAACAGGTCCGTCAAGCCGAGGCGCTGACCCAACCCACCCGAGCTGCATCATGATCTCCCGCGCCGCCATGTAGCCCGTGAGCATGCGCAGTGGATCGGGACGCCTGCTCTCGTGGGTAGGCTCCGGCCCGTTGATCATGTGCCCGAAGAAGGACGGCAGTTCGTCATCGCCGAGTTTTTCGACCCGGCTGGAGCGGGGCTTGGTGAACTGCCCTGCGATCCGCCCGACCCGCAGCGTCTGCTTGCCGGTGGCGGTCTCCAGGTTCTGGGCGAGCAGGTCGATGAGTCCGGTCTTGCCTTGAATGTGCCCAGCGGTGCACTCGGCTGGGTCCTCCGCACAATCCCCAGCCTGCAGCACCTGCATCTCGCCGGTAGCGACGCGGGCCAGGCCGGAGCGGAGGTTCTCTACCTGCGCCGCGGTCACCAGCGGCGTGACAGATAACAGCATCGCTCGTACGAGCTCGACCTGTGAGGGTTTGTCCCATTCGGGCTGATGGCGCGCCTGGGCTCTCTCGATGTCGGCAAGGATGTTTCCCATAACGACCTGCTCCATTGATTGATAAGAAGACGCCCGGCGAACGGCGTTCAGGTCGGTATGTCGGCCCGCTTGACCTGAGGGACGGCGATGCCCAGCGCCCTGAACTGCTCGCAGGGGTTCATGAACTCGCGCTGGCGCTTGATCTTCCCGTTCTCGAACAGGAAGGAGTGCAGGAAGTGATTGCGGTAATGGCCGTCGGGGTAGTCGGGGAAGCGGATCGTTCCCTCGCCGTCGCATTCGACCCAAAACTGGTTGGGGTCCTGCGTGTCGAAGATCTCGATGTTCGTCCAGGCCCAGTCGGGGAAGCACTTGAGCGACCATTGGCCGTGGTCACCCAGTCGGTCTCTGCCCGTGATGACGATCGGCTGCCCAGTTTCGGTCGTCCAGAGACCACCGGTGCCGTCTTCGGTGAACAGAAGGTGCCGACGCAGGCGATCCTGCCCGCGGGTATTCATGTACTTCTCCACGACCGCACGGTTGATCGCTCGCAGTTCCGCGTCGCTGCGGGACCTCGACAACGTATCGGTGGTTTCAGCGGTGCCGGTGATGTCGACCATTGGATCTTCCTGTAGTGCCGAAGTAAAGCGGGATCACCGCGCGTACAAGGGCAGGCACAACCAGTCACGACGACGCCGAAAGAGCACAATCATGTATTGGTTCATGAGATTTCTGTCGAATCCCCCGCTCCCGCGTACGGCGGGTATTCGAGATTTTGCTCAACCCTGGCTGGTTCGGGAAGCCGATCACCGCTGTCTGGCCGAAAGATTCCAGCGGGTATCACCGTCTGAAGGATCTACTCCATGGCAGGCGCGACTCTGCCTGAGTACTCGTAACACGATCTTGTGGTTGTGGGCTGGCGGGCCGTGTCCGGTGTGACGATTCGTCCGTTGTGGTGGTGTGAGTGCACCGTGGATGGTCGATGACGAGCTGTGGGCGCTGATCGAGCCGGTCCTGCCGCCGTGGCCGGAGCGCTCCCCGGGACCGCGGCCGGTGGACGACCGGCTGTGCCTGCAGGGGATCCTGTTCGTGCTGTTGACGCGCATCACATGGCAGCAGTTGCCGCCGGTCGATCGCGGTAAGTCGGGCAGCAAACACCACCTGAGCTGCGACGGCAGCGGCACGCCGCTGAAAGTGATCACGACCGGCGGCAACGTCCCCGACATCACCCAGGCCCTCGCCCTGGTCGACGGTGTCCCCTCCGTGGCCGGCCGACCGGGTCGGCCACCCCAGCGGCCCGAGTCCCTTCTCGGTGACAAGGGTTACGACAGTCGGCACGTCCGACGCGAGCTGACCCGGCGTCGGATCCTGCCTGTCATCTCCCGTCGAGGCGAGCCCAACATCCGCGGCCTCGGCAAGCTCCGCTACGTCATCGAGCAGACCTTCGCCCTGCTCCACCAGTTCAAGCCTCTCGCCACCCGCTGGGAACGACGCCTCGACCTCCACGACTCACTCGTCTCACTCGCATGCACCCTCATCTGCTGGCGAAGGATCAACAAGCCGACACCGTGGTCGTGTTACGAGCTCTGAGCCCCGATCCACCGATCGAGGCTCAGGGCGACGGCCAGTCGACCGTCCGGGAGTCGGCCCGCCTGCCGGCCGGCCTGCGCTCCTATCCCCTGTGCGAGGGACGCCCACGACTACTACCGGCAGCCCGGAGCTCCGGCCCGGCACCGGTGCCCGGAGACGTGCCGCCAGCCTGGTCGCCGGCGCGCGCTGGAGCCTCGCATCCGACGTGAATTTCGGCCACGCGAGCCGCGCTCGATGGAACGAACAAGCCAATACTGCGCCACGTGCGGTGGCCAAACCTATGGGGCACTTATATTCGCGGTGCGTACCAAACACCTCGATGATATCCGTATCGAAGGATTCGGGAAACTATCGCCCGAGCATCGGCCGCGACCACCCATATATCGCATGACATACCCCACACAAGACACTTGCCCAACCAGAAGGAATTCCAGTGAAGCGTATCGGTGAACATGCGGTGGTGCTGGGCGCGAGTATCTCGGGTCTGCTTGCCGCCCGGGTGCTCTCCGAGGCATTCGAACGGGTAACGGTGATAGAGCGTGACCAGCTGCCGGACGGGCAGAGGACTCAGCGGCGAGGTGTGCCGCAGGGCCGCCACGCTCATGGCCTGCTCTCCAAGGGTGCGAAGATCTTCGAGGAGCTGTTCCCCGGGATACTCGACGACTTCGTTGCCGGTGGCGCGCCAGTCATCGACGGACCTGCCGAGCTGCGGATGCGCTTGGGCGGGCACTTGTTGTGCATGGACGGCGAGTACGCCGATCTGTCCCGCACCTACCAGCCGAGCCGGCCGCATTTGGAGAGTCGGCTCCGCGCCCGGATCGGGGCTCTTGCGCAGATCAAGCTGATCGACCAGTGCCAGGTCACCGGCCTCGAGACCACCTCGGACAATGGCGCTGTCACCGGTGCGCGTGTCAGGTACGAGGGCGGCTCTGAGGATGTGATCCCCGCCGATCTGGTGGTGGACGCAACCGGCCGGTCTGGACGGACCACCAAGTGGCTGGTCGAGATGGGATACGAGCCGCCGCGCGAGGACCGTATCGACGTCGACATCATGTACACCAGCCGGTATCTGCGGCCGGCCCCTGGTTCGATGGGCCGTGAGAAGGTCGTGATCATCGGGCACGCACCGGGGAGCCCCATGGGCGCGGAATTCCTGGAGGAAGAGGACGGCCGCTGGGTCCTGACGCTGATCGGTTACCGCGATCACCATCCGCCGACCGACCCGGCCGGGTGGGTGGAGTTCGCCAGGCCGTTGGTTCCCGAACACGTCTTCGCGGCGATCCGCGACGCTGAGCCGCTCAGCGAGATTTCCGCGCACCGGTTCCCGGCGAGCGTGCGCCGTCGCTATGAGAAGCTGACCCGATTCCCGCGCAGGCTGCTGGTGGTGGGCGATGCGATATCCAGCTTCAACCCCATCTACGCCCAGGGGATGACGGTGGCCTCGCTCCAGGCAATGGCGCTGCGTGACTCGCTGAGCGGTGACCTGGATCAGGTCGCGCAACGATTCTTCCGCAAGGCCGCCAAACCCATCGGCGTCGCCTGGCAGATGGCGACCGGCAGCGACCTGGCCCTACCTCAGATCGAAGGCCCGAGACCACTTCCCGTGCGGCTCATCAACTCCTACATGGACAAGGTGCTCGCCGCAGCCGAAACGGACATGGTCGTGGCCGAGAAATTCCTGAAAGTCCAGTACTTGCTCGAACTGCCGACAACACTGTGCACCCCGGGCACCATGTGGCGCGTTTTGGCGGGAAATCGCCGACGGCGCCTCCCGGCGCACACCAGTTAATGGAGGTAACCAAATGACCCTCTCCATCGCCGACAAAGTCCTTCGGCTCTCCCTGACCACGTTCTCGTTCATCAATGCGTCACAGTTCTTTCCGTCGCTCTCAACGTACAAGGTTGACAGGGCCTTCGATCTCACCGAGTTCGAGGAGGCCATGACGCACTTCTTTCGGGGGAATCCGCTCTTCTCCAAGTGCCACTTGGTGGAGCTGACCTTCGACACTCCTGAGGATTTCCCCCTCTCGTCCTTCCAAGGACTCCTTGCGGAAAAGTACGAAAGCTACTACGACAGCTTTCTGCTCGCTTCCGTCACCTACCGCTCCGACCCGCACCTGCAGGGCATCTTTACGTGCGTGCCGTTTCCGCTGCAAGACGGATACAAAACCTTCCGATTCCACCAGGCGCTGATGAGGACCCTGAAGACTCGGCAGGACGGCTTCCAGATCGTCCAGGGCCTCGCAGAGCTGGGGATCCGATCCGATGAGCTGGCAGACTTCTTGCCGCCCGTTGAGACTCCGCCCGCCGGTGCGACCAAAGAACTCCCCGTCACGTTCACCGAAAGCTGTGACTCGCCGACCACGATCGGCCCCTTTTTGGAAAGAATGAAGAAGGATTTCCTTCACCGCGATAGCGGAAACATGTTCGTCCTCAAGAACAGTCTTTACTCGCCGAAGCTGCCCCTCGGCAACTCGCTTCAGTTTCTGACAGTGCCGCGAAGCGTAATCACGCAAAGCACGGGAATCCAGATCCGTGACTACTATCGCGCCGAGGAGCAACGGCAGATTGACCTGCTGTCTCGCGTCGAGCGGCGAGAAGACTTCATTGAAGCCGGCCAGGCCAGAATCGGGAAGATGATTGCCACGCCCGACGTCTTTGCCGTCAACAACTACGGCAATGTATCGGCGCACGACGGCTCGGACACCCATGCGGACCAAGGCACGCTCGTGAAGTACGAGTGGCATATGCCGCTCATCGTGTTGGGACTTACCGTGGGCAAGAGGTCTGGACTCTCGTGGACAATCACCATTCGCGACAAGGCGTTCAACTTTGCGACGGTCGCTCGAACTTCCCCGCAGGATGACATCGCCGAGGCCACTATCGGGAACGATCCGGCAGCGTCCGTCGCATCATGAACCGCCGGTGTGCCACTAGTATCTGCATGCTGCTTCAGGAGGTTGGGGCGCGGCCGTGAATGCACCGGGCGCGGCGCTCGCCGTACCTCACGGCGAGCTTCCTTGGCTGAACTCCCGTCGAGTTCAGCCAAGGAAGCGGCGGTGACGTGCAGGAACGAGGGGCCTGAGGCTCGGCCCCAGGGCAAATAAAATTGATTATTTGTGAAAATCTCGAAGATTTCACGAACAATCAAGGCCCGCTCGTCTTCTACCAGTCGGGGGGGGGGGGGGGGGGGCCCCCCCCCCCCCCCCCCCCCCCCCCCCCCCCCCCCCCCCCCCGGGCAAAAGAACACAGATGTGGCCGCGCCCCCCCCCCCCCCCCCCGCCA